>JANQQZ010000153.1 GCA_028284805.1 Phycisphaerales bacterium
ACGCCGAGAGCTCGTGCATCGCCTGGAGCCGCTGCTGACGGAGCGAAAGCAACGCCAGCCCGATCATCCCCGCACTCGCAACAAGCAGCATCGCACGCCCCGTCCAGCTCCACCGCGAGGCGACCGCTCGGACACTCACGCCGAGGGCCCAGCCCGGTACCGCAGCTTCATGCCCACGCGGATGTCGTCCGCGTCGCGGATCTGGTCGCGGTTCATAGCGATCAGCTCATCCATCCGCCTGGTCGTACCAAGCAGCTTCATGCTGATCTCACTCAGCGTGTCGCCCGACTTCACGGTGTACGTCCGCTCCTCGGGGACCGTCGTCGGGACCGATGTCGCCACCGAAGAGGATGCCGGCTCACCAGTCAGCACCGCCCTCGAAGGGATCGTCAGCACCGCCCCAACACGGACGCCACCATCCGCCCCCACCACGCCGCGGTTCCGCTCCGCAAGCTTGCGCCACAGGTGACCGTTGCCGTAGTACCGCTCCGAGATCCGGAAGAGCGAATCGCCCGCCTTCACCTCGTGCGTCCGCGAACGCTCGCCCGGACCCGTCACCTCACGCACCGGCTCGCGCACGGGCAACCGCTCGGCCTGTTCCACACGCACGAACCCGGGCACGTCGACTGGTTGCCGAGGCCCGACCCGCGGCGGCATCCGCTCGAAGATCGAATCGATGCTCAGCCCCTCCGACGCCCCGCGATCGGCAACCGCCGGCTCAGAAAGACGCGCCGATTGTGGACGAGCAGGCACAGGATCCATCGTGGACCCGCCAGGCTCGGTCACAGTCACGCGAGGCCGCGTCGGCAGCGTCTCCGCACCGACCCGAGCAGGCGTCTCGACCGTCGGGATCACCAGCGGCTCGTCCACCTCATCCGCCGCGATCAGAGGCTCCGTCCGCGCACGCGACAGGTGGTCTGCCAGCAGCACCCCAAAGAGCAGCACCACCGTGAAACCTGCGATCAGACCGAGCTTCTGTTCTCTCGTCACGACGCGTCCCTGCGCTGGCCTGCCCCGGCACGCCGGCATCCGTGCCGACCCCCGCCGAGAGATCTCCCCGCACCCGCGGCGGCACACCGCCCCGCATTGGTTCCCTATCGGCCCGCGAGCACGCACACGCCCACACTTTCTCAACCGCCCCCGATCACCCGAAACCCCCGCAGCTTCGCCGATCTCGCTCGCCGATTCGCCTCCGATTCCGCCACCCCTGCCACCACGGGCTTCCGTGTCAACCGCTCCCCCAGCCCAGCCTGCTCCATCGCCTGAAACGCCCGCTTGATGGGCCGATCTTCCAGCGAGTGAAACGAGATCAGCGCCACTCTCGCGCCAGGCGCCAGCCACCCCGGGCGCCCCTCTGCCGCCGCCCTCGCCCCCGTCTCGACCGAGAGCAGGAGCGACTCCAGCATCTCGAGCTCCCCGTTCACCGCGATCCGCAGCGCCTGAAAGGTCCGAGTCGCCCCGTCGATCCGCTGACGGCCCGCCCCGGGCACCGCCTTCCGCACCACATCCGCCAGATCCTGCGTCCGCTCGAACCGCCGCTCCCGCCTCCGGCGCACGATCGCAGACGCCACCCGTCGGCTCGCCCGCTCCTCCCCGTACCTGTAGATCAGGTCCGCCAGCTCCGCCTCGGGAGTCTCGTTCACCAACTCCGCCGCCGTCACGGGCCCCTCCGGGTCGAGCCGCATGTCCAAGGGCCCATCCTCCCGGAAACTGAGCCCCCGACCCGGATCATCCACCTGATTCGACGCGAACCCCAGGTCCGCCAGCACGCAATCGAACGACACCCCCTCGAACGCAGGATCGAAAGGCAACTCCGCGAAGCTCCCCCGACGCGACCGCACCTCCACGCCCGTGTGCTCGGCCGACACCCTCGCGGAGGCCCGCTCCAGGTTCCCGCCATCCAGGTCGTTGAGCACGACAAGCCCGTCGCGACCCACGCGCCCCGCCACCGCCGACGCGTGCCCGCCGAGACCGGCCGTCAGATCCGCGTACCGATCCCCGGCACCGGGCCCGAGCAGTTCCAGCACCTCGTCCAGCAGCACCGGCATATGCCCGCCCATCATCCGCAGCCCTCCCGACCACAGTACCCTCACCCCATGACACGAACACCGCTCGCACTCCTGACGCTCACCCTCGCGATCATGATGGGGGGCTGCCTGCCCAACACCATCACCATCAACCTCGACGACGCCAAAGGGCCCGTCCGAGAGACCGCCGTGCTCGGCAGCCGCAGCGCCCCCGACAGCGTCGCACAGATCGATCTGGTCGGCGTCATAGGCCCCACCGGCTTCGGTCTCGGACCCACCGCCAGCATCGACGACCTCGCGCTCATGCTCCGACACGCCAAGAGCGAACGCTCCATCAAGGCCGTCCTGCTCCGCATCGACTCACCGGGCGGCGGCGTCGGAGCCAGCGAGACACTCCACGCACTCCTGCAAGACTTCCGCGACGAGACCGGAAAGCCCGTCGTCGTCAGCATGGGCAACGTCGCCGCCAGCGGAGGCTACTACGTCGCCATGGCGGGCGACACCATCCTCGCCCAGCCCTCATCCGTGACAGGCTCCGTCGGAGTCATCATCCCCAGCATCAACGCCGCCGAAGGTCTCGGGCGCATAGGCATCACCTCGAACTCCATCACGAGCGGCCCCAACAAGGACCTCGCCAGCCCCGTCGTGCCCGTCAACCCGGAGCACCAGGCCATCCTCCAGTCGCTCGTCGACGACTTCTACGACCAGTTCCGATCGCTCGTCCTCGAACGCCGACCCGACATCGCCGACCCCGACACCACCCTCGACGGCCGCGTCTTCACCGGACGCCAAGCCCTCGAAGCCGGGCTCATCGACGAACTCGGAGGCATCCCCGAAGCCTTCGACACCGCCAAGGACCTCGCGGGCCTCGACCGCGCCAAGCTCGTCAAGCTCCACCGCACGCGGGCCGCGCCCGCAACGCCCTACGCAGGTGTTACCGCGTCCGACCACACGACGACGAGCACGCCCACCTGGCCCGTCCCAACGATCGAGCGGACCACAGGCCCTGGCGTCTACTACCTCTGGCTCCCCCCCGGAACGCTCGGCTCGCCCTGATCGCCCGAGGCGCCCCGCAGCCGATCCGCCGCCTCGGCCATCGACCCGAGCGACGCGCCAAGCCTCGCGCCCAATTCCCCGCGCACATCCTCCATCGACGGGCACCCGTCCCCCAGGAGTTCGCGCAGGCTCGTCACGGGCCGCCCGTGCAACCCGCAAGGCACGATCAGCCCGAAGTGCCCCAGATCCGGATCCACATTCAGCGCGAACCCGTGCATCGTCACCCACCGACGCACCCGCACCCCGATCGCGCACACCTTCGCAAGCACACCACCGCGATCGACCCAGACCCCCGTCGCCGACTCGTCGCGAACGCCCGCCACCCCGAACGCCCCGATCGCGTCGATCACCGTCTGCTCGAGCAGGCGGAGATACTCGTGAAGCCGGCAGTTCACCCGGTTGAGATCCACGATCGGGTAGCCCACCACCTGCCCGGGCCCGTGGTACGTCACGTCCCCCCCGCGATCGGTCTCGTGCACCTCGACGTTCAGCTTCCCAAGCTGAACGTCGTCCGCCAGCACATGACCGGCAGCTCCGGCGCGCCGCGTCACCGTGATCACCGGATCGTGCTCGACGAACAGCAAATCGCCGACCCGTGCCCCCCGCTCGCGGTCGGCGATCACCGACTCCAGCGCCCGCACCTGCTCCGCGTACGCCCCGGCATACCCCATCCGTCCAAGATCACGAACACGCAACCCGTCCACGCACAACTCTAGAGCCAAAATCTCGTTGCCCATTCCCAATTGCCCACCGCCTCTACCATCCCTCCAATGCCCGCCGTCCACCCCACCGCCATCGTCGACCCCGAAGCCCGACTCGCCGACGACGTCACCATCGGCCCCTACTGCATCGTCCAGGGCCCCGTCATCCTCGGCGCAGGTGTCCAGCTCATCGCCCAGTGTCACGTCACAGGCCCTGTCACCATCGGTGACCGAACCCGCGTCTACCCCTTCGCCGCCATCGGCTTCGAGCCCCAGGACTACAAGTTCGGCCCCGACTCCGTCACCGCCGGCGTCACCATCGGCGAGGACTGCCTCATCCGAGAGCACGCCTCCGTTCACGCCGCCTCCAACGACCACACCCCCACCCGCATCGGTGACCGCGTCTTCATGATGACCTCCTCCCACGCGGGGCACGACTGCCAGGTCGGAAACGACGTCGTCATGGTCTCCGGCGCCCTGCTGGGCGGGCACGCGACCGTCCAAGACCGCGCCACCCTTGGCGGGGGCTGCCTCGTCCACCAGCACACCCGAGTCGGACGCCTCGCCATGCTCGGAGGAGGTGTCGCCATCTCCAACGACCTCCCGCCCTTCTGCACAGCCTTCATCAACAACCGCGTCGGAGGCGTCAACCTCGTCGGCTGCCGACGCAACGGCATCCCCGCCGACGACATCAACGCTCTGAAGCAGGCCGTCAGCTCTATGCTCCGCGCCGACCTGCCCCGCGCCGAACTGCTCGACGCCCTCGCCGATCTCGCCGCGACCTCGCCTGCCGTCGCCGAACTCCGCGAGTTCATCGAGCAGGCCAAACGCCCCATCTGCGGCGGCGCCACCAAGAAAGCCAGGGGCGGCTAGCCATGCTCCGTCTCAAAGTGCTCGCCTCGGGGTCCGCCGGCAACTGCGCCCTGCTCACCGTGGGCGCAGGCGTCACCACCCGCGCGATCCTCCTCGACTGCGGCCTCTCCCCGCGTAGAACGCGTCGCCTGCTCACCGAGTCAGGCGTCCGCCCCGACCAGATCGACCACATCCTCGTCACCCACTTCGACACCGACCACTGCCACCGAGGCTGGGCCAACGCCGACCTCGCCAACACCCGCATCCGCTACCACATCACCCACAACACCCAGGCCCGAACCATCCTCCGACGCCCCGACCACCTCCGCCCCTTCGACGACGACCCCATCGACCTGGGCGAAGGCCTCACCCTCACCCCCGTCCGCCTCGCGCACGACGAAGAGGGCGTCACCGCATTCCGCATCGACGCGCCGAATGCCTCGCTCGCCTATGCCACCGACCTTGGACGCGCCACCCCGGAGCTCATCGATACCTGCAAGGGCGTCGGCACACTCGCGATCGAGAGCAACTACTGCCCAGAGCTCCAGCACGCCTCGGGCCGACCCGCTTTCCTCAAGGAACGCATCATGTCGGGGCGAGGGCACATCTCCAACCAGCAGTCCGCCGACGCGGCCCGCGCGATCGACCCCGCCGACCGCGTTGTCCTGCTCCACCTCTCCCGCCAGTGCAACACCCCGCAGCGCGCCCTCGACGCCCACGCCCCGCTCGGAAGACCCGTCACCGTCACCGATCAGATCGAACCGACCGACTGGATCCCCGTCGCTGCTCCTCGCTCACGGGCACAGCCCTCGCTCTTCGAGCACGCCACATGAAGCCCTCGCGCTCCGCCCAGCCCAATCAGCGCATCTGGCCCTCCAAGCGACGAACGCGAACCATCGCCGATCGCGCCGCCGACGCCCTCGCCCGATGGCGCGACGCCCTCGCCGCATTCGCCAGCCCACCGGGCGTCATCACCACCGACGACGCCGTCACCTACCGCCCGCTCAGCCGAATCACCCTCGCGAAAGCCCTCGCCCCCGAGGGCCCGGGCCAGCTCGAGTTCGTGGTGACCTTCCCCGCGAACACCCCGCCCACCCGGGCCGCGATGCGCATCCGCGCCACCCGCGACCGCCGATTCGCCGATCTCGAACCCGAAGACCCGCCCTTCCGGCACCTCACCGCCGCCGCGATCGAAACCGTCCGACCGGGCGACCGCGTCGTCATCCTCGGTGCGGGCACCGGCGCCCTCACGGCGGCGCTCGCCGAGCACGTGGGCCCCTCGGGCGCCGTCACCGCTTTCGAGACCGACGCCCAGTCCGTCGCCTTCGCGCGCGCCCGCTACCCCGCCCCGAACGCGGCGCACGAACGCCTCGGGCGATCCACGGTCACCGCCGAGCCCGCGGGCGCCGCGGAATCCATCGTCGTCACCCCGCTCGTCCCGCCGCAGAGCCCCACCGATCTCTGGCACCGCATCACAAGCCCGGGCCGCCTCGTCCTCGCGGGGCCGCACGCCGCCCTCGCCGAGCCGCTACGAACACACCACGGCGCGACCGTCCGCAGCGCGTCGATCCCGCCAGAATCCCGCGAATCCCCCGTTGTGATCGCCGAGAAGCGTCCGGACCGCGTAGCGTCCACCCGATGACCGAACCAACAGCCCCACC
>JANQQZ010000156.1 GCA_028284805.1 Phycisphaerales bacterium
TCGACGTCACCTCCGACTCGACCGCCGAGGGCATCAACAAGCTGACCGTCAGCTTCGTCCCGGCTCCGGCTTCGGCTGCCCTGCTCGGCCTCGGTGGCCTGGCCGCGGCCCGTCGTCGCCGCTGAACCTGATTTCTCTGTCTCTCTCGCGGCCGGCTCACCGGCCGGCCGCGGGTTTGCTCGTCTTTGGGACTGCGACCCGTGGGGACGAGCAACTGTCTCTCTTTGTTTCTGTCTCTCTCTAACCTGTGGATCATCCGGCCCGTGAAAGCGGGCCGGATGGTTTTTTGGAGGTACTCGTGGTCTGGGCTCGCCGCCCATGAGCCCCTGGGCGTCGAATGCCGCCCAGTCGTGTCGTGTTGATCAGGCCGTGGCTCAGCGGCGGCCCCTCCGGCTCGGCGATGCCCGCGAGGGGCACACACTCATCGTGACATTGAGATGATCGCACCTGCGTGTACCGAGCACGAGGGGACTCATACATTTCGAATACAGTTGTCTGAATTGAGCTCGCTCGATCGCAGCGGACGCGAACTCCCTGCCTGCCCTCGGCCGTATCCGGTGCATGGACAGCCCCGGCGAATAGGATCCGCCCATGCCCGCGATTCTCCGATACCTGCTCCGGCTCGGGCCGATCAACCCGATCACGGTCCGGCTCGTCCAGGGCGGGTCGCGGCGGCGGCGGCACCTCTACATCCGGGCGCTCTACCTCGGCGCGATGATCTTGGTCCTGCTCTGGCTGCTGCTGATCAACACCGACAGCGGCAGCGGCGTGGCGGACTACCGGGCGCTCGCGGCGGCCGGCGCAAGCTCGTTCGCGCTGATCGCCTACCTCCAGATTGGGCTGATCTGTGTGCTGGCCCCGGTGTTCATGGCCGGAGCGATCGCGCAGGAGGCCAGCCCGAGGACGTGGGACATCCTGCTCACCACGCCCATGACGCCCGGGCAGATCGTGATGGGCAGCCTGTTCGGTCGGCTCTTCTTCATCCTCGCGCTGCTGGCGTGCTCGCTGCCGCTCTTCGCGCTCACGCAGTACTACGGCGGCGTGCCCGGGCGATCGATCTTCGCGGCGTACCTGATCGCGGGCTCGGCGGCGACGCTGGTGGGCTCGATCGCGATCGCGCTGAGCTCGAGCCGCGTCGTGGGGCGGCGCGCGGTGTTCGCGTTCTACGTCACGGTCGTGAGCTACCTCGCCGTGACGATCGGGCTCGACCGCTGGCTCGTCCAGGCGGGGCTCGGAGCAGGCGAGACCGGGCAGGGCGTGACCTGGATGACTGCCATCAACCCGTTCCTCGCGCTCAACGCGATGCTCGAGCCGACGAACTACCCGCGGGCGGACATCCACGACCCGTCGCTCTCTGCGGTGGGCCGCTTCGTGCTCGCGACGCCCGTGACCGCGTGGTGCGTGGGCAGCCTGGGGCTGAGCCTGGTGATGATGGCGGCGAGCGCGATCACGGTGCGCGCGGGCGGGCTCGCCACGATGGCGGGCGGATCGAGCTCCGTCCCGCTGCACCGGCGGCTGATGAACCGATCGGTGAAGGACGGCGAGGAGCACCGCGCGCCCCGTCAGGTCTGGAACAACCCGGTCGCGTGGCGCGAGGCCGCGGCGAGGAACTCGACACTCGCACGGATCATTGCGCGGTGGTCGTTCGTCGCCCTCGGGCTCGCGTGGGGCATCGGGCTCGTGGTGATGTATCACACCGGGAGCATGACAGCCGACTCGTTCCGCCTCGCGCTCGCCACGACCGTGCTGGGCGAGCTGGCGGTCACCACGCTCGTCGCGATCAACATGAGCGCGACCGCGATCAGCCGCGAGCGCGAGGACGGCACGCTCGACCTGCTGCTCACCACACCCCTGACCGCCTCGGCATACCTGAACGGCAAGCTCCGCGGGCTGATCACCTACCTGCTGCCTCTGATCCTGGTGCCCGTCGTGACCATCGGGATCGCGGGGGGCTACGCCTGGCTGGGCGGCGTGCAGGAGTGGGACGCCGCGGTGGTCTCGGGCACGGTCGGGCAGACCCCGATCGACTTCCCCGTGGTGCTGCCCGAGTCGGTGCTGGTCTCGGGCGTGATCGCGGTGGCGTTCATCGCGTGCTGCGTGATGATCGGGCTGAACTTCTCGCTTCGGAGCAAGGGCACACTCGCCTCGGTGATCGCGGCGGTGGGCGTGATCGCGGTGGTCGCCGGCTCGCTCGGACTCTGCGGGTTCCTGTCGGCGGACAGCATCCCGACGATCGGCCCGGCGCTGGCGGCCTTCAGCCCGGCGAGCGCCGTGCGCGCCATGGTCGACCCGCAGAGCGGCTTCCTGGGCACCCTCAGCGAACGCCCGAGCCTGGGCGCGGCGCGCGTGAGCCTGATCATCGGCTCGTTCGTCGCTGCCGCGGGCTACGTGACCGCGGTCTATGCCATCCACGCGCACATGGTGCGAAACTTCGACTTCACCGTGCGCAAGCTGGCGGGGATGAGATAGCAGCTACTCCCGCACGGACTTCAGCGTGCCGAAGGGCATGGTCAGGGTGCTCTGGATCGGGAAGCCGTCGTCGCCCAGGGTGACCTCGGCGGTCATCTGGCCGAACTCGGCGGTCATGGTCGAGCGGTAGGTCGCCTCGCTCGTGCGCTCGATGACGACGGGCGTGGTGCTGAGCTGCCAGCCCGGGAATCCGAAGGACGCGAGCTCGCCCTCGACAGAGTCGCCGATGGCCAGGCCCAGTCTTTCAAGGGTGAAGAATTCGACGGAGGTGTTGGGCCCGCTCGGGATTGTGCCCGTGTTGCGGTCGAGGGACTGGGTGTCGTCGCCTTTGACGGCGGTGATCGCGTCGGCGCCAAAGCTGTAGCGGGCGTCGTACGTCGCGTTGCGGAGCGGGACGTGCCTGGCGGCGATCGGCTCGCGATCGGGCGAGAGCTCGTAGACCGTGAGAGCCGGGGGCTGCATGCCCCCCGCCGGGTTGAAGTGCACATAGAGGTTGAGCCCCTCGTCGGTGCGGGTGAGCGTGAAGGTCTCGGTGCCCGCGTCGAACTCACCCCACTTCAGTGCGTACGCGCCCGTGGTCACGACCTCGCCCTCGATCGCGATGCCCTTGGCTTCCCACAGTTCCGCGGAGTCGACCCGGCGGGTGTTCTCGATCCTGGAAGCAGTGGCTTCCGCGAGCGCCAAGGACTTCAGCTTGTCGAGCCTGACCCCGTTCAGATACTCGCCTTTGTGGATCACCGCCTCGATCGAATCGAGGTTCGCGAGATCGTCGAGCGGGTTGCCGGCGAGCAGCACGAAAGACGCGTCGGCACCCGGCTTGATGCTGCCGAATCGGTCATCGACGCCGAAGACCAGCGCGGGGATGAGCGTTGCGGCCTGCAGGGCCTCGGTGTTGGTCATGCCCGCCTCGGTGAGGTTCGCGATCTCGTCGTGCAGGCTCGACCCCGCGAAGACGTAGGGGTTGGCCAGATCGGTGCCTGCGATGATGGTCACGCCTGCTTGGTGCAGAGCGGCGAGGGCCTGGGTCATCATGGGGCGGTACTCGCGGAAGACGGCGGCGCCCTCCTCGTAGCCGGGTATCGACCAGAACTGCATCATCGACTCGGGGATGAAACGCAGGCGGGGGTCGTCGGGGTCGGGGTCGCCCGCCTGCATGATGCCGTCGTAGACGACGAGTGTCGGGCAGTGGACGACGCCGGTGGCGGCGGCGCGCTCTGCCATCGCGGCGATCGCCTCGGGTGTCGCCCCGTCGATGCGGGGCCAGGGATTGATCGCCTGCTCGATGAGCGAGCGGTCGTCGCGCGTGCGCCCCGGGATCTCGACCGCCTCGGGCACGCCGGTCATGTGCTCGATGGTGCGCATGCCCGCCTCGGCGGCCTCCCAGAGCGTGACCGAGGGAGGCACGTGCCCCACGGTCATCAGGCCCAGCTTGTTGGCCTCGTCGCACGCGGCGCGGAACGAGTCGGCGTCGAGCTTGCTGTAGAGCTTGATCTGATCGACGCCCGCCTCGTGGAGCTTGCGGACAGCGGCGCGGGCCTCCTCGGGCGTTTCGACGGCCTCGCTGAAGGGCCAGACGGGCGGGTTGCCGTCGATGATCGCGCCGGTCACCAGCAGGTCGGGCCCGGTCAACGAGCCCTGCCCGATCCGGTCGCGGAGGGAGAGGATGTACTCGGTATCGGCGCCGAGGTCTCGCGCGAGCACGACGCCATGAGCGAGCAGCAGCGGCGCGAAGGTCTCGGGCGACGCGGAGAGGTGGACATGGCTGTCGATCAGCCCGGGCATGGCGTACAGCCCTCGCCCGTCGATGACACGGTCGCGGGCGTCGATCGCGATGTTGTCGGTCACCGCCTCGATCGTGCCGTCGACGACCGTGATGACGCGATTTTCGAGGATGGTGCCGGATCCGATGTCGATCACGTCGACGCCGACGACGCTCAGGCGCTGGGCAAGCGACGAACCGGCGGCGATCGCGCAGCACAGCGAGATGGTCACAATCTTCATGCGGGGTCCTCCCTCCGAGTGAGTCTACTCGAAGGTCTTTCGGAGTCGGGCGCTCGGGATGTCGAGCTGGCCCCGGTACTTTGCGACGGTCCGTCGCGCGATCTCGATGCCGCGGTCCTTCAGGGCCTTGGCGAGCGCGTCGTCGGACAGGGGCTTGGCCTTGTCCTCGGCGTCGACGATCTCGCGCAGGGCGGCCTTGACCGCGTCGTAGCTGACCTCCTCGCCCGACTCGGTCGCGAGACCACCCGTGAAGAAGCCCCGCAGGGGCACGATGCCCCGGGGGGTCTGGACGTGCTTGTCCGCAACCGCGCGGCTCACGGTCGCGACGTGCACACCGAGCTGCTCGGCGACCTGCGTCATGGGCAGGGGCTTGAGCTGCTCGGGCCCGTAGTCGAAGTAGTCCCGCTGGGCGTCGACGACGACCCGCAGAACCCGGAGCACGGTGCTCGCCCTCTGGTTAACAGCGTCGATGAGCCACTGCGCGTTGGCCACGTTCGTGCGCACGAAATCGCGGTCCTTCTTCTCCAGGCTCTTGTCCTGCGCGAGCTTCGCGTACTCCTGGTTCACACGGAGATTGGCGTGGCGCCGGTCGGTCAGATAGGCGATGTAGGCGTCCTGCTCCTCGTCGTACTCGACGACGGCGTCGGGCATGACGAACTCGCTCCGCGTCGGCGCGAGCGCACGGGCCGGGGCGAGGCTCAGGCGACGCATGAACTCCATCGCGTGCTTGATGCCGTCCATCGAGAGCCCCGTCGCCTCGGCGATCTTGGGCAGACGGTTCTGCGACAGGTCGTCGAGGTGCGACTCGATCAACGTGCGCACGTGCGCGAGCAGCTCGGCGTCGCGCTCCCCGGGCTCGTCCTCGATCGCGTCGAGCTGGAGCAGCAGGCACTCTCGCGTATCGCGGGCGGCGGTCCCGGGCGGGGCGACGAGGAGCTGCACCGCACCCAGCGCGTCTTCCAGCATCGCTTCGGATACGCCCAGGTTCGCCGGTGCTTTCTCGGCGACTTCTGACAGCGGGACCCTGAGGTAGCCGTCCTCATCGAGGGAGCCGATGAGGAGTGCGCCCGCCTTGAGCGTCGCCTCGTCGACGTCGGCCAGTCGCCACTGGTCCATGAGCTGGTCTTGGAGCGTGCCCTGGCGCGCGGGGGCCTGGGCCATCGCCTCGGCTCGTGCGTCGGGCTCGCCTTCGAGGCGCGAGCTCGCCCGCCCCGTGTCGCTCTCGCGGAAGCGGTCGGCCGCGGCTGACGAGTCGAACTCGTTCTCCACGATGTCGGGCACGTCGCTCGTGAACTCGTCGAGGCGTTCGAAGCTGTCGCTCTCGGGGTCGTGATCGGCGTGGTCGTCGGCGCGCTCGGGCGCGTCCAGCTCGTCGCGCTCGGGCTCGGCGAGCTCGAGCGTGATGTTGCCCTCGAGCTCCTGCTCGATGCGCTCCTCCAGCTCCGCGAGCGGCAGCTGCAGGATCTCCATCGACTGGATCACCCGCGGCGCCAGCTTCATCGACTGGCCGAGCTTCATCGACTGCGACTGGTTGAAGTGCATCGACACGCTTAGGGCTCCGCCACCCGCACCCGGCCCTCGATCGCATCGGCAAGCACCGCCTTGCTCGCCAGCTGCATCGACCAGCCCGCGGGCAGGCCCCGGGCGAGCCTGCTGATCGTCACGCCTGTGCCGGCGAGGCGGTCCATGAGCAAGAGCGAGGTGCCGTCACCCTCGACGGTCGGGTTCATTCCCAGGATGACCTCGGTGATGCGCACGCCTCCCGCGTTGGCCCCGGGCTTTCTGATTCGCTCCACCAGTTCGGCCAGGGTCAGGTCCTCGGGGCCCACGCCGTCGAGCGGGCTCAGGCTCCCCAGCAGCACGTGGTAGAGCCCGCGGTACATGCCCGCCTGCTCAAGCGCGATCAGGTCTTTCGGCTGCTCAACGACCAGCACCGTGCCGCGGTCGCGCGCATCGTCGCAGCAGATCGGGCACGGGTCGGCCTCGGTGAGGTTGGAGCACACCGAGCAATGCCCGATGGCCCGCTTCACGTCGGCAATCGCCTGGGCGAGGCGGTCGGCGTCTTCACGATCGTGCTTCAGGACGTGGAAGGCCAGCCGCTCTGCGCTCCGCCTGCCGATGCCCGGGAGCCTTGTCAGCTCGGCCAGCAGACGCTCGACGGGCGCTGGATACGCGAGCGACCGCTTGACGCGGGCGGGGTCCGATCCGCCGCCGCGGGATCCGTCCCTCGGGGTGTGGCCTTCCGTGTCTGCCATCTGGTCATGGTAACCGAGCACCTAGCATCCCGCCTATGGATGACGCCGGATCATCGCATCGGCTGACGCGGGTCGTGCTGATCGTGCTCGCGCTCGCGGCCCTGGGCTGGTACCTGCGGTTCGGCGTGCGCGATCACGTGTGGGCCCGCAACTTCGCGGTCGTCACGCCCGGCGAGGTCTACCGCTCTGGGCGGCTCACCCCCACCGCGACCGCGCGCGTGGTCGAGAACCGTGGTATCAAGACGATCATTGACCTCGGCGCGTACCACCCGGGCTCGATCGAGGAGCGCAGAGCCCAGCGCGCCGCCGAGGCCCTGGGCGTGACCCGCTACCGACTCGACCTGGAGGGCGACGCGACCGGGAACCCGAACGAGTACGCGCACGCGCTGCGTCTCGTGAACGATCCCGCCAACCGCCCCGTGCTCGTGCACTGCGCCGCGGGCAGCGAGCGGACGGGCTGCTTCGTCGCACTCTACCGCGCCCAGGAGAGCGATACGCCGGTCGTCGACGCCCTCGACGATCTCATGGACGAGGCCCAGAACTACCGCGATAGCACCCAGCCCGATCTGCGCACGATGCTGGAGGTGTGGGGCGACCGGATTCTCGAGGCGGTGCGCACGGGCGAGGACGTGCGCGGCATCGAGCCGACGTCCGTGCCCTCACCGATCACCAACACAGACGGGCTGACGCCCGACGACCCGCGGTACGACGCCGACTCACCCCACAAGGGCGAGGTCCCCGTGCCGACGGACGCGGCGGCGGAAGACGCGGCCTGATGCGCGTACTCGTGGGTGTTCTGCTGGTGCTCGCGATCGGGGCGGCGGTGTACCTGCCCGCGCTCGGCGAGCGCGGGTTCGGGGCGAGCGAGGGGCATCGCGTGGTCCCGGCGGTCGAGTTCGCGGAGCGCGGCGAGTGGCTCCTGCCCACGATGTTCGAGACGGTCTACATCCGCAAGCCTCCTGGAATGCCCGTCGCGATCATGCTCAGCTCCGAGGCGTTCGGCTGGACCGAGTTCGCGGCGCGGTTCGTGAGCGCCGCGAGCGTGGTGCTGGGGGGCGTGGTGCTCGCGGTGTTCGGCTCGCGGTGGTTCGGGGCGAGGTACGGCTGGTCCGCTGGGGTTGCCTATGTGCTTGCGCCGGTGGTCGTCGCGACGGGACGGGCCGCCGAGATCGAGGCGCTCCACAACCTGTTCGTGATCGTTGCCTGCGCGTTGATCGTCGAGCTGATCGTGCGCAAGCCGGGCAAGGGTATCGACCGCGCCGTATTTGGTGGGGTCGCGCTCGGCGCAGCACTGCTGGGCATGGTGCTGACCAAGGGGCCGGCGGCGATCCCGACGGTCGCGGGTGCGGTGCTCGCGTGCGCGATGATCGTGCGGCGGTGGTCGGCGCTCGCCTCGCCTGCGCTCTGGGTCGGCATCGGGATCGCGGCTGGCGTTGCCGCATGGCTGGCGCTGGAGCTGTCCGCCCAGCTCGGGATCCGGGCGGAGCCCCACGTTGCGCAGAGCCCGCTGGCCTTCTCGTTCTCGGCGGGGCAACTGCTCTCGATCCTCGCGCTGCCGATCGCGGCGTTTGCGTCGCACCTGCCCGCGTCGTTGGCGATGCTGCCGCTCGTGGGCTGGCAGGACCTCGACGATCGCGACCGGCTTGCTCGTGCGTGCGCACGGGCCTGGCTGGTATCGGTCGTGATCTACATGGCGTTCGGCGTGTCAAACAACCGCTACGCGCTGCCCTCGATCGGTCTGGCGTGCCTGTGCGTGCCCTGGGTGCTGCACGCGACCGCGCACCGGTTCACCGGGCTGCGCCGGCTGGGCTCGACGCTCGCGGTGTTCGGATCGCCCAAGGTCATGCTCGTGCTGCTGCTCGTTGCGGCGGGCGTGCGCACCTGGCTGGTCGAGCGGCGTGAGGCGATCAAGAGCGGTCGCGAGCCGGGCATCGCGCTGGCCGAGGCGCTCATGCAGGAGACGCCTCTGGCGATCGAGGTCTGGGCGGATCAGCTGATTGAGGCTCGACCCGAGACGCTGCTCTACGCCGAGCGTCGCGCGGAGCAGGATGGGCGGGAGCTGCGGGGGTTCTGGAGCGCGTCGTGGGACCCGGTCGAGGCCGATGGCCCGAGCCTGCCCGCCACGCCGCCCGGTCTCGCACGCTTCGTGCTGCTGCGCCGCGACGAGGACGGCTATGGGGGCAGCGAGCTCAGCCGCTTCCGCGACGCGGGCCTCACGCAACGCCTGATGCCCGTCTACGACGGCGGGGTCTACCCCGACGGCGAGCGCAACGGCGAGACCGCGTACCGGTTCCCGTTCACGGTCTTCCGCGTGCTGCCAGAGTGAGCCCTCGTGCTTGATGAGCCGCTTGCACGGGCAAGAGGACACGGACAGGATCGGCAAAAGAAAGCCCCTTGCTTGTGCAAGGGGCTCGTGTACAAGGCACTCGGGCTTGTCGCGGCTTACGGGCAGCCGATGTTGAAGTTGACGATCCAGGCGTTGAAGTCTGACGGGGTGCAGAGCCCGTCGGCGTTCTGGTCGCACTCGGGGGCCTGCGCGTTGAACGCGGCGATCCAGGCGTTGAAGTCCGCAGGGGTCACCTCGCCGTCGCCGTTCGTGTCGGCGGGGTTGTCACACGTGTTGGGGTCCTCGCACTCGTAAGCGATGAGGCTGATCGCGTCGACACCCGCCTCGACCACGTCGCCCGGGGAGTTGTCGGCGGCGATGAAGCGCAGGCGGAGCTGGCTGGTCGCGGGGATCGCGCCGCCGATGATCTCCGAATCGTTGACCCAGCTGTTGGTCGCGGTGCCCAGATCGCGGATGGTCTGCCAGCTGGAGCCGGCGTTGGTGGAGAGCTGGACGCGGAAGTAGTCCTCGCCTCCGAGCTCGGCGCCGCCGATGTCACCCACCCAGTAGCTGAAGCGGAGCGTGCCGCCAGCGGAGGCATCGATGACGGGGCTGGTGAGGACGGTCTCGCCGTTGTCGACATCGGAGTTGCCGCCGTTGGCGGAGCTGTTGTCGGTCAGCCAGGCGCGTCCCGAGCCATCGGCGTCCTGAGAGGGGTCGCCCCGACCCGCGTTGACCGGGGTGCCCCGGTTCCACTGCCCGTCCGTGGCGTTGCCCGTGACGGTCCAGCCCGGATCGGTCTCGGCGTTGTCGTTGAACGCGACGATCTCGCTGGTCGCGACGATCGCGGACTCGGTGGGTGAGGCGAACAGCTCGCCCCCGGTCGTGCTCGCCTCGATGCGGTAGGTGAAGTTCTCGAGGCAGTCGAGGGGGGGCATGTTGAAGCTGGCGATGCCGGCGCCGAAGCTGCCACCAACACGAACCTCGGTCGCGTCGCTGAGTTCGATGACCAGCTCGACCGAAGCGGGGTCGAGCGTGACATCGTTCTCGGTGATCGAGTAGAAGACGGGCTCGCCGCCGGCGGGATCCGTCGTATCGCCCAGGCCCGCGATCAGATCGAAGGAGAGGCTCTGCAGTTCGGGGCGGACGATGACGAGGCCCTGCTGGATGTCGCTGATGATGACGTTGCCCGAGGGAAAGAACGGGTAGTTGGACCAGGCACCGTCGTAGCCGCCCGAGCCGTTGTTGGCGTCGTCGGCGGGGTAGGTATCGATCCAGGCGACCTCGACGGGATTCTCCGGGTCGGAGATGTCGTGGATGCGGAGGCCGCTGCGGTAATTCGCCGCGTAGACGTAGTTGCCCTTGACATAGAGGTTGTGATCGCGCGACGTGTTGCCGTTGGTCCACGACTTCACGTACTGCGGGTTCTCCAGATCCTCGACGTTGATGATGTGCAGGGTGGTCGTCGAGCGGGTTGCACCCTCGTCGATCTCGTCGTTCATGTAGAAGTACTTGCGGTCCTCGCTGAGCCAGCCCTGGTGGCAGTAGGCCCGGCCCGGGTAGCTCCCGATCGTGCCCATCTGAAAGATGTTGCTCTTGTCGGTGACATCGAAGATCCGGAGCGAGGTGCTGCCGCCGCCGTTGCCGAAGCCCGAGCAGACGAACGCGATCTCACGCCCGGCGTAGGGGCCCGAGTCGTAGGTGACGACCTGGGCGTCATGGACGTAGAGGTTGCTCTGGACCGAGGCCTGCACGGGTCCGGTGGGGTTGCCGGGCAAGCCGTTCGCGCCGACGGAATAGGCGCGGAGGCCGAGATCGGAGCCGCCTCCGACGCGGTAGAGGTATCCCGAGTCCTCGTTGACGACGATGTTGTGGGTAGCGCTGGACCCGCCGAAGCTGGTGAAGCCGCGGTTGATGACGTTGCCGTTGTCGACGTCGGTGAGCTCGAAGATCTGGATGTGGCCTCCGCCCTCGCTGACGACGTAGGCGAAGTCGCCCAGAACCTTGATGTCGCGCCAGAGGCTGGCCGGGCTGGCGAAGGTCGCCAGGATCACCGGGTTCACGGGGTCGGTGATGTCGACGAACGAGGTGGCCTCGCGCAGGCCGATGATCGCGATCTCGCGCCCCGTTGGCGAGACGTAGCCCCAGCAGTCGTTGGCGTCGGACGAGCCCGGGTCCATCTGCCCGATGCTGACGCGAGAGAGGAAGGTGACGTTCTGCGAGGGGTAGAGCCCGAGCCGGGCGGCCTCGCCCGCGTCGCCCTTGCCCAGGTACAGCGCCTCGGCTTCGGGGTGGAGCGCCGAAGCGGCGCCCGCGGCGAGCAGGAGGGTCGTGCAGGCGAGCGAACAGATCGGCGTGCGGGCCATGGCGGCTCCTCTGGGGCTTGGGTGTGAATCGTCCCCGCGGGCGGTGACCCGCGGGGACGGAAGGAATCAGGGTAGCCGACCGATCACGGGCAGCCGATGTTGAAGTTCACGATCCAGGCGTTGAAGTCGGCAGGCGTGCACAGCCCGTCGGCGTTCTGGTCGCACTCGGGTGCCTGCGCGTTGAACGCGGCGATCCAGGCGTTGAAGTCCGCCGGGGTCACCTCACCATCGCCGTTCGTGTCGGCGGGGTTGTCGCAGGTCGGTCCGCCGTCGCACTCGAAGGTGGCCGCAGTGACCTCGATCGCGTCGATCGCGCACTCGAGCACGTCGCCCGGATCCTCCTCGACGGCGCGCCACCGGAAGCGGACGCTGGCCGGGGAGCCGACCTCGCTGGCGGAGATGGAGTCGGTGAACCACTGGTTGGCCGTGCCGTAGTCACGGATGGTGGTCCACGTCGAGCCGCCGTTGGTGGAGAAGTCGACGAAGAGGCCGTCGCTCGCCTGATCGAGCGTGTTGACGCTGTCGGCAGCCCAGTAGGCGTAGCTGATGCCCCCGCCGTTCGCGAAGTTGTAGTCGACGGTCTCCAGGGTGGTGAACCCGCCGTCGACGTCGGAGTTGGGGTCACCGGGCGTGCGTCCGGTGAGCCAGCAGAGGCCGTTGCCGTCGAAGTCGGCGGCAGGATCGTCACGGCCGTTGCCCTCCGGGGCGCCGGCGGTCCACTGGCCGGCCGCCTGAGCGGTGATGGTTCCGCCGACCGCCAGGCCGATGACGTCGTCGCCCGAGTCGGCTGCGACAACGGCGGGCGTGCCCGTGAACGTGCCGATGCCAACGTTGAAGGTCGCGGTGTCGATCGTGCCGGCGATGCTGCCCGTGATCCTGACGAAGACGGAGGGGCCATCGCCGCAGTCCTGCGCCGGGATCTCGGCGGTGTAGTTGCCGCCGCCGTTGTCGGTAAGCGGGACCGTGACGGTGCCGCCCGGGTTGGTCACGACGAGGTCGGGCCCGTCGGTGATGGTGTCGTCGTTGAGGTCAACGGTGACCCCGAAGAAACCGGGAAGGCCCGGCGGGACGGTCGGCGGGACGCCGACGACCGAGATCTCCAGCGGCTGCTGGACGGGTGTTCCGACGTCGAGGTCGAGGACATAGGCCTGGATCTCGTCGTTGGTGGTCTGCGACGTGTCCACCTCGATGAAGTAGCTGCCCGCGTCGAGGTTCTCGATCGCGGTCTCCGCCTGGCCGAAGCCGTTGGCGTTGACGGTGTCGAGCAGGGTGCCCCCGCTGTCGTAGACGCGGATGCGGAGGTTGCCGAACGAGAGCGTCGGGTAGTCGGTGCCCGTGTTGCACTGGTTGGTCTGGGTGTTGTCGAGGTAGGTGTAGCCCAGCGGGGTCGCGGTGATGGTGAGCAGCGCGTCCTGGTTGAGGGTGACGGCGTAGAAGTCGCGGTCGTTGTTGTCATCGACCGAAACGAAGTCGACGTTGTCCTTGTTGTCGGAACCGATCTCGATGGTGCCGCCGACGTTGGCGGTGTCGCCCACGTTGAGCGAGCCGAGCGGGCTCGCGGCGCCGGTCGAATCGTTGGGCTCGAGCGGGTCGCCGTAGTGGCGCTGAGCGTTGAGCACGTCGTCGAACTGCGGGCCGTCGAAGGTGAGGTTGATGAAGGGGTTCATCAGCATGGCGTTCGCCAGCGGGCAGACGTGGAGCTGGCCCATGCCGTGACCGTGCTCGTGGTAGAGGATGTTGCGGAGGCGGAGGCTGTTGTTGGTGGTGTTGTTGTAGAAGTTGTCGGCGGAGTCGAGGACCATGTCGCCGTTCTGGGGGAAGAAGTTGTAGGCGAGGGTGCCGCTGTTGCCGTCGATGGTCTTGGCGGCCATGCGGAGGTCGCCTCGGACGCCCGCGACACCGGGGCTGTTGAACAGCGTGACGTTGTCGTCGTTGGTCTCGAGGATGTAGGTGTTGCCCGAGACGTCGCCCCAGCCCTGGAAGATCTCGTCGTAGAGAGCCCGCCAGGTGGCGCGGTTGCCGTAGATGCCGTCGAGCCACGAGTTGAGGTTGTTGGGGCCCGCGCCCTCGCCGATGCCGTTGGGCACGGTGACGCCGTCGGCGGGGAAGGAGTAGGTCAGGATGGTCGGGTCACCCTGCGACGCGCCGCCCGGGTTGAGGGCGGTGGACTGCCAGCGGCTGGTCTGCTGGAAGGCGATCGGGTTGACGCCGAAGACGATGGCCTCGAACGCCTCGATCAGCTTGGGATCTGTGCCCGGGGTGAAGCAGGGCATCACGGGCACTTCGTGCGTCGGCGCGACCTCGGCGAAGCTCGCGAGCATGCGCTGGTGGATGGGCTGAAAGCCTTCGAACGTCTCGCGATCGATGCTGATCGTCTCGCTGACCCGGGCGAACGCATCGTCGGCCTCGGCCTCGCTGAGCGGCTTGCTGCGCTCGATGATGTCAGGGTTCGTGGAGGGCGCGAGCTCCTCAAGGGTCATGGGAAGCTCGATGCCCTGCTCCTCGGCGTTCTTGATGATCTCTGCCCGGTGCGACTCGGGCAGGCTGTAGAACGTCTGCATCTGGATCAGGCGGAACGTGTGCTCGTGCTGGGCCTGGTCGACGCCTTCCGGCGCCTTGCCCGGGTCGAGCGGGTCCGCGGTCGATAGACCGGCGACCGCCAACATCGCAGCGATACTCAGTGTGCTTCTCATGGCTTCCTCTCGTAAATGCAATCGGCGGGTTGCAGGTTCACACCCCGCCGGTGAATGGGGACACTCTCCTCATGGCCCGCGCGGACGGGCCGATCTCTCACGGGCAGCCAGCGTTGTAGTTTGCGATCCACGCGTTGAAGTCGGACGGGTTGCACAGCCCGTCGTTGTTCTGATCGCACTCTGGGGCCTGCGCGTTGAAGGCGACGATCCACGCGTTGAAGTCCGCGGGGGTCAGGGCGCCGTCGTTGTTGGTGTCGGCAGCACAGTCGGTGCCGCAGTCGGACACGGGGGCCGTGTAGGGTGTTGCCGGGTTGCTGGGTGAGGTGAAGGTCTCGAAGCTGTCGTTGGTGATCGAGAAGTAGAACGACGCGGTCTCGCCGCAGGCACCCCCGGGAAGCTCGGCCTCCCAGGTATCGCCTCCGACGTTCACGAGCGACACAGGCAGGAAGGGCTGCCCGACGACGTCGTACCCGTAGAACAGGAACGCGGTCGCGGGGTTGAGCGGGCCCTGCGTTCCGGGGTCGATGTTCACCGTCAGCGTGGTGGGCTGGCCCTCGGTCAGCGAGGTGGGCAGGCCGTTGGGGAAGGTGAACTCGATCGGGTCCGGCGGGATGTCGACATTGATCGGGGCCTTGTTCATGTCCCAGAAGATGCCGTTGGCGGCCTCGACGATGACGTAGCCCTGGCTGGTGATGACCGGGGGCAGGGTCACGGTCTCGCTGCCGTCGTTGGGTGTGCCGCTGGCGAGCGTGTAGGCGAATGTGTTCGCGCCGTCGTCGGAGAAGAGGATGTTGACGCTGGACTCGAAGAGCGGGGAGCTGTCGGTGCCTGCGACATCCCACGTCACGGTGAGCTGCCCGTTGGTGATCGTCACGGGCGAGGCCGGGGCGGTGACGCGGAAGGGCCCGACGCCCGCGATGACCTGCACGCTGGTGTCGTCGAAGTCGTAGGCACCCGCGGGCCCGGCGTTGTCGCGCACGGTCAGACGGAAGTCGAGCGTGCGTGCGACGGTGGGCAGCTTCTCGCCGCGCTGCAGTGTGCCGTCGCGCCAGTCGCTGGGCCTGGGGAAGTAGCGGACGGGGCTGGTGGTCGGATCGAACGAGCGGAAGATCGGGCTGGAACCGTTGTCCGAAGCGTTCACGTCGCGCTGGGCGCCGAGGTCGGCCTGCTCCCAGCAGTAGGTCAGGATGTTGCCGCTGTCGGGGTCGGAGCCCGAGCCGACGAGCTTGAAGGGCGTGTTGAGCGGGGCGATGCCCCCGAAGCCCGCGTCGGCGGTCGGCAGGTTGTTGCCCGGTGTGGTCTCGACATCGCAGCCGCGCGAGTTGATGTGGCTCGACATCTGCTGAAGGCTGCGCCAGTGGAAGTAATCGTCGGAGTTGCTCTGAACGTTGTCGTTGCCGCAGATGCCGGCGTAGGCCATGATCGTGGTCCCGCTGCCCGGCTCGTAGGCGCTGGAGCCTGAGCGGTTGCCGCCCGCGCAGGATCCGGAGTCGCCGTTGAAGGTGTGGGCGCCGCCGAACTGGTGCCCGAGCTCGTGGGCGAGGTAGTCGACGTAGAACGGGTCGCCCGAGGGCGGGGTGAGGCCCGTGTACCCGCCGCCCTTGCTGCTTGTGCAGACGACGCCCAGGAAGGCGAAGCCGCCCCCGCCCGTGTCGACGAGGTGACCGACGTCGTAGTTGCTGACGCCGATGGTGCTGTCGATGACGTTGTCGATGACGCTCAGGCTGATGCTGCCGTAGGGATCGGTCGCGGGGTTGGTGAAGACGACCTGATCGTTGTTGGCGACGAGCTGGAGTCGTGCGGCGAGGTCCCGCTCGTAGATGCCGCTGACGCGGTTCATGGCGGTGACGATCGCAGCCTGGCCATCGGCGCGTGTGCCGCCGAAGAACTGCGTGTACTCGCCCGTCGCGCTGATTGCAGCGCGGAAGGTGTGCAGGGTCGAGGTCACGCCCCGGTTCGATGACGAGCCGGTGTCGTTGCGCTGGCCGATCTCCATCATCCGATCCGTCTGGAACGAGCAGACGAACTCCTGATCACGGGTGAGGTCGGGCTTCATGTAGCTGGTGTAGAAGCTGTCGTTGCCGATGCTGTAGCGATCGACGAAGACGTCGGGCCCGGCGCGCATGACCATGGCGTCGAAGCCGAGGTGCGTGACCGTGATGCGGACCGACGCGGTCGCGTCGCTGGTGCTCTCTCCGGCATAGGTGCGCATTCCGGGGTACTTGGCCTGCAGGCCTGGCGCGAGCATCGGCGTCTGGTAGACGAGGAAGGTGTCGAACCCGCCTTCGGGCATGGGGAGATCGATCGCGACCGGCGCCGCGCCGTTCAGCCAGTCGGCCTCGCTCGGGGCGGGCGCGAGCGCCGCGGCAACCGACGCCATGTCGACCGTCGCGGGTGTGAAGACATCAGGGCGGATGTAGGCGGGCTGGGCGATTACCGCAGGAGGCATCGTGTCGAGCACGGACCAGACGCCATCTGCGGATCGCTCGACCACCCGCGACCCGAGGGGGCCGGCGTTGTTCTGCTGCGCGAGGGCCGTGCCGCAAGCGACCACAACGCACGACACGGCGGTCGCGCCCAAAAGAGTCTGCACCGACATCGAGTGACCTTCCCTTCCAATCTTCAACTGTCGCGCGGCGAGGCCGCGACTTCGATGCACCATGAACACGACCCAACCGCCCAGAGCTGGGGGCGGGTCGCACCCGATCGTTTCGGGCATCCTGACCGGGTGGTTCCACCTATCCGGGCACCGAGACGATCTCTGAGGGCCTGCCGACGCCTCGGAATCAAGCTACCACGGTTCCGGCTCGATACCAAGCAACCCGAATTGCTCAATCTGAATCCGGAATCGATCGCGAGCCGGATCGACTCAGACGAGCGGAGGTTGTCCGGTGAAGCGCACCTTATCGGCTGTAGTGGTTGTCGCCTGTACGGCATGGCTCCCGGCCTGGGACGCCTGTGCCCAGCCGACCCAGGGCTCGCTTGAGATTGGCCCCGAGAGTTTCGACGGCGCGGCCCGCGGGGGCCCGCTGGCTGTCGCGGGAGCTCTGCTGCTGGCCCGCCGGCGCGGCGGACGCGCAACAAAGCGGCCCGCCTCTGGTGGGCGGGCCGCGGCGTGATCAGTCTGTCGGGCGGGCAATCGGCCAGAGGCCGGGTTCAGCCCGAGCCGAAGTCGCATCCCGCGTAGTACGCGATGATCCAGGCGTTGAAGTCGGCGGGCGTGATGCGGCCGTCGCGGTTCACGTCGGCGACCGGGTCGTTGTTGTTGTAGGCGATGATCCACGCGGTGAAGTCGGCGCCGGACAGCATGCCGTCTCCGTTGATGTCCGCCGGGCAGTCGGGGGCCGGGGTGACGTCACACGCCTCGCTGGGCTGGATCAGGTTGCACGGCGCGACGCCCTCGATGTAGGGCCGGATGTGCTCGTTGATGATGCGCTGGTTGAAGTTCAGCTCGATGTTGGCGATGCCGCCCGGGCAGAGGTGGCAGTAGCTCATGATCGTGCCGCGGTCGGCGGCAGAGCAGTCGCCGAAGGCACACCCGTCGATCGAGGGCTCGACGCCGTGGGTGTGCGGCGCGCCGAAGTTGTGCCCCCACTCGTGCGCGACGACGAAGAGATCCCAGTTCTGAGGCAGGTTGGAGACGGGGCGATCGCTGGCGTCGAGCGGGAAGAAGAGGTTGAGGTTCGCCGAGACGGCGTGGGCGATCTCCTGGTTGCAGATCGCGCCGAGGAAGGCGATGCCGCCGCCCAGGTTCCGAGGGCTGAGCAGGTGCACGCCCTGCCAGTTGAGACTGGTCGGGGCGTCGTCGGGGGTCCACTCGGCGCGGAGCTCGAAGAGCACGTCGGCGGTGGAGTTGCCGTTCCAGGGGTCGGCATCGATCGGCTGACCGAGCCAGTCGCGGGTGTAGATGATGTTGAACTGGAGATTGATGTTGGTGGTGTAGATGAAGCCCACTGAGGCGACGAGGGTCTCGACATAGTCAAGCAGGGCGTCCTGGGCGCCGTCGCCCGCTCCGAACTCGGCGCCGAGCTCCGCGTCGGTCTCGATGGCAACATCGACCACCCGGCAGTCGTCTTCGGTGGTGTCGTCACCCTCGTTGAGGAGCAGGGCCGTGCCCCCGCCGCCGCCCGTCATGGCGGCGGCCCCGGTCAGCTCGATGGCTGCGCGCTGGGCGCGTTCGGGGGTGATCTCGAGATCGTCGAGCGTGCGCAGAGTGGCGGGGTCGATCGCGCTGCAGGAAAAGTCCTTCCACTCGATCGTGCCCTCGGGCAGGGTGGTCAGGTTGAAGATGACGGGCTGAGCGTCGGTGGTGTGACGCCCGCTGCTGATCATGTGCGTGTGCCCGTCGACGCGGATGAACCCGTTGGTGCCGGTGGGGGTAATCGCCAGGAAGGCGTTCGAGCCCGGGGCACCCGCGACCTCGCCCCCGAGCATGAGGGTGCGTCCCTCGCGTCCGAGCTCCGCGGGCGTGCGGGCTGGGCCGTGGCCGCTGACGATCTCGGCGTTCGGATCGAACACGCTGATGGCGCGCAGGTCGAGATCCACCAACTCGGCCGCGTTGAGCGGGAAGCCGATCATCAGGACGCGCTCGGTCGCACGCAGATCGTCCATGGATTCGAGTGAGACGGTCAGGGGAGTCGAGTGCGGCGAGGCATGCTCGCGCGTGTCGACACGAATGGGCGACTCGACCGCCGTGATCGGATCGGACCAGGTGAGCACGCCGCGTCGGGTGTCCGCTTGACCGTTTGCAACACCTGCGCAGAGCAGGCCGACCGATGCACCGGCCACCAGCGACGCTACCACTCGCTTGATCATGTTGCTGACTCCGTTACGCCCGCGGCCCACGAGCCCGGGACAGTTCCACCGTACAAATCATAGCTTCGAGGCGTCGGAACCGATACCCGTCCCGCGCTGAATTCACGACCGATTACGGGCACCCGGCGTTGTAATTCAGGATCCAGCTGTTGAAATCGGCAGGCGTGCACAGCGTGTCGGCGTTCTGATCGCACTCCGGTGCTTGGTTGTTGAAGGCCAGGATCCATCCGTTGAAATCGGCCGGGGTGAGCATGCCGTCGTTGTTGGTGTCCGCGGTGCAGGGCTCGGGCGGGACGCACATGCCGTCGGGCTGGCCGTCGCCATCGGAATCGCAGATCGAGCCCATGCCCTGCCAGAGAGAATTGGGAATCAAATCGCAATCCGCCTCGGTGAGCTGGAGGCAGTTGGCGGTGTCGGTGAGGCAGCACGCGCCGCGGGGCTGCGGGCAGTCGGTGCCGTCGCAGACGGTGTCGACGCCCAGGAAGGTGCCGCCGAGCATCTGTGCCTCGAGTTCGGTGACGCCATCGATGCACGAGCCGTCGGGCAGGCAGGCGGCACCGATCGGGCACTGAGACCCGTTGCACTGGCTGTTGGCTCCCTGCCACTCGCCGCTGAGCACGTTGCAGTCGGCCTCGGTCAGGAAAAGGCAGTTGCCGTTGGAGAGACAGCAGGCTCCCTCGGGGATGGGGCAGGTGAAGCCCGCGCAGGTGGTGCCCGCGCCCTCGTAGCTGCCTCCGAGCGTGTCGCACTCGCCCTGGGTCAGGTCGAAGCAGTCACCCAGACCATCGCAGCAGGCTCCGGTTTGTGCTGAGCAGGTGAAGCTGGTCCACGTGGCGCGGAGCATCCAGTCGCCGCTGGGCGTGCAGAGTGCAGGGAAGGTCTGGAAGGTGCTCCAGCCGGGCGTGCAGAAGCCCAGGATGCCGCAGTCGATCGCGTTGATCCAGTTGCCGGTCTGGTTGGCTCCATCGGTGTCGGTCATCGGGAAGGCATTGGAAGTCTCGGGCGGCGGGGGCAGGCACCCGTTGCCGGTCTGGTTGTTGTGCTCGTCGATGCGGATGCCGATCGTGAAGGTGTTCTGCCCGCTGGTGTTGTTGATGAAGATCTGCTCGGGGTCACCGGGGTCGATCAGGAAGTTGAGGTTGACGGCCTGGGGCGGGCCCGCAGGGATCTGGATGTGCGGCAGCAGCGTGCCGTCGCTCGAGAAGCTCGCGACGAGCGTGCCCGAGTTGGGCCGCCCGTCCCAGACGAGGATGGTGTACTCGGTGGTGGTCGGTACGTTGGTGCCGGCGGTGCCGATGAGCGCCTCGATCAGGTCGATGCGGATTGGGAAGAGGTCTGGGCTGAGCGTGTAGCTCGCAGCCGCGATCTCGTTCTCGACGAAGCCGGCCTGCACGAAGTACGTGCCCCCGGTGAACTCCTGGCTCGCGTAGGTGTTCACGAGCTGGCACTCGCTGCCGCGGCTCACCGCGGGCGGCGCCACCGGGTCCTCGGACACGAAGCCCAGGCTGGTCACGTACAGCTGGCGGGGCTCGTCGAGCGAGACCTCGTGCTGGAGATCAACCCGGCTTGCCTGACCGCCCGCCGTCGACGCAAGGACCGCCGATACGCCGGCACACAGCGCTGCACGCACGCCCATGGAGACACCTCTTCTTCCCTGCTCTTCTCAGAAAGGACCCTCGGCCCATCCGCACGCGGGCGAGCCGAGGTTTCAGCCTACACGACAGCCCGCCGGGGACCTACCGGGACGGGCCGATCCCCACACGCACGCCCACGCGCGGGGCCGAGAACCGTCCATAGAAGAGAAGGCTTGCAAACACAATGCGTACAAAGATGGACTGGCGTTGAAGTGGGCGCGGATGCCAGACCGTGGTTGGCGAGCGCAACGACGCGGGCCCGCGCCCCTCGGCTGGTCCGAGAGTGCCACGGGCTCCGCATCGCTGAAGGACGAAGGTCACGCCTTCCGCGTCAGAGTTGCGTCGGCGGTTCACCCAGCTTCACGGGCAGCCGGCGTTGTAGTTCACGATCCAGGCGTTGAAGTCAGCGGGGGTGCAGAGGCCATCGGCGTTCTGGTCGCACGCGGCGCTCATGGTGTTGAACGCGAGGATCCAGGCGTTGAAGTCGGCGGGGGTCACCGAGCCATCGCCGTTCGTGTCGGCGACGCACGCGCTCTTGATCGTCAGCACCGCGCCCGCCCGGAAGCGGTCCTCGCCGATGACAAAGCTCTCGTTCAGTTCGAACGACACGACCGAGTCATCCAGGAGCACGCAGGTCAGTGTCTCGCCCGAGCGATTCGGGATCACGGTCGGCGTTGCCGAGAGCGGGAAGTCCGCGCCGGCCAGCGTCGCCGACTTGGCGGTGATGTTCATGGTCACACCCGAGCCGTCGCCTGTGGGGCGTCCGAGCCTGAACCCGCTGCCCACGAGACCCCCGGACAGGTTGAACGTGCCGTCGTAGGCGCGGAAGTTCGAGCCGAGCGCACCGCCCGTCATGTTCCAGACCGGGTCAACGCCCGACGGGTTGAGGATGGCGCAGTTGGTGCCCATGCCCCCGCCCGACAGATTGACCGTGCCCTTCTCGGCGACGAAGTCGTTGCCGACCGTGCCGCCCGAGACGTTGAGCACGCTTCCGATGTCGCGTGTGAATCCGTTGTTGCCGCTGGATCCACCGGTGACGGTCGCCTGTGCGTCGTTGTTGATCTGGATGCCGCCATCGATGGTGCCCCCCGACTGCTCGAAGGTGGCGTTGCCTTGGATGAGTATGAACGTGTCGATGTCGCCGTCGGACATGGTGCAGCTCGCTTCGTCTTCGACGATCATGGCTGCCTGCCCGCTGCCGACCAGTCCGACATCGCCGCCCGCGATCGTTCCGACGGTGTTGCCCTGGAGCCAGAGGCCGCTGCGCGCCAGGCCGCCCGGGAAGAGGTTGAACGAGGTCGAGCCGGAGCCGGCGA
Source organism: Phycisphaerales bacterium (assembly GCA_028284805.1). Lineage (GTDB taxonomy): Bacteria > Planctomycetota > Phycisphaerae > Phycisphaerales > UBA1924 > JANQQZ01. The sequence continues at coordinate 21,876 of JANQQZ010000156.1, forward strand.
CGAACTTGGTGCGGATGAGCTTGCCGCCGTCGTTGATGTTGTAGATCGCGTCCTCGATGAACGAGTCTGTGGTGAAGAAGCCCGACTCGCCGTCGTCGTTGATGTTGACGGTCGCGCCGTTGAACGTGAACGTGCCGTCGGGCGAACCGGGCAGGATGCCGTCGAAGCAGCAGACGTTGACCGTGGCGCCGGGGTTCGCGGCGAACCATGCCTCGGTCGGGAAGAAGTCCGGCGGGATGTTGATGGTCTGGGCGGTCGCGGCACCGGCGAGCAGGGACAGGGTGAGCGCAGTCGTCGTGGTCTGGCGGTTCATGGCGGGTCTCCTTCAGGGGTGGTTCCCGACCACCCATGCGGAGCGCGCCCGAAGACACGTCACACCGGCACCCCGAATCGCAGAAAGACGCGTGCTTGATCCGTAACGGGCCCGCGGCGGGTCCGATAGCCAACGCTTACGGGCAACCGGCCTGATAGGCGAAGATCCAGGCGTTGAAGTCGCCCGGGGTGCACTGCCCGTCTCGGTTGATGTCGCACTCGGGTGCCTGTGTGTTGAACGCGAGGATCCAGGCGTTGAAGTCGCCCGGGGTGAGCTGCCCGTCACGGTTCACGTCGGCGGGGCACAAATCGACCGCCGACGCCGCGATGAGCAGCGTCAGCTCGGAGGACGAAGCGCCGGGCAGATCCTCGTCGCTGACGGCGATCGTCGCCAGCGCCGCGATCTCGCCCTGTGCCGTAGGCGTGACCTCGAGCGTGAGCGTGCCGCTCGATCCGCCCGGTACGCCAAGCAGGGGCGCACCGAGCAGGCTCACGCCTTCGGCCTGCCCTGTGATCGTGACGGCGTCGATGTCGAGCCCGGCGCCGAGCACCGGGTCCGCCAGGTTCCAGACCGGAACGCTCACCGGGCCCGACGAGGCCCCCACCGGGATCTCGCCCAGGTCGACGGTCGCGATGAGCGTGGGCTGCGCCGGGTCGAGGGACGCGAGCGAGGGAGCGAGCGCGAGTCCCGTGACGGTCAGAACGTCGGCGGCATCGGCCGAGCCCTGGCCCGCGCCCGCCGAGGTGATCTCGGTGGTCTCGACCGTGAGCGTGCCCTGGAGCAACCCGTGGCCGCCCGCGAGCGAGACCGGGATGCTCTCGGACCGCACGCCCCGCCCGAACCCCGCTTGCGCGCCGGTCGCCGCATCGCTCGAGACGTCGCCCGAGACCGAGACCAGATACGTCGTCGGCGCCGAGCCAGTCTTGTCGAGCCCGACCGTGGTTTGCACGGGTGTTCCGTCGTCGATGAAGGCTCCGAGATCGATCGACGGCGCACCTGCGATCGTGATCTGCGCGTCGCTGGGCCCGTCCCCGAAGACCGCCCAGACCCACTCGGGCCGGTCGACGAACGGGTTCCGGTTCTGCTGGTAGACGTAGACGCTGTCGTTGCGGCGCCGGTCGTCCGCGTCGGGCATCTGATCGAAGTGCCAGTCGATCAGCTGCGGCTGCGAGCCGATCACGGGGATGCTGAGGTAGGTGTACCGCGTCGCGGCGTAGAACACAACGCGGGCCATCTCCCCCCGGTACTCGTGCCCGAACTGGTCTGGGTCCCACTGCCCGGGCGCGGTGCCGAACTTCTTGTTGCCGCGCGAGCTGTTCACGCTCGGGTTGCACGGGCGGAGCATGTGCAGATCGGAGTTGTCGGACCCCGAACTCCCGACGCCCAGGCTTCGCGGCCAGCAGTGCTCCCGGTTCCAGGTCGCACCGCTCGTCCACGTCGAGACGATCGAGGCGCCGTTGTAGACCAGGATGATGTTGTTGGGGTTGGACGGGTCCTCGTCGGTGACCTGGAGGATGTTGCGGGCCGCGTCGTAGCTGCGGGTGATCGCCTGGTTGGTGAGCGTGGTCAGCTGGGCGAAGATCGTCGGGCCGTCGGTACCTGTGACCGGGTCGTAGTACCCCGCGGGCGGATCCGCAAGGGCCCCGCACGCCGCACCGCAGGCGGCAACGATCGTCATCATCCGGTTCGGCATCGGTCTCTCCCTCGCACGACACAGCGAACCGGCAAGCGTAGACCACTCGTCGTCTAAGCCGATGACAGATCTGCGATTATGTGCCAAGGCGGGCGTTATCGGTGCCCGGTCGGGTCAGGCGCATCCGGCGTTGAAGTTCAGTATCCACGCGTTGAAGTCGGCTGGGGTGCACATCCCGTCGCCGTTCTGGTCGCACTCGGGGGCGTTGGTGTTGAACGCGATGATCCACGCGTTGAAGTCGGCCGGGGTGACCAGGCCGTCGCCGTTCACGTCAGCCGGGCAATCGCGCGTGGCTCGCACGAGCCCGTTGAAGCTCCCGCCCGGGGCGACGAGCGGCGTGACCGACGTGAGGCTCGTTGCGGTGCCCGTGTACTCGACCTCGGCGATCGAGCCGAGCGAGGGGCCGACGCCCGACGTGACGGCAAACAGGCGGGTGCCTTCCAGGTACAGGCCGTTCACCAGGCCGTCCAGATCCCCGCTCGTGAAGTCGCCGACCTCGGTTACGGCGCCCGTGCTCGGGTCGACGCGCCGGTAGTAGTTCCGCGACTCCTGCGGCGCCCCGTCGGCGCCGATCAGCTCGCCCGTCGCCGGGTCGAACTCGACCGCGTCGAGGTCGCCGTCATCTCCGGGGATGCCCGCCGCGATGCGCCCCAACGGGGTGAGCACGCCCGTCACAGGGTTGACGCGCGTGACCTGCTTCGAGCGCGACGAGTTGCCGGGCTCGTCATCGATGACGGCGAGCAGCCCGGCGCCGTCCGCCGCGAGCGCCTCCGCGAAATCGATCGCGCTGCCGGGCAGACTCAGCGTCGCGGCGAGCGTCGCGGCACCCGTCGATTCGTCGATCGTGTACAGGCTGGGCGGCAGCGGGCCGAAGCCCGCGTCCATCAAATAGAGCTCACCCCCGAACCGGGCCATCGTCAGCCCGATGGCGACGTCGACCCCCAGCGGCCCGATGGGCGTAACCACGCCGGTCGACGCGTCGACGCTCACGAGCTCGTCGGCGGCGAAATTGACCGACAGAAACGGCGGCTCTGACGCAGCCTGCACATCGGATGCAAGCACGGCACAGGCCGACACAGCGAGCACAAAGCTGGGCAGCACGGGGGGCTCCTTCCGGGAACCAGACTACCGGAAGGCCCCCTCGGAAGCTACATCCGTGCTCCGACGCGCGGACACGCCACGACCCGAGCGATGGGCGTTCTGCGTCAACAGCCCGCGTTGAAGTTCGCGATCCAGGCGTTGAAATCGGCGGGCGTGCAGGCGTCGTCGTTGTTCTGATCGCATTCCGGAGCGTTGGTGTTGAACGCCAGGATCCACGCGTTGAAGTCGGCGGGGGTGAGCACGCCGTCGTTGTTGGCGTCGGCGGGGCACAGCGGCGCATTGAGATCGACAACAACGATCGTAGTCCGCTCATCGCCGACCGCTAGTACTTCAAAGACGGCTTTGCCCTCCGAGCTCACGTCGTGCAGCTTGGCCCAACTGATCTCTCGCTCCCCGCCCACCGACGTGGGTTCGAAGTCGAAGAGCTCATTCTGAACCGCGAGCGTGCGAGCGGTGCCCGATTCGTCGACGTAGGAAACCGCCGACTTGCCAAGGGGTGTCTGCGCACTCCGGATATCGCTGCGGGCCACAAACCGCCCATCTGGCATCCAGACCACCTTGTCAAACATGTTATTATCGGTAAAAAAGATCGTGTAGGGCCCCCCGGGCACACCGGGCGTCTGTATGGCATCTGCGGTATCAAAGAACGGGATCACCGAGTCGTCAGGCCCGATGTCATAGATAACGCGTCGCTGATCGCCGCTCGAGACGTCTTGAACAAAGACCGTCACGCGCCAATGCGAACTATTGATCATCTTGCGTGGGGTAGCGCGGTACGCGTCGAACACGATATTGCCTGGTGCGAGCCCCGGCGCCGCCTCGCCTTCGACCAGGATCGGGACCACGGGGGAGCCGTCGCTCCGGAACGACCAGATGCCCGAGCCGACGTACTCGCCTGTGACCTCGTCCACGAACGCGGCTCTGACCCGCACGCTGTCATTCGCCGCGATGCCGAGGACCCAGGTGTTGGCCACCCGGACGCCGCTCGGTGCGCCGGGGAACGCTGTCGCCGGCTCGCGCGGGTCGAACAGCGGGCCGTAGCCCTCGCCCGGGCGCCCGAAGATCACCACCTCGGGATCTGGGCCCGACCCAAGGTCGAGGTCGGCGGTGAACGCAACGGATCCCGAGTCGCCGGCGATAGGACGCCCCGGGAACCGGATGCGCGGGTTGCTCACGCCGGGCAGCGTCTGCCCGTTGGTGATCGCCGGACTGTCGTGTGTGGCGAAGACCTCGCCAACCCTGCCGTCGTTGGTGGTCGGCAGCACTGTGTGCGAATCACGGTCGTACACCCACACGGGAGCTCCGTCGGGGCCGAGGGATGTTTCGTGCCATGCCGCGACGGGTGTGCCCGGCGCGTAGATGTCTTGGACCCTTCGAAGCGTCACGGCGGGGATCCCGCTCCCGTCCCATTCAAGCTCGACGTGCTTCGAGTCGTTTCCGTCCGCCGCGGGGTACGGGGTATCAAGGTTCGCACGGAAGCGCAAGGAGTTGTCGTCTCTGAGCTCGGCGGAGGGCACCAGCGTGAGGACGTCGTCGACGCCGAACTCGGTGGTGACCACGTCGGCGTTCGTGTCGACGACGTTGGTCAGGGGGATGCCGCCACCCATCACGAACAGCCCGTACTGGGTTGCACCGCCGGCCGGATGAATAAGGCCAGACCAGAATGCAACCCGCCCGTTGTTGTTGACGGTCACGAACTCCTGAGCCAGCGAGAAGGTGTACGGCCCGCTGATCCCCGGAACGTCGTCCGGCAGGGTGAACAGCGACACCCGACCCACCTGCCCGGCCGCATGAGCAGCCGAGAGAAGCCCGACGACCGCCGACACGACCGCTCTGTTACTCTGCATGGCACACCTCACACGATCATGACCACCGACCCATAAAGTCTATCATATTATCTACAGATCTGGTTTTGATCATGCAAAAACATAAAGCCGCACCACACCCGCATTCGTAAACGCCCTTCAGCAGCCGGAATTGAAGTTCATGATCCACGAGCTGAAGTCGGCGGGGGTGCAGAGCCCGTCGCCGTTCTGGTCGCAGGCGGGGGCCTGGTTGTTGTACGCGAGGATCCAGGCGCTGAAGTCGGCGGGGGTGACCAGGCCGTCGTTGTTGGTGTCGGCGGGGCAGAGAAGGTTGGGGATCTCGAACACCCGCATGCCGCCTCCGAGGTCATCGTGCCAGCCGTGCCCGATGTTTCCCTCGGCGGCACGCCGCCCGTCGAAATCGGCCGAACTGCGGTAGCCGTCACCATCGAGCAGCCCGATGATCTCGCCCGTGCGGACGTCGTACATGAAGTGGTAGTTCCCCCCGGAAACCGTGCACGTCGCGTCAGGCCTTTCGCGCCGCGCCGCTACGAAGAGCACATCCCCGACCAGCCTGACCTGCATGCCGATGTGCCAGTTGGGGCACTCCGGCTCGATGGTTCGGATCAGCTCGCCGGTGTGCGCGTCGTACACCAGCACGCGCCCCTCGCGATCGTCGCGATCGCAGCAGTTCGGGTCGCCCACCACCACAACCTCGCCGTTCGTGGTCGGGTGCATGCTGCCTATCAGCCAGTTGACATCGCCGACCGGCGGCAGCTCGATCCGGTGCCGCTGCTGCCCGGTGGTTGCGTCGAAGATGAACAGGGCAGACGGCACGTTGTCATCCCAGCGGATCCCGTTGATCACCGCCGCGACCGTGTTGCCGCCAATGGCGACACCTGTAGAGAACCTGGTTCTGTCGGGGTCCAGCATCGGCACAAGGTCACGGATGAGGTCGCCCGTGGCGGTGTCGTACAGCCGAATCCTGATGATGTCCGGCGCATCGGCCGCGATGGAGGTTGTTGCGATCCTACCGGCGTCCATCTCGATCGAATTCGCAAGGTACCGATAGAAGCCGTCAACGGTCGCTGACCTGAGTATGTACAGCTCTTGGCCCGTCTCGACGTCGAACACGAAGATTCGCCGGGTGGGGCTGACGAGCGCGGCGTACGGGCCGTCGATGTCCACCTGGCGGCCGTTGTTGTAGTAATCCTCTGACGGGCGAAGGATGCGCAGCTCCTCGCCGGTTGCGGCATCGAAGACGTAGGCGTAGCCCGGCTCGAACCCGAGATCGCCGTCGGGGTTCTTGCCCACGATCACGCGGTCACCGGAGACCGCAACCACGTCGCCGAAGTTCAGATCGCGCGTGGCGTCGCTCGCGATGAGCCAAGGCCCCGGCTGGATCACCGGCTGTGCGACAACTTCCAGGGCGAAACTCGCGGCAACCAGTGCGACACACAGCGGCGAGCACGAGGATCTTGTAAAGGTGAGCATCGAGTTACCTCCCGTCCCTCGCAACATACCGTAGGACAGGCGGCACAACAAGGCTCTACGTATCAATCACCCGCCCCTCCGACTGGAGCAGACCGTGCGTCGTCGCGTGTGCAGGCCGGGTCAGGAGTTCAGCACCCGTTGTTGAAGTTCGTGATCCACGAGCTGAAGTCGGCGGGGGTGCAGAGGCCGTCGCCGTTCTGGTCGCACTCGGGGGCCTGGTTGTTGAAGGCCGTGATCCAGGCGCTGAAGTCGGCGGGGGTGACCAGGCCGTCGTTGTTGGTGTCGGCAGGGCACGGATGCGGGTCGAACTCAAGGATTGCGTGGGAGTCATCATCAAACCGAAGCGTAACTCCCAACGGCCCAGTCTCTGAGAGTCCTTTGAGCGCAAGGGTGGTGATGACGCCGGGAACTCGATCATCAACCACACGGACATCGGCGTGCCCCACGGAGATTGTTGTGCCACGCCGTGCGATAAGGCCAACACCCGTGTCAGCGTGTCCCGCGAAGACGGCCGGCTCATCGACCGGCCCGATATCTGGGCCTCTCAGGAAGGTATGGAAGGCCACGACACCGGCCTCGTTCGCGACGACCTGACTCAGTCCTGACCCAAATCCGCCCACCAGTTCGTCGGGCATGAGGTCAGGGTGTGTCGCATTCTCAGCAACAAGCAGATCGAAAGACGCACCATCCGGCGAGAGCACACCGAGCAATGAGTCGCCCGGATCCTGCGAGCGGAACCGGACGATCAACCGACCGTCGTCCATGACACGCTCGAGGAGATTGCTCACGTGACCGTACTGCAACGACCCATCGGTCCCGGGCACATCGGCGCCCTCGAGTGCGAGCAGGCCAAACACACCAGATGTATCAACCGTGTACAGCACCGAGTCGTTCGAGTCCGTAACCCCGTCCCCTTGCAGAGTCGTTCCGACGACCAGGCCACCACCCGGAACAAAGGCAAACCTGCCGGGCAGGTCGATCTGCACGCCCGCTGGCAAGAGAGGGGCCTGAATGCCCGCAGCGATCACGAGCTCGACGGCACCATCGGAAGCCCGCAGCCACAGCCCTGCATCGACGGGGTTCTTGATCGCCGGGCCGTCGATGGTGGCGCGAAAGGCCGTCTCGCCGGCGGCGTTGGTCATGCCCCACATCGAGCCCGCGAACGTCGTACCCGCGGGCAAACCCGGCGCTGGATCGCCCGCAACCGAAAGGAGCTTGAGCGACCCGTCGGCCCGCTGCCGATACAGCGATTCCGACGAACTCCCCCCCGGCAGAAGAACTCGCGCACCGAACGTCAGCAGTCCGTCTCGTGTGAACCGGGGGTTGGTGTAGACGCCCGAAGAGAACTCAGCGCCGGCAGGGAGGCCCGGCGCCGACATTCCCTCTCTCACAACGATCCCAAGCGCACCGCCAGCCGCATCGGAGACGATCGCCCTGAACTCGTCACCGTTTCCGTTCACGACATCCGCAAAGAACGCGAATGCGGATCCGGCCCGCTCGATAGGAATGCCCACCGATCCATACGTGAAGCCCGGCAGCGGGGCCGCGTCGCCTTGCCTCGCTACCAACTCCACGCTGCCGTCGCTACGAATGGCCCAGAGGCCTTCATCATTGACGTCAGCGATGATCGCGGGCCCCGACAATGTGGCCTTGAATACCGTTTCACTGCGTTCTGCGTTGACCACGCAGCGCGAGAACTCTGCGAACTCGGTCCCCGACTCCGTTCCAGGTGCGAGGCTCCCGCTGAGCAACGTGGGCCGAAGAGACTGCGAGTGAGCGATAGCGGCGACGGATGAGATCGCAACGCAAGACAACAGACACTTAGCCGGTTTCATCCCCAAAGCGTAACCTAACGCGCTGACACAAGAAACACGCGCCTCACAATTTGTCCGCAAAGGTCCGCTAGGTGTGAATCACCCGTCCCTCGGAGTCCAGCGCCGCCTCGTGCACGCTCTCGTGCATCGTCGGGTGCGCGTGGACCGTGTGGATCAGGTCCTCGGTCGTCGCCTCGAGCCTCCGTGCCAGCGACATCTCGGCGATCAGCTCGGTCGCCTGATCGCCCATGATGTGCGCGCCCAGGATCTCGCCGTGCGGCAGACCCCGGATGATCTTGCAGAAGCCATCGGTGTGATGCGAGGCGATGGCCTTGCCCAGCGCCTGGAAGGGGAATTTGCCCACCTCGTAGTCCTCGCCCTTCTTCAGGCCCTTGTCCTTCAGGGCCTGCTCGGTGTACCCGACGCTCGCGACCTGGGGCTGGCAGTAGGTGCAACCGGGGATCACCGAGTAATCGAGCGGGATCGGCTCGTGATCGAGCTTGCCGGCCTTCCAGGCGATGCGCTCGACGCAGATGATCGCTTCCTCTGAAGCGACGTGCGCGAGCCAGGGCGGGCCGATCACATCGCCCACGGCATAGATGCCCGGCAGGTTGGTCTTGTAGTCGTACGGCGCGTCGGTGTCGTAGTTCCCGGGCACGTAGTCGGTCTTGATGTGGTCCTTGACAGTCTCGAGCCCGAGCGAATCGTCGAACAGCCCGTCGTAGCGGCCCTTCACGCCGATGGCGACGAGCACACGATCGGCCTCGATGGTCTCAGCTTTGCTCTCGTCGGCCTTGCCGTCCTTGAACGGCGCGACCGTGACCTTCACGCCGCTCGCGGTCTTCTCGACCTTGGTGGTGATGGTGCTGGTCTTGATGTCGAAGCCGGCCTTTTTGTAGATCTTCTGCATCGCGGCCGAGACCTCGTGGTCCTCGACCGGGAGGATGCGGTCCTGCATCTCGATGATGGTGACCTCGGTGCCGAACTGCTTGTAGAAGTAGCCGAACTCCATGCCGATGGCGCCCGAGCCGACCACAATCAGCTTCTTGGGCTGCTCCTTGTTGTACATGGCCTCGCGTGCGCCCCAGATCTTGTCGCCGTCGAAGGGCGTGCCCGGGAGCTCGCGGGCGACCGAGCCGGTCGCGACGATGACATGGTCGGCGGTGATCGTCTCGCGTGTCTTGCCCGGTTTGGCGGGCGCGCTGGTGATCTCTTCCTGCACCTCGCAGTCCTGGATCTCGATCTTGCAGGGCGACGAGCCCGACTTCGCGCCGACGATCTTGGCGCTGGCCTCGATGTGCTCGATCTTGTTCTTCTTCATCAGGAAGCCGACGCCGCCCGTCAGCTTCTCGGCGACCTTGCGGCTCCGCCCGATGACCGAGTCCCAGTCGAACTCGACCTCGCCCTTGATCTTGAGGCCCCAGGTGTCCTGGTGGGCGAGCTTCTCCATGAGCTCGGCGTTGGTGAGCAAAGCCTTCGAGGGGATGCAGCCCCAGTTGAGGCAGACGCCGCCCAGCTTGGCCCGCTCGACGACGGCCGTCTTGTAGCCCAGCTGCGCCGCGCGGATCGCGCCGACATACCCGGCGGGCCCGCCGCCAATAACCACGACATCGAAGTGACGGTCAGCCACGGCTGCAATCCTTTCTCTACAAGCCGCGGGCGGGCCCGAGCCCGGTCATCCGCGGATGAGGTCTGTTTCCGGCCCATCCTAGCGCGGGGCCGACAAGACAGGGCTGGTGTTCGGTCGGGGGATCCGGTACGGTGACGGAAGCCGAACGGAGACCCCGATGCGACGCCTGTTCTGTGGACTGCTGTTGATGCTCGCCGCGATGCCGGCCGCCGGTGACATTCTGAACGTGCCGGGTGATTTCCCGACGATCCAGGCGGCCATGGATGCCGCGCAAGACGGCGATGAGATCGTGCTGGCGCCGGGCGTGTACAGCGACCCTGCGATCTCCATCGCTCCGTTCGGCCTGAGTGTGATCACGATCCGATCCGCTGACCCAGCGGATCCGGCAACTGTTGCCGCCACAATCTTGTTCGACCCGGAAGACGATCCGCTCATCGACGCATCGATCGAGCAGCCGGGTTCGCTCACGCTCGACGGACTAACCCTGCGCAGGCTCGCCGCCAGAGCTGACCAGCCGAGCATCCTCGTTGTTGACGGCGACGTGACGATCCGTCGGTGCATCCTCGACGGTGGCACCGGCCCAGCCTCAGGCAGCGGGCCGGCATTCCAGGCGTTCGAGGGGAACTCCGACGGCACCGGGCAGATGACCGTCCGCTTCGAAGACACCGAGTTTGTCGGCCAGGTCGGACTGGTCGTCATCCGCGCACCCAAGATCATTTTCGACGGCGTTACCACCATCAACGGCACCGGCAGCGAAGGGTTCGAGCTCAACAACTCTGACCCGCTCGGCGGCTTCGAGATCCGAAACGCGTGGATCACCGCGCCGATGTCCATCGGCAAAACCATGGGCCCGCCAGTGGTCTTCGTAGACACCGTCTTCGCCGATGCGAACGGGGAAGTGCTCAACATCCGGGGCTCGGCCGACATGACCCGCATGCTGTTCCTCCGCGTCGGGCGGAACGACAATTCCTCGACGCCGCCGATCACCATTCGAAACGACCTCACCGCCAACGATCTGAGCATCGTCGATTCCGGCAACGACAACACCGCATTCCTGATGAACATTACAGGCAACACCGTCGTCGACGGCATGGACCTGGACGGCAACAAGGCGCTGTTCGTCGTGTTTCACGCGGCGCCCAACGGCGGGCCGGTCGATCGTGTCGCCGCCGACATCCAGAACCTGATTGCAACAGACAACACGGCAGCGAATGGCATCGTTGAATGGTACGGCAACGGTGTTGTCCGCAATAGCACGTTCCGCCGGAACCGCGGGCAGGTGATCGGCCTCTTTAGCCGAAACGCGACCGATCGTTTCCTCCGCGACGTCGAGATCCTCATCGAAAACTGTGTCTTTGAGCACAACAACATTGCTGAGTTAGGCGACGGCAGTTCGCCGATCGGCTCGATCGGTCAACGGTTGCTCAGCGGACAGATCCGTGTCTTCAACTCCGAGATCCGGGGCAACCGATCGTCTTCGGCCGGGGCGATCGGCCTTGTCGAGGTCCTCGACAACGGCAAAACCAGCGTCGTGCTCGATCAGTGTCTGATCGTGGGCAACACCGGCAGCATCGCGCCCGTGCATCTCGGTCGAACCACCTACCGCAACTCCGTGATCATCGACAACGCCACTCCCGATGGATCCACGCGGCTCGGCTTGGGTGACGCCGAGTTGATCAACACGATCGTGAGTGATCGCTTCCCCGATGCGCCGGCGGTCGATACGAATCCGTTTGCGTTCGAGCCCATGCCCGCCGTGCTAAGCGTGACAGCTTCGCTTGTCGGCCCGACCAATTTCGGTCAAGGCTCATCCTCACTCAACCCCCTCTTCGTCCGCAACCCCTCCGACGGCGGCGACGGCTGGGGCGACGACCCAGACACCCCCGACATCGACGAATCCCTCAACGACGACTTCGGCGATCTCCGCCTCAGCCCCGGGTCCCCCGCGATCGATGCTGGCACCAACGACTTCTACACGCCGGGCGATGTCGACCTCGACGGGAACCCTCGCCTCGCCGATGACCCGGGTATCCCGGGCGTCAACGTCGACATCGGCGCGTACGAGTTCCAGGGAACGACATGCCTGCCCGACGTCAATCAGGACGGCATGGCGACCCCCGCCGACTTCACCGCGTGGATCACAGCGTTCAACGATACCTCCCCCCTCGCCGACCAGAACCGCGACGGCGCCGTCTCGCCAGCCGACTTCAGCCAGTGGATCCTCAACTACAACACAGGCTGCCCTTAAGCGACAACCGGGATCAGCCGCGTCGCGTCTGCGCCCGCCCGTGCGCGTAGCGGAGCGCCGCCTCCATCCCGTCGGCCATGCGGTCGGTGGAGTAGTCCTCGGTCGCCGTGCGTCGGGCCTCGGCGCCGAGCTTCTCGCGCAGCTCGCGGTCGCGCAGAAGCACGCCCAGTTTCGCGGCCAGATCCTCGACGCTGCCGTGCTGATAAAGCAGCCCGTTCTTGCCGTCTCGCAGGGCCTCGATCTCGGGGTTCTGGCTCTCGATGTGGTCGCTGGTGACGACGGGCAGGGCGTAGTTCATCGCGTGCAGGATGCTGAGCCCGATGTTGGCGGGATAGCAGAAGACGTCGGCGGCGCAGAACCACCAGCCGACGTTCTCTTCGCCGTAGACCGCGCCGGGGCAGATCACATGGTCCGAGATGCCCAAGCCCTGGGCGGTCTGTTTCACGTTGTCCAGGTCGGGGCCCTTGCCGATGACGACGGTCTTGAGCGTCGGAAACTCACCGAGGAGCTCTTTCGTTGCCTCGACGAGCATCGGAACGCGGTTGTTGGGATCCAGACGCGAGACGTAGATGATCACCGGGCCCTGGTCCAAGCCATGCTCGCGCTTGAAGGAAGCAAGCCCCTCGGAGTCGCTCAGGATCCGCTCGCGCGCCGCCTGCATCGGCGCCGGGTCGAGGCTGTTGAGCGCAACGTAGACCTTCTCCTTGGGCATGCCCCGGCGCACGTAGTCCTCGGCGATCACACGCGAGTAGAGCACAACGGCGTCGGCCATCTCGCCCGCCTTGAAGCGGAGCCAGCTGCGAAAGGCGCCCTCGCTCTTCGAGTAGCCGTGCCCCCAGAGCACGACGCCCATGCCCAGCTTCTGCGCGCGCCGGATGCCCGGGAACAGGCTCAGGAAGCGGGTGTTCCAGGCCATGCTGAGCGCGTCCCACTTGCCCTTCTGGAGCAGCTGCATGTGGCGCACGTCGTACTGGAACCCTCCGGGCAGGTGCTTCATGAGGCGGTGCTCGGCCTTGAAGCCCTCGGGCTCGACGTTGGGCAGGTCGACCGTGCCGTAGAGCACGGTCAGGTCGATCGTGCCCCGGTTGGCGAGCGATCTGTAGTAGGGCACGCGGAAGGCAGGCATGGCGGCCTGCTGCATGAGCACGCGGATCGGTTTGGGTTCGGAATCGCTCATGGGTCGCCCGCTAGCATAGGGACCCCCGCCGGAGACCCCGCGACGTGCGACTGCCCGACTTCCTGATCATCGGCGCCATGAAGGCGGGCACGACGACGCTGTACCGCGACCTGATGACACACCCGCGCGTGTTCTTCCCGATCGACAAGGAACCCGAGAACCTCACGAACGACACGGTGCTCACCGACGAAGGGCGGGCACGGTACGCCTCGCTGTTCGAGGGCGCTTCGGACGACCAGTTGTGCGCCGAAGCATCGACCGCCTACACGAAGCGACCGACGTTCGAGGGCGTGCCCGATCGCGCCTCTGCTCTGCTGGGCGACGGGCTCAGAGTGATCTATCTGATGCGCGAGCCGGTCGCGCGGATCCGGAGCCAGCACCGCCACGAGCGGACCGCGGGCGAGATTGAGACCGAGGACCTGGGCGACGCGATCGAGCGCCACCCGAGGCTGCTCGATTACAGCCGGTACGCGATGCAGCTTGAGCCCTGGATCGATCGGCTGGGCCAGGACCGCGTGCTGCCGCTGGAGATGGAGGCGTACACCGCCGACCGTGCCGCAACGGTGGCGCGGGTGCAGGCGTTCTTGGGGCTCGACCCTCGCCCAGAGTTGGTCGAGGCCGACAAGGTGTACAACCAAGCGGAGGGCAAGCCTGTGGTGCGCGGGGGGTGGCGCGCGATCCAGCACAGCGCGGCCTACCAGAAGCTGGTGCGCCCCCTGCTGGGCGTCGAGACCCGGGCCAGGCTCCGCGAGGCGTTGCTGCCCAAGGCGCGCGGCGGGCCTGCGGGGCTGGACCCCGTGACCGAACGGGCCATCCGGGGGGCCCTGGACGATGACACCCGCAGGCTGGTCGCGATGCTCGGAGACGACGCACCCTCCTGGGCGACCGACGCCGGCTGAGCGCGGTTCGTGCCTGTAGGGCCCGCAATCTCGTGGTTTTCGGGCCCGAGTGGGCGTTCGGCCCGAACGGGCGAGGCCGGCGCGCCGAAGATGAGGGGCTCATGGAAGGTCTTGCCGAACTGGTCCTGTTCGTGCTCTCGATCGCGATCGCGGTCTACATCCTCGTGGGCTATCTGCGAGGCTCGAGCGAACTCGTCAGTATCCGCAACGTCGCGCTGGGCGGGTTCATCCTGTTCCAGTCGCTCTCGGCGGCGATCTGGCTCCGGCGCGACGGGCACGTGAGCACGTACAACCTGCTCACGCCAGGCGAGACCGGCCTGAAGTTCTTCGGCGCGTCGGTGGTGTTCCTGGTGATCGCGCTGGTGGTGTACCAGCGCGGGTGGCTGGCCAGGCCCCTCGCCAGGCTCGTCCCCAAACCGAATGTGGTGCCAACGCCCACAGCGATGTGGTTCACGGGGATCGTGCTGACGCTCTCGGCCGCGGTGCTGCGGTTTGCGCTGCTGATCCCCTATGTGAACATCCTGGGCGAGATCATGGGAACGGCGGTCGCGGGCTGCGCCGCGGGCATCGCAGGCTGGTTCATCGGGCGCAACCTGCTGAACCCCGTGGTGCTCGCCTGCGCCGGGGCGCTGATCGTCGCCAACCTTGGCATCGCGCTCACGGGCGAGTACGGGCGTCGCTCGCTCATCACCATCGGGTTCGGCGTGATGTTCGGGATGTACTACAGTCGCCTGCGCTACCTGCGCCCCTCGCACACAGTCACGCTGCTGCTGATCGCGGCGATCCCGGTGCTCCTCTTCACTGCGGCGTACACGAGTATCCGGGGTCAGAACCGGCGCGCCGACTTCGGCACGTTCGTCCGCGCCATCGTCTCGGCGGGCGACGTCTCCAAGGGGCTCACGGACGTCGACGGTCAAGGAACCGGGGGCGTGAGCCTCTGGCTCATGGAGTTCTTCGGGCCCAACGGCGTGCAGGAGCCCCAGCAGTTCCGCGCGTTCCGCTACTTCGTGGTCTACCCGGTGCCCCGCGCGATGTTCCCCTACAAGCCCGAGCCCCTCTCGCTCGACATCCCAAGGCTCGCCAACCTGGAAGGCGTGACGCAGGGATCGCTGACGATCGGGCCGGGCATCATCGGGCACAGCTTCGCCGACGGCGGCTGGCACGTGCTCATCTTCTACGCCGCCTTCGGGGGCTTCATCATCCGCTTCGGCGACGAGATGATCCGGCGCTCGCCGCACGCGCCGTTCGTCGTCCTGCCCTGCGGGTCCATGCTGGGCGAGTTCATGGGGCTGGCCCGGGGCGAGACCAGCGCCATGCTCTTCCTCGCGGTCTTCGGCACCGTGACCTGCTACGTCTACGTCGCCAGCATCGGCAAGGTGCTCCAGTGGATCGGCTACGCCCACGAGGGCGACCCCAACGTCGCCGACATGGGCGACTCGCTCTTCGACGAGGACTGGGACGACGAGGACGATCCGTACCCGCTCGAGGACGAGTACACCAGGCTCGACGACGACTAGGGCGCAGAGGGACTCGCGACACCGGGCAGCTCGAGCTCGGCCGCGACGCCCTCGTGGTCCGAGCCCGGCAGCCCGAACGTCCACCACCGACGGACGCGGACGCTCTCCGAGACCATGACGCCGTCGATCGACGCCGAGAGTGGCCAGCCAGCGGGGTACGTCCCTCCCAGCGCGAGCACGGGCTTGGTGCGTCGCAGACCAGCGGCCTCAGCCAGGTCACGCGACCGCCGCCCCGTGGGCGTCGAGTTCAGGTCCCCCGCGAGCACCACGGGCAGACGGACCGCGTCGCGGACCATCGTGAGCCCCCGGGCCAGGTCCTGCGCCTGCGCGTTGCCTCCGGCCCAGCGGTCGGGGCGGCGTGGGCTGCGGAACTGCACGCCCGCGAAGACGAACGGGCCCTCGGGCATCTCGACGCGCACCAGGCGTTGCCCGTGGTAGCCCAGCGCCTCGCGCAGCTCGGGCCAGAGCGCGCCGAACGCGTCCTCGCCCTCGAGCAGCGGGTGCCGGCTGAGCACGTAGCGGAAGCCCGGCCCGGCGCGCTCGATCCGGGTGTCGTGCGGGAACGCCGCCCTCACCGAGGGGGTGTCGGCCAGCGCGCGCTGCAGGGCCATCGAGGGCTCGTTGAGCATCACGAGGTCGGCGTCGGTGGTCAGCAGCGCCTCGATGATGCCCTCGGGCTCATGGTTGCGGGCCATCGCATTCGCGGCGACCACACGCACGACCGGGCCCGCCGCATCGCCACCGGCCCGGGGTGCACGGTCCACGCCCAGCACCAGCGTCACCAGCACCAGCGTCGGCCCCATCGAGACCAGCAGCGCCGCCCAACGCCGACAGCCCGCGGCGAGCGCCGCGCCGACGAGCGTCAGGGCCAGCGCCTGCGCGACCAGGTCCGACGCCAGCGAGGCTAGCCACCCGAGCGTGGTCGCCTGGAACGGATTGATCCACGCGGCCCCGAGAGCGCCCGCCGAAGCGCCCAGGCCCAGGGCGGGCAGGAGCCAGCAGACCCCGGTCAGCGCCAC
The DNA here is from genome assembly GCA_028284805.1 of Phycisphaerales bacterium. Classification (GTDB taxonomy): domain Bacteria; phylum Planctomycetota; class Phycisphaerae; order Phycisphaerales; family UBA1924; genus JANQQZ01. The sequence continues at coordinate 38,586 of JANQQZ010000156.1, forward strand.
ACGGGCCGTGCGACGGCGAAGATTCCGAGACCGAGATCGCTTCTCGCGGCGTCCCAAGGCCCACCCTAGCCCGCGCCACACGCACAGCCCGCGCAGCCGTGCATGTCTGCCCCCATTCTCGGGGAGCGCCATCGACAGATCCCGCTCTGTTCCGGACAATGAGACTATGAGACGACTCACCGGGCTCACGCTCACCGTCCTGTCGCTGTTCGCCTGCCTCCCGGCCTGTGCGGTCCCACCCGACCGCGACATCCGGTCGATCGTTCACCAGGACGACGACGGGCGACGCACCCCGCTGCTCGACCCGCGAGGCCTGCCCGTCTACGACGATCTTGGGCACGGGCTCGAGCCCGAGATCACCGTCGTGCGCAAGGGCGAGCTCGGGTACGACCTGGTCTTCGACTTCGAGAACACGACCAACCGCCCGGCCAGGCTCGGGCGGATCGAGGTTGGCATCATCACGCTCGGCCCCGACTTCAGCTGGCTCAACCTGAACCGGCACTGCGAGTTCATCGAGACCACACGGCGCTCGTTCAGCGTGCAGGTCCGCCCCTACCCGGGCTCGTTCTACTCGCCCGTGGGCGTGGTGCACAACGACGAGTTCGCGGTGGGCGTGTCGCTGCTGTACGACCTCTTGCAGGACCGCCACGAGGTTGGGGTGCGGATCGCCAAGCCTGGCGGCGTGTACGCCAACGGGCCGGGCGGCGCCGGGCTCTCGATCGGGTTCGACCTCGGCAACGACTCGCGCGGGCGTGGGCGCGTGCAGCGTTCTGCCACGCTCATGCCTGGAGAGCAGCGCGAGTACCGCGTCGCGGTGCGGGCCATCAGGCTCGACCGCCCGGTCACGACGGACGGCCCGCAGCACTGGCTCAAGACGATCGAGCCCTACCGCCGGCACTTCGAGACGCTCTACGGCGGGGTGACCTACGAGCGCGACCCCAGGCCCGTGCGCGCCGTGCCCGCTGCCGGGACACACAACCTCGGGAGCGACAATCCGATGGGCTTCAATGGCGCAAGCCGCCAGAGGCCCGACCTCGTGGGCTGGGGCCCGCTGGTCACCTCGATCCTCAGGCCCCGCGGGTTCGAGCGCACCATGCTCTGGTCACCGGGCGGGGTCTACCTGAACAACCGGCAACTGAACTTCCCGAGCCGGTTCATGTCGCAGCTTCGCACCACGCCCAGGCTGAACACCGCCTTCGACACCCAGGAGGGCCTGCCCAGGCTCGGCGCTTCCGGGCACGAGTTGGGTCTCTGGTGGGGGCGGGCCGCGATGGTGTCCGAAGCGTGGGACAGCCCCTCGTGGCGTCCGCTCAACCTGAGCTACCCCGACCGCGTGCAGCTCGCGCTCGACGAGCTGGCGCTGGCCAACGACGCGGGCGCGAGCGTCATCGGGCTGGACGACTTCATCCCCTTGTACCTGCCCGTGTGGCAGCAGTACGAGTGGATCCTGGTGATGCGCGCCCGCTACCCGCACATGACCTTCGTCATCGAGCCGCTGTCGTGCGACATCCTGCACTCGCTCGGGCCGACCTTCGACAAGGCCTGGCGAGGCGAGGACGATCCGGGTGCACGCGGCGATCGGTTCACCGTCCACAAGCCGCACTCGCTGGCCGACTACCTGCTGCCGGGGCACGCGATCTGGGGGCACTTCCGGTACGACCACGCGCGGACGCCTGCGAACGTCGCGAGCGTCCAGCGTGACGCGGAACGCCTTGCCGAACTCGGGTTCGTGCCCGTGATGGCGACCAACATCTCACTCACCGATCCGAGCCGGGCGTTCGCGCACCCAACGTGGCTCAGCACCGTGCCCGACGCGCTCAAGACCCCCGCCCACGCGACCGCGACCCCCCCGGTGCTCCCGATCCCCGGGGCGGGCGACCTGCCCGATGCGCCCGACACGGACGACCCTGGCGATCGCGGTAACGGCAACGGCAATGGCGACCGCGGCGGCGAAGCCAACGACGGGAAGGACGATGACGCGGAGATCCCGACCCGCCCGTTCATGCTGCCCAACGGTCGCGTGATCCGGCTGCCGATCTACGAGCCCGGCAAGTAGGGGCTAGAGCCTGGGCCCGAGCCAGCGCCACTGGGCCGCGAGCCCGTCGCGGATCGGCGTCTCGCAGGCGTAGCCCAGCTCGGCCTTGGCGCGGGTCAGGTCCGCCCAGGTGCGTTCGACGTCCCCGGGCTGCATCGGATGGCGCTCGACGATCGGCTCACGCCCGACCGTCTCGCCGATCGCAGCGATCAGCTCGTCGAGCCGCATCGGGTGGTCGCCTCCGAGATTCCAGATGCGGTACCCGTGATCGTCGATGCGCTGCATCGCGGCGAGGATCCCCCGGACGATGTCGTCGATGAACGTGTAGTCGCGGCTGGTCGATCCGTCGCCGAACATGGTGATGGGCTCGCCCCCGGCAACAAGGCGCATGAACTTGTTGATCGCCAGATCGGGGCGCTGGCGGGGCCCGAAGACGGTGAAGAACCGGAGCATCGCGACGGGTGTGCCCGTCAGGTGGTGGTGCGTGTGCGCGATCAACTCGCAGCTCCGCTTGGTCGCGGCGTAGGGGCTGATCGGCTGCTCGACCGCGTCGTCCTCGCTGAAGGGTGTCTTCTCGTTGTTGCCGTAGACCGATGAGCTGCTCGCCATGACCAGACGGCGGACGCCGGCCTCGCGGGCACGCTCCATGACGCTCGATGTCGCGGTGACATTCGCGTGCGCGTACCCGGTCGGGTCTGCGATGCTCGGGCGGACGCCGGCCTTCGCGGCGAGATGCACCACGGTCTCGGGGCGTGTGTCGCTCATGACACGTGCGAGGCTGTCGGCGTTGTTGAGATCGAGCTCGTGGAACGCGAAGGCCCCGCCGCGCTCGCGCACCTCGTCGAGGTTGGCCTGTTTCATCGCCCTGTCGTAGAAGGGATCGAAGCTGTCGACGCCGACGACCTGATCGCCTCGGGCGAGCAGGGCCTCGCACAGGTGCGAGCCGATGAAGCCCGCCGCGCCGGTAACCAGGACCGTCTGTTGCGTCACGCGATCTCTCCGGAGTCCGACGAGCCGAGCCGGCTCATGGCGAGCCTAGCGCGGCGGCAGGGCGCATCGGCCCAGAAGCGTGAGTCGTTGTCGGCGGTGTGTGTAACCGACAGCTTGCCGGTGAACACAAAGCAGGGCGCCATCGTGAAACGGCGCCCCGCTGGAGGAGAGAGAGATCGTTAGAATAGTACGGATTATCGGCGGAAATGTTCAAGAAACCTTCACTCAGCCAGCGAAGATTCCCTAATTTCACAATAGGAACCTACTAAATATCGTTTGCAATCCTATCAAAAAGCTTTCAAACGCGCATTTTTGACGCGATTTCAGGGAATTTACGAGAGGTTTATGTTTGGATTTTTTTGCGATCGAGACCCCGTCTCACCCTCATTCGGGCTCCGGGACCTCGATGATCCGGCGCGGAGGCGGTCGCTTGTCGGTTGCCTCCACTGTCCCGGCGCGTGACGCGGCCTGCCGCTGCGAGAGCCGCTCGAGGATGCGCCGGAGCCGCTGGGCCTGTTGCTCCTCGGGCACCTGGGCCAGCCTGGCCCGGAGCGGCGCGGGCAGGGCGTCCATGTTCACGCTGCCGTCGTCATTGAAAAAGGTCTTGGGGTCGATGGGCTCCGCGTTCAGCTCTTCGGCGTAGAGCCGCTCGCGGCGCTCGCGCGATCGCTGCTCGATCAGGCGGTCGATCGCGGCGTTGAGGTGCGCACGCTGCGGCTCGGCGAGTACCGCGAAGACCCGCGCCTGAAGGTCGGCGTCGGTCGGCCCCATCCGGACCAACTGCTGGAGCTCGTATCGCGCGCCGCGCTGCGCATCGGAGAGCTGATCGTCGGGGATCCGGACGGGCTGCAGCCCGCCCCGGATCCGAAGATCCGCTCGGCGTGCTCAGCGCGGTACGCCCGCACCGCGCCCTGGTGCTCGCGGGTCAGCTCGCGGATAGCGGTGTCCTGCTCCGCCGAGATCCGGATCTCCTCATCGGTGCCTTCGGACGACATCGCCTCGAGCAGCTCTCGCACGTCGCGCATCGGCAGTTGACGGATCTGGCCCATCTGCATCCCTGGCATGGCGCCCGTCGTGAGCCCCTGCTCGAGGCGGTCGGGGCGGACCTGCTCGACCGGGGGGCCGGCCAGCGGCGCGGGCTCGCCTTGCGCGAGCGTCGGCGCGGCGAACGCGCCCGCGAGCACGACCGAGACAGCAACAGCGATCGGACGCATATGGGGCCTCCTGCACGCCCAACGTGCACGGGCGGGGGATCTTGCACATCCCTAGCATCCCGTCCGGGCCGCACCGGCACAAGCCCGGAGAGCCGTCACGACCGTGAGAGGATCTCCATGTCTGGACTGAGTAAGGACTTCGTGCGAGCCGCCCTCGGTGCCGCCGCCGGCCCCGATGGGCGACCGCTGGGCGAGCGACTCGAGTGGGTCGCGACCTGCGACGGCTACGCCAGCGTGAAGCTCGACGCCGAGGACGTGACCGCCAAGGGCGACCTCGATGCGCTCGCCCGGCGTGTGCACGGCGCGGTCCGGGCCGCGGCGGGTGAGAAGGGGATCGCGCTGGCATCGCTCATTGTCGAGCTGGTCGACAAAGCGGGCACCGTGAAGCTTGGCTCGACGACGGGGCCGAGACCGGGCGAGGACATCAACGCGAAGCTCGCTGAGGACGGACAGGCGACGAGCGGCGAACAGGCAGCATCACCGCCCCCCTCTCAGCCCCGCTCCCCCCAGGAGCAGGCGAGCGCGCTGCCCGGTGTGCGTCACGTCATCGCCGTCGGTGCGGGCAAGGGGGGCGTTGGCAAGAGCACGGTGAGCGTAAACCTGGCCGTGGCTCTGGCCCGGCGCGGGCACGCGGTGGGGCTGATGGACGGCGACATCTACGGGCCCAGCCTGCCCACCATGCTCGCGCTGGACGCGATGGACCTGAACGTGCACGAACGGATGATCGAGCCCTTCTTCACGCACGGCATCCGCGCGATCACGATCGGCAAGATGGTTGATCCCGAGAAGCCCCTCATCTGGCGCGGCCCGATGGCGCACGGCGCGTTCAAGCAACTTACAGAACAAACCAACTGGGGCGAGCTGGACTATCTCATCATCGATCTTCCGCCGGGCACGGGCGACGTGCCGCTGACGATGGCGCAGAGCCTTCAGCTGAGCGGGGCGGTGATCGTGTGCACGCCCCAGAAGGTGGCGCAGGACGACGCGGTGCGCGCGGCGCGCATGTTCCAGCAGCTCGGCATCGATATCCTGGGCGTGGTCGAGAACATGAGCGAATTCATCGGCGACGATGGGAAGCGCTACGACATCTTCGGCAAGGGCGGCGCGGAGCGCATGGCGCAGCGGCTGGGCCTGCCCTTCTTGGGCGACGTGCCGATCAACACCAGCCTGCGCACCAACAGCGACAGCGGCGACCCGTCGGCGAACTTCGTAGCCAAAACCGCGGGCGGCGATGCGCTGCCGGCTGCGCTCGAAAAATTGGCGCAGAACCTGGAGAGCCAGGTCTCGCTCGCCTCGATGCGACAGGGCAAGACGAAGCCGAAACTAACGATCAGCTAACCCTGTGCCAAAAACGCCCCAGCCGCGTCAGATTTGCGGCACGAGTAATCAAATGTTATCTTTCGGATGCCCCGAAGGACCTTGACGCCGATCTACAGACTGTGGCAGACTGCAGGTCGGTGCAAGGAGATCTGGCATGCTGAGGTCGACTCTGGCTTGTCTTCTAGCTGTTTCCGGGTGCTGTACTGCCCAGGACACCGATGAGCCTCGCCGGTTTGTGGATGAACACGGCGAGGAATGGGTGGAAGTGCTGGACCGCCCGCCCTTCGGCTATCTGGCACGCCCGGCAGATGGCAGAGCGGCGAGCCGATTTGTGCAAACGAAGCCCTATCCGGAAACAGAGCCCTGGCCCGAGAGAGTACTGATTTTGCCGGATGGGAATGTTGAGATCAGGTATGAAGACCTCCCGTACGGCCAGGGAGCCTTGCGTTGGATGAACCGCGCCGCGGTTCGGATCCCGATCTACTCATTTGATAGCGAAGGGAACGAGCGCCCCGGAGTGTGGCATGAAACCAGCGCCGATCATCCCTGTGGCCGAGAAATGACAGTCGTTGCGAAGATGATCCTCGATCGCGATCGTGACGAAAATGGCTTCCTGTCATGGGACATAGAGACCGATCGTGTGTACATGTCGCATCCGCCTTGCGGGCCGGGCGTCTCGTTCATGTATCCGGGCTCCGACGAATCGATGATCTGGTTCCCGGGTGAGACCCAGCCCCCAGTGGTGATGATGGGACGCGGCATCAACTTGATCAACATTTTTTCAGCGGGTGGTGCTGTGCAGGTGCCGCCTGCCGCACTCCCGGCGATGGCAAGGGTCGAAGCGCGTTTCAACAAGTTGCTTGAGGCACCGTCGAACAGTCGCGGCGGGCAAGTTAGAATCGACGTTGAGATTACATACGATGATATCCCCGACGATACACGACCCGACCTCAACATCGATGGTGTGCTCCCGTTCCTCAATCCAAAGGCACTGACAATCACAAGCACCGGAACGGCATCACTCAACGAAATTCGAACCAGCCTTCTGTTGCCGGTCTTTCTCGAAGAAACCCAGGCAAACCTCGACGATGCCCGCGAGCGCCTCTTGCTCGACGACAACTTTCCGACAGCCCCCGACATCTGGTCGCGCATCGGCCCGGGCGTGTTCTCGCCAATTCCGTTTACGGGATCGCTCGAGCGCGTCGGGGCAGGACTCGGTGACATCCGGGTTCAGAACGGCCTGCGCGGTCTGTATGGCCCGGGCACCCAACTCGTGCGGGTTGTCATTGATGATTCGGAACAGTGGGACTTTGATCCCTCGGACGGTGTCGATCCACTTACGTGTGACTTTGAAGCCGCGCTGACCCACGAGATGGGGCACGTTCTCGGATTTACGTCACACGCCGATCAGACTATGGCCAACGACTACGACTCGATGACGGTGCTCGATCTGTTCCGCTTTGATCGGAACGATCTGACGAACCTCGGGACAGGCGGTCGTTTCGTGGGCAGCGACGATCGGTGGCCGCGCGCGGTGCTTCCATCCGCCGACCCGGCGTCGGCGCTGGGCCGGCTGAGTTCGGACTTCTTCTCGATGTCGCGCGGCGACAACATGGACCCGAACGACCTCACGATCTTCCCGCCCGCGGACGGGCGGCAGGCCTCGCACTGGCGTGACGACGCCTTTGCAGGCCAGGCCTACATCGGCGTCATGGATCCGAGCGGGTTCAACGGCGCACCCGGCAACGACCCGTTCTTGCCGCACTATCTGAGTTCCGCGGACATCCGTGCGCTCGACATGATCGGGTGGCACATTGACAGCACGGACACCCCCAACCAGTTGCTCAGCCTCTCTGACCCTGCGCCAGGCACGATGCCGATCGCGGGCGCAGCGGATGTGGGGATCCCGCCGGTCTTCACATGGACCGCCCCGACGCCGAATCCGGGTGATCTTCCCGGCGTGACGTTCGTGCTCTACGCCGACGCGCTCGGGCCCAACAACCCGGCGGGAGCCACTGTCCTCCACCGCGCTGACAGCCTGACCGGCACCAGTTACACGCTGCCCGTCGGCATCGTCGATCCTGGTACCGAGTACTCGTGGACGACGGTTACCTACAACACGTGGTCGTACAACCGCTCAGGTCCGTACACATTCACCACCACCACCGACTGCCCCGCCGACGTCAACGGCGATGGCATGGTCTCGCCCGCCGATTTCAACGCATGGATCTTGGAGTTCAACACGCAGGGCCCGGGCTGCGACCAGAACAGCGACGGGCTCTGCACCCCCGCAGACTTCAGCGCGTGGATCCTGAACTACAACAACGGCTGCTAGGGCCCGTCGCCCGGCCCCGAACCGATCTCCGGATGCGTGCTTCGGGTGCCCCCCTGCCCGTGGTATGCTGATCGTCCGGGGGATCAGCCATGACCATCCGGCTCGTAGCGGCGCTCGTGCTTCTCGCTTCACTGCCCGTGTCCGCGCAGGGCACCGAGTACCGCACCGTGGTGCTCCGGGGCGGCACGCCCCCTGGCGTGCCCGGGGCTGTTACGTTCCGCACGTTCGGTGACCCGACGATTGCCGAGGACGGGAGCGTCGCGTTCGAGGCGACGATCGCCGGTGTCGGCGTCACGTCCGACAGCGACGAGGGCTTCTGGGCGGAGAAGAACGGCGTGCTGACGCTCATCGCTCGCGAGGGCGACCCCGCCCCGGGGCAGCCGGCGGGTGTGGTGTTCGACCGCATCATCGATCCGGTGATCAACGCCAACGGCAACGCGGCGTTCCACGCGTGGCTCACGGGCCCGGGCATCGACTTCAGCAACCGCGCTGCGATCTACGCCGAGACCGATGGCAACCCGCTCGCGCTCGTCGTGCAAGGCGGCACGCCCAGCGGTGTGCCTGGCGTCGACATCGGCGGGTTCGGCGACGTGCTCATGGGCAACCACGACCGCGTGGTCGCCAAGACCTTCCTCGCGGGCGCGACGGTCAACATCACCAACGACGAGGGTGTGATCGCGCAGACGTCGGCATCGACCGTCGAACTCATCGCGCGCGAGGGTGACCAGGCACCGGGCACCGTCTCGGGCGTGGTTCACAGCATGATCGATGTCATCTCAGTCAATGACTCAGGCGTAGCGATCATCGACGGCACGGTCGCCGGAACGGGCGTCGACGCGTTCAACCGCGAGGCGTTCTGGGTCTACACACCTGGTGGCGGCGTTGCGCTCGCGGCGCGAGGCGGGCAGGCGGCGCCAGGAACGGGCGGTGACTCATTCCTGGGCGTGGGCTCGGCCAAGCTGAACGACAGCGGCGCGTTCGTCTTCCTCGCATCGCTCATCGGGCCTGGCGTGACGTTCGACAACGGCGCGGGCTTCTGGCTGTCGTCGGTCGGCGGCACACCACAACTGCTCCTCCGCGCGGGCGG
>JANQQZ010000005.1 GCA_028284805.1 Phycisphaerales bacterium
CGTGGGCGATTGACACGGGGTGTCGGTAGGTGGAGCATCTGGGGCATGAGCGAGCGTGCGACGCATCTTGGGCACATCGGGATCGCGGCGGTCAGCCCCGAGGGCGCGGCGCTGACGTACCGGCAGATCTACCGGGAGGCGGCGCGGCTGTACCCCGAGTTGGACCCGCCTCGGGTGACGGTGCACAACGAGCCGCTGGGGGTGTACATCCGTGCGGTGCGGTCGGACGACTGGCCTCAGGTGGCGGCGTTGCTCGCCCGGTCGGCCCAGTTGCTCTCGACGGCGGGTGCGGACGTGGTGATCACGCCCGACAACGCGGTGCAGCACGCAGTCCGGATCGTGGAGCACGAGTCGCCCTCGCCCTGGCTTGCGGTGACGGATCTGGTCGCGGAAGCGGTCGTGGTGGACGGGCGCGAGACGGTGGGCGTGCTGGGGACGCGGTGGGTGACGCAGGGCTCGGCGTACCAGACGGCGCTCGGGCTGAAGGGCGTCAAGGTGCAGGCCCCCGAGGGGGAGGACATCGAGACACTGGACCGGGTGATCTTCGATGAGCTGATCTACGGGGTGGTCAAGCCCGCGAGCCGGGAGGCGCTGGGGGCGATCGTGGCTCGCATGGCGGATCGGGGTGCCGAGGCCCTGATCGTGGCGCTGAGCGAGGCCCCGCTGGTGCTGGATCTCGAGCATGCGGCTCTGCCTGTGTATGACGCGTCCGCGTTGCTTGCGGCGGGTGCGGTTCGGCATGTGGCTTCGGCGGCTGGTTCGGGGTGACGAGGTTCCGGGATCGGTTCGGTATCGGTTGCGTCACTCGGAGGGTTGGCTGTCGGTGGACCGGGGGCGTGAGAGCGTGGTATGCTGGATGAGCGTCTCGCCTTGGGCGGGGCGGTGCCGCTGGGCCCAGGCGTCGGAGTGACGCGAGGTTCGGCCGGCAGCCGGGTGCCCTCGCGGGCGTGCCGACCGAGTGTTGGCATGGCGCGAGCGGGCTGATCGAGGGAGCGATCGGCCCAGCGGGGGTGCGGAGTCAGGGATGCTCGTGGCGGATTGCCGGCTGATGTCGGCGTAGTGACCGAGGGCCGGCCGGCGGTCGGCGTGGCTGCGGACGAGATGCCGCGGCGGAGTGCCTTCCTTTTATGAAGACGGAGCTGGGAATGAAGGGCGATGGTTTCATCGGTCGTCTGGGCAACCGGGTCGGGGCTGGGGCCCGGTCGCTGCTGTCGAGCGCGGGGAAGGCGGACGGGGCGGCGTCGTTCGAGGCGTTGGAGCCTCGGGTGCTGCTGGCGTTCACCATCGATCAACCCGGCATGGACAACCCGGGCATCGATGATGTCTTCCCGGACATGGGCACGGGCGTCATTCCCGCGGAGATCACTGACAATCTGAACGAAGACTCGACGAGCCTTGGCGGCAGCGAGTTCGATGTCGGCTTCCAGGGCGGGTTCCTGTCGAGCACCGATACCGACGACGTCTACAGCTTCACGGCGAACTCGGACGGCTTCCTGTCGATTCTGGCGCAGACGATCGGGACGCAGCTGGATACCGCGATCGAGATCTATCTGCCCGATGGCACCGAGCTGACCGGGGACAACCAGGGCTTCAGCAATGGCAACCTCGCGCGCGGCTTCGATTCGGACGGCTGGTATGGCTTTATCGCGACTGAGGGCCAGGAGTACTACGTCCGAGTGCTCGCGCAGAACGCGGCGGATCTGACCACCGATCAGGCCTATGGCCTCGTGTTCAACGGGGCTGTCGAAACGCTCGCGCTCACGGATGGTGTTGCGAGGACTGGCAGCGACACCGGGGACGCAGAGTCGATCCAGGAATTGCAGGCTGACAGGCTGTACACGTTCACGACGGGCAGTGAGGCGTCGCTGGGATATGCGCTCGCGGGTGATGTGGTGTTCGGGGACGACCCGCTCGGGTACGTCGATTCGTTCGATCTTCCCGCTGACGGCGACCCCGCGGTTGACCCGACGCTCTTCGACCGCGATCTGTTCGACGCTCGGGTTGAGGTCTTCGACGCGAACGGCGAGTTGATCTCGTCGGATTCGGACAGCGGGTTCCTGTACGACGCCTTTGCGCTGGTTCGCTTCGAGGCGAATTCGGATTACTACGTGCGTGTGCGTTCGGATGCGCCGTTCGAGGTCAACATCACCGACCCCCAGGCCGCGGCGTTGGGCGGCGAGGGTGATGCTCCGACCGGTGCAGCTGACCCAACCAACACGCTCGACAACGTTGCGATCGGTGAGTTCGAGTTGCGGATCCAGACGCTGGCGACGGATATCGCGATCGATCCGATCACTCGGCTTGCGGAGGTCGATCGGACGTCGACCGGGCGTGTGGTTGACGACGGGATCTCCGTGGTGACGCCCGATCCGGCTGGCCTGCTCCGCGACCAGCACTCGGCTCAGATCTTCGCGTTCGACTCGCTCTCCGCGGGGACGACGTTCGTGAACTTCTTCCTGTACGCGGACTTCGTGAACACGATGAACTTCCCCGGGGAGCCCCAGGGATTCACGCTGCGCTCGCTTGACACTCGCGTCTCAGTCTTCGACGAGAGCGGCAGCCTGATACCGTTCCAGACGAACGACACGCTGATTCAGGGTGATGCGTTCGATCGCCCCGGGCTTCGCTTCGAGGCTGAGGGCAACGAGCGGTACTACGTCATGATCGATGTGTTCGACGGGCTGTTCACCACGACGGGGCAGCCGGCGGGCGATGCGGTTGTCGGCGATCTGGACTACAGGCTGCTGATCGAATCGTCGGCGGTGCTGGACGAATCGGACCCGGATCAGCGCCTGGACGACCACATCGATCTTTCGGGCACGGACGACGACGAAGACGGCGTGTTCGAGGTGATCGACCAGCGGGTGGAGGACTTCGCGACGCCTCTGGTGTGGGGCTCGCTGACGACGCCTCACGGCTTCATCGACGATACGTTCTTCTTCGACAACGGGCAGGGCAACCCGGACATCCCCGACGGTTTCGCGTTCCCGGGGCTGTTGGACCCGCGGCTGCTTGCTGACAACTCGTTCCGGGTCGACGACCACTCTCAGGTGGTCCGTGCGTTCGCGGACGGGCGATTGGACAACCCGGGGGACACGGACGTGTTCGTCTTCGTGCCTCAGGTCGACATGCTTGGCTCGTTCGAGGGTGCGGTGGACCCGATGTCGGGCAGCGACCCGGACAGCCCTGGTGAGGCGCCCGGGCAGGAATGGGTGGAGAACGGACGCCCGTCGTCGCGCCTGACGGTGAACGTGTTCTTCGAGGCAGAGTGGTTCGCGTTCGGCGGGTCGGCGGTGCAGATCTACGACTCGCAGTTCAACCTGGTGAACGAGGAGTTCGCGACCCCGATCTTCTCGGTGGTCGAGGGCTCGCCCCCGGCGGGTTCGCTGCAGACGGCGGCGGGCGTCGAGAGCCCCTCGCTGCTGCCCCCGGGCGTCAGTGAGGGCGAGAACGTCGAACAGATCAAGTCAGAGGCGGTGGTGACGCTGGACAACGAGTACTGGGCTGGCGAAGCCTACTACCTCGTGGTCTCGGCGCCCCTTGGTGAGTCACGCTACAACGTGGTGGTGCAGGCTGACGGCTTCGACCGCAACGGCGTGTACGCCCGGGACACCGATACCGCGGCCGAGGGTGACTTCGGCAACGCGCAGGAGCTCGTGTTCGACAACTTCTCGGGTGTTGCGACGAACAACAACAACCTGAACAACACGGGTGACGTCCGCAACTTCGCTGCGGTGACGGCGGACGCGTTCGACGATGACGGCAACCCGGACCCCACTGACCTTGCGAACTACTTCGACCAGATCGTGAACATCGGGCAGCTCGGGTTGCTGCATGATTACAACGACACGGACATCTACCGGTTTACCGCTCCGAATACTGGCTCGGCCGAGATCCTGATCAGCACGACGCAACTGACCGACCAGTTCGTGGAGCGGTTCATCGACAACGCCAACGGCGGCCGCACCCTCGAACAGAACGTGCTGACGAAGACGTACGACAGCCCGCTCGATGCCGCGATGCGGGTGTACGACAGCTCGGGGGCTCAGGTCGCGTACATCGACGACTTCCTCGGGTACCCGGCGAGCGGTGAGACGCTGTCGTTCGTGCAGGGGGCGGTGGGCGATTTCGTGGTGACGCGGAAGGACCCGCGGCTGGTCATCGACGTGGAGCAGGGCGAGCAGTACTTCGTCGTGGTCGAGAGCTCGCAGCGTTGGGCGGCGAACGCGGAGGCTGAGAACTTCGGCGACCGCGTCGCCTCGGACCCGGCGGCGGGCGAGGTGGACTACCGGAGGGCGACGGGCTCGTACCAGCTGGTGATCAACGCGACGCCGAACCAGGGCGACCTGGACGACCACTCGGACTTCGATTTCGGTCGGTTCTTCCGGGCGAGTGTGATCTCGATCGATTCGGACCCGAACAGCCCGACGAACGGGACGGGCGGGATCTCGGGCGTGATCGAGAACTCGACGGACTCTGACGTGTTCGAGTTCCTCGCGCCGACGAACGGGATCGTGCAGTTCTCGCTCGACCCGCAGGCCGGCCTGTCGCTTGCGATCTCGGTGTTCGACGGCGACACGCAGCAGATCCCGGTGCAGCCGAGCTCGGCGATCGACGGCGAGCTGCTCGTGGTGAACTTCGGCGTGACGCAGGGCGAGCGTTACCTGATCAACGTTGGCGCGCTGAACGGGACGGGGACGTACGACATCACGCTGTCGGGCCTTGCGGTTGCCGACGACCTGGTCGGCGCCGGGCGGTACGCGCAGGCGGCGGACCTGTCGTTCGGCATGTTCGACCGGACGATCGAGACGACCGCGGAGCTCGAGCAGGCCGGCGATACGGAGATCTTCACGTTCGTCGCACCGGAGTCGGACGTGCTGACGATCCGGGTGAGCGAGGACATGAGCCCGCTGTTCAGCGGGACGATCGAGGTGTATGAGCAGACCCAGGATCCGTCCGGTGTCACCGGCGGCAGCGGCGGGCCGATCCAGAACCACTTCCTGGTTGGGTACGACCTGAACCTCGACGGCAACGCGGTGCTGACAACCGACGTCGCGACGCAGCAGGGGCGGACGTACTACGTCGTGGTGCGGGGCGCGGCGCCCGACGCGACCACGGGGCGGTACCTGCTCGAGTTGTCGTACAACCCCGACGACGATCACGCGGACATCGGCGAGCTGACGTCGGCGTCGTTCGTGAATGTCGTGCCTTCGGAGGGGACGGGCTCGATCACGGGCGTGCTCGAGCAGGCGTCGGACTCGGACCTGTTCGTGTTCGGCGCTCCCGCGGCGGGCCCCGTGACGGTGACGCTGGCCTGGGTGTCGGCGCCGCCTGCGGCGTTCACGCTGCGGATCTTCGACATCGACGGGAACATCATCGACATCAACGGCGACGGGATGATGGACGGCTCGGACGTCGTGACCGGCACGGGCGGCACGCTCGCGCTGCCGACGATCACCGCGCTGCCCGGCGACATCTTCTACGTTGCGGTGACGGGGCCCAACGCGACGGACATCATGTACACCCTCAACGTGAACACGGGCCTGCTCGATGATCACGCGAACGAGGGTGACCTGGCTGGGGCGACGCAGATCACGCTGTCGCCCACGACGGGCGATGGCTCGCGGACGGGCGTGCTCGAGGTCGATGACGATACCGACCTGTTCACGTTCACGGTCGCGGACGACGCCGACGTGGACGTCTTGGTCGCCTCGACGGAGATCGAAACGCCCGTGGTCCGGATCTTCGACGCCTCGGGCGCCCTGGTGGCGTCGACGGTGATCGCGGGCGGCGTGCGGTTCACGAACACGTCGGGCGCGGACTCGGTGTTCTACGCCTCGGTCGGATCGACGTTCCCGGGGTTCCAGTCGGGTGCGTACACGGTGAGCGTGGACGGCCCGCCCTCGCCGCCCGCTCCGAACGACGACCACGCCGACGAGGGCGATCTCCCCGGGGCGACGGTGCTGTCGACGAGCGCGGTGACCGGGGATGCGCAGGCCTCGGGTGTGATCAGCGTCCCGCTGGACTCGGATCTGTTCCGGTACGAGTCGACCGGGCGGGGCGCGGTGTTCGTGCAGGTCGTCTCGGGCGACACCCCGACGCCCGACTTCTCGGTGCGGGTGTTCGACGCTTCGGGCGCCGAGCTGACCGATCTTGCCGACTCGGCTGGTGTCGCGGGAGCCCGCGGCGTGACCGCGGCGACGATGATCGACGCGGCGGCTTCTGGCGAGACGTACTTCGTGCTCGTGGAGTCGACCGGCGACGCCGACATCGGCAACTACACGCTCCGTGTCGATGGTGTCGCGGCGACGAGCGTGGTGTTCTACCCGGAAGGGTTCGCCAACGCGTCGATCCAGGAGTTCGTCTCGCTGGCGAACCCGAACGCCGAGAGCGTGGACTACACGATCCGCGTGTACTACGCGGACGCCTCTCTGCCCTCGGCGGTGGTCGCTTCGGGCACGCTCGAGGCGGGAGCACGCGGCGGCGCGACGCTGTCGTTCGGCGGGGACTTCGACGGGGACGGGAACGCGGACTTCGCGCCGGGCATCGTCGCGAACGAGGCCTACGCGATCGCGGTGGAGTCGACGCTGCGGATCGCGGCGGGCCTGAGCCACTACGACCGCGGGATCCTCGGTGCGGGTCAGGACCCGATGGGCCTGGACCGGTCGCCCGGCGCGATCGGAGAGGTGTTCACGGACCAGCTCTCGACATCGTGGTCGTTCCCGGATGTCGAGCGGAACCCGGGGGTGAGCGAGGAGTTCCTCGTCTACTTCAACCCGAACGCGTTTGATCTCGACCTGACCGTGACGGCGTTCACTTCGGCGGGTGAGGTGGTGCTGCCCACGATCACGCTGGGCGCGAACCGTCGCGGTGGGCTCGAGATCCACAACACGACGGCGCTGCCGCTGGGCACGTTCGCGGTCGAGGTCACTGCGGCGGCCTCGGACCCGGCGAACGAGGCGTCGAACCTCGGGATCGTGGCCTCGATCAGCCGGTACAACGTGCTGGATCTGACGGCGTATGGGTACCTCGGCGTCCCGGACGGGGGCAGCACGTTCAACGTGGTGCCTTCGCTGTCGGAGGGGCCGAGCATCGACTCGGAGATCAGCCTGTTCAACCCGGGCAGCACGTCGACGACGGTCACGCTGACGGGGACCTACATCACGGATCAGAACCTGCCGGATCTGAACCGCATCATCACGCTGGCCGCGGGGCAGCGGTTCACGCTCACGGGTCAGGCCCTGGCGTTCGTCCCGAACACGCCGATCGGCCTGACGCTGACCTCGGACAGCCCGATCGCGGTGTCGTCGACCGAGACGCAGCGCGGCGACGCGACGGCGGTCGCGGCGTTCACAGGCGCCGGCAACTCGTTCTTCTTCGGCGATGCGTTCCTCAACCCGGATCAGGCGGGCACGCTGTACTCCGAGTCGCTCACGCTGTACAACCCGAGCACCTCGGACGCGGACGTCTCGGTGACGTTCCTGTTCGCCGACGGCACGGCGGCGAGGACGCGCGTGGAGACGGTCGTGGCCGAGGGCTTCCTGCAGCTGCAGCTCGAGAACCTCGACGAGGTGGTGAACAACCGCCCGCGTCTGAACTTCTTCTCGATCCAGGTCGATTCGGAGTCGGCGATTGTGGCGCAGCTGAGCCACTTCGATGGGTTCCTCGGCGGCGGCTGGTCAACCGGCGGCGCTGCCTTGGGGCTGGTGAACTCGATCGCCTGATCGGGGTTCGGTGCCAGGGCCTGCTGGGATCTGGCGGGATCGTGCGAGATCAGGGGTCGGGGGTGACGAGTTCGCCCCCGGCGCCGGTCCAGGCGTCGATGCCGCCCCGGAAGAGCCGGGTGCTGCCGTAGCCGGCCTCGAGCATCCGCAGTGCGAGCCCGGTGGCGAGGGCGTCACCGGGGTTCTGGCCGTAGACAATGATCTGTTCGGCGTTGGCGAGGTCCTGACGCCTTCGGCCCTCGGGGTCGATCTCGGCGATGCCCAGGTTGCGGGCGCCGGCGATGTGCCCAGCGCGGAACGCCGAGGGCGTGCGGGCGTCGATGAGTATGGTTGCGTCTGTCGGCTCCCGGACGATCTCGGTGAGATCGGCCAGCAGCGCGGGCTTCAGATCACGCTCGGTCACGTTGGGCGTGCAGCCCACGGATGCGAGGAGCAGGGCTGACAGCGCGAACGCCGAGGGGCGATGATGGGTACGGTTTTTCGTCATGTGTGAAAATAGCACCGGGGGCTCGCGGGTTCAGCGGGTGACGGCTGGAGATGCGGATGCTGAGACTCGCGATCGTTTGGCGTGCTTTGTTCGGGTTGCTCTGTGTCTCGTCCGTCACCGGGGCGGGCGGCCAGTCTGGTGGGCCCGACCCGCACAGCCGGGTGACGCTCGTCTCGGAGGCGGACGCGCTCGTGCCAGGCACGACGGCGATGATCGGCCTGTGGTTCGAGATCGACGAGGGCTGGCACATCTACCAGGCGTCGCAGAATGACACCGGGCTTGAGCCGACGGTTGAGTGGGCGTCGGACGCCCCGCTGGAGTTCGGGGGGATCGAGTGGCCCGCGGGCCATCGGTTCACGCAGCCTGGGGAGATCCTGGATCATGGGTACGAGGGCTCGGTGCTGCTGATGATCCCTGTTGAGGTTCCGAGCGACCTGGACATCGGTCGCGTTGTCGAGATCCGGGCCGACCTCGAATGGCTGGCGTGCGACGCCGAGTTGTGCGTGCCAGGGTTCGCGGAGTTGTCTCTGACGCTCCCGGTGCGTGCTTCAAGCGAGGCGAGCGGTGATAGCTCACGGTTCGAGGCGGCGCGCCGGGCGTTGGGCGTGCCGGTGCGTGACGCCTCGGATGATGGGCCCGCGATGGCGTGGGAGGGCTCGACACTGGTGGTCCGCGCGGCGGGGGACGGGCATCTGTCGTTCGTGCCCGGCCCGGGCGGCGCGCGTGTCCAGGGGCTGTTCGACTCGGGCGTGAGCGAGACAGGTGAGCTGAGGCTGGACTTTGAAGAGGGCGAGGCCCCGGTGATCGGGTGGGTCCGCGTTGGCGGGGCGGCTGGTGCTGAATCGGTCGCCTGGCGTGTGCGAACCCCTGTTGGGGGCTAGATGATTGGCCTTCGTGCCGCCCGTGTGGCGGTTGTCTGTGATTGTATATGCTGGTTGCTCCGGCGTTGTTCGCCGTGGGTGCTCTGGCAGGGATGTGAACCGGAACGTTGACAAGGAGAACGGGATGCTCGCGATGACGAAGAAACGATCGGTGTTCGGTGGTCTGGTTGCTGCGGCGGCGGTGCTCGGCGCTGCGGTTGCGGGCGGTTTCGGTGCGCGGCCCGCGGTCGAGCCTGTGAAGGTGGGCGACCGGGCTCCGGCGTTCTCGCTGACCGACACGAACGGCGAGCGTCACTCGCTGTCGGACTACGAGGGCAAGATCGTGGTGCTGGAGTGGTTCAACCCCGACTGCCCGTTCGTGAAGAAGTTCCACTACGACTCGAAGGTGATGAAGGAGACGCACTCGCAGTTCATCAACGACGAGGAGGTCGTGTTCCTGGCGATCAACTCGGGTGCCCCCGGGAAGCAGGGCGCGGGCCTCGAGCGTAACCAGCAGGCCGTCAAGGAGTACAAGATCGAGTACCCGGTGCTGCTGGACGAGTCGGGCGAGGTCGGCAAGGCGTACGGCGCGAAGCGGACCCCCGAAATGTTCGTGATCGACCGCGAGGGCGTGATCCGGTACCACGGGCCGATCGACTCGAACCGCAGCGCGAGCGAGGTCGGGACGAACTACCTCGAGCTGGCTGTCAAGCAGGTCAAGAACGGCGAGACCGAGATCGTGCGTGCGGAGATCGACGTCTACGGGTGCTCGGTGAAGTACGCGAAGTAAGCGGCTCGGGCCGATGATCGATCTGGGCGCCCCGGGGACGGACCCGGGGCGTCCGCGCTTTTGGGCTGCGGGCCTGCTCGGATGGGCACCGCACTAGGATCGCGGTATGGGACTGCTGCTCGGGTTGATCGAACGCCTTGGCGAGATCGCGTTGATCGTGTTCGGGTTCGGGCTCGTCGTGTTCGTGCACGAGCTCGGGCACTTTCTGGCGGCGCGGTGGGCGGGCGTGCGCGTGCTGGCGTTCGCGATCGGGTTCGGGCCCGCGCTGGTGAGCTGGCGGCGGGGCATGGGGCTGCGTCGGGGCTCGAGCGCTGCGGAGTATGAGCGGGTGTCGTATGACGGTGCCGCTCCGGGGGTGAGTCCGACGGAGTATCGGCTGAACTGGCTCCCGCTGGGCGGGTACGTGAAGATGCTGGGCCAGGACGACGCGGACCCGGGGCACCGGAGCGAGGCGCCCGACAGCTACAGCTCGGTCGCGGTGTGGAAGCGGATGGTGATCATCTCGGCGGGGGTCGTCGCGAACTTGGTGTCGGCGGCGGCGCTCTTCGTGGTCGTGTTCTGGATCGGGCTCGCGGCGCCGGCGCCGGTGATCGGCGTGGTCGCGGCGGGGAGCCCGGCGGCGGGAGCCACACCTGTCGACGGCGGTGTCGAGCCCGGGCTTCGTGCCGGTGATCGGGTGCTTCGCGTGGGTGATGCTGAGCCCCGGTCGTTCAACGACGTGATGACGGCGGTGCTGACGTCGTCGCCCGGGCGGGCGTTGCCGGTCGTGGTGGAACGCGACGGTGTCGGCGAGGTGTCGTTCGAGATCGAGCCGGTGCGGTCGTCGATGGGCATTCTCGAGATCGGCGTGGGTGCGGCGGGCTCGACGCGGTACGCGGACGTGCCCGGGCTGGACGCGATGCTCTCCGAACTCGGGCTGGGACCGGTCGGGCCCGGGTGGCGGATCGCGACGGTGAACGGGGGCGCGGTGTCGTACGCGCACGATGTCGGCGCAGCGGTGGACGCGGCGCGCGGTGCGCCGGTGGAACTCGGGTTCGAGGGCCCGGGCGGTGAGCGGCACACGGCGGTCGTTCCCGTGCAGCCGGCGCTCGAGGCGGTGGTGGTCGAGCTGGACGAGGGGCTGGCGCAGCACCGGAGCCTCGCGGGGTTCGTGCCCGTGATGACGGTGGGCGAGGCGGAGGACGACAGCCCTCGGAGCGCACGCGGGTACGCGCAGGGGCTCCGGACGGGGGACGTTTTCGAGCGGCTCGGGGGGTACGAGTTCCCGAGCGTGTCGGAGGGGATGGCGGCGATCCGCGCGGGCGCGGGCGGCGAGCTGCCCGCGACCGTGCTTCGGGGCAGCGAGCGCATCGAGCTGGTGCTCGAAGTGAAACGCAACGGAACGGTCGGGTTCCTCGTGGACGAGACTCACGCGTCAGCCGATGCGGCGATGTCGCTGCTGGTGTCTTCGGGGCCTGGGGAACCGTTTCTCCGACCGGGTTCGCGCATCTCGACGCTGAACGGAGAACCGGTGGAGAGCTTCCATGCCCTCGCGCGGTCGCTTCAGCGGTTGGCGGCGGACGCGGAGGGCGGTCTGGCGTTCGAGGTCGGGCTGGTGTCGCCGATCCACGGCGGGGACGTGCTCACCCGGGTGGAGCTGTCGGTGGAGGAGACTTCGTCGCTTGCATCGCTCGGGTGGGACCTTCCGATGGCGGTGCTCGCGGTGGACCCGGAGGAGACGGTGCTCCGGAGCGAGGGGCCTGTGGACGCGGTCGCGTTGGGTCTGGGCGAGACAAAGCGGATCATGACGATGACCTACCTGACGTTCGTGCGTCTGGCGCAGGGTTCGATCGCGCCCGAGATGCTGAACGGGCCGGTCGGGATCGTGCACACGGGGACAACGCTGGTGGACCGCGGTGCGGCGTGGCTGCTGTTCTTCTTCGCGCTTGTGAGCGTCAACCTTGCGGTGATCAACTTCCTGCCGATCCCGATCACGGACGGCGGGCACATGGTGTTCCTGCTGTGGGAGCAGGCGACGGGCAAGCCCGTGAGTGTGGCGGTGCAGAACATCGCGACGCTCGCGGGGCTCGTGCTGATCGTGGGTGTGTTCCTGTTCGTGACGTACCACGATCTGAGCCGGCTGCTGGGCTCGTAGGGTGGGCTCGTGAGCGGGCTGCTGCTGCTCTTTGGTCTCGGGCTGGTCGTGGCGTGGTGCGGCGTGGTGGTGTATTCGGCCTGGTCGCTCGGGCGCGTGCCGCGGTACACATACGCGTCGGCGGTGGCGCGGGGGCGGCCCGGTGATCCGAGCGAGTTGGATCGCCCGGCGGCGTTCGACGAGTGGCGCACCAACGCGTGGGACTGTCGGGTGTGGACGATCGAGGGCGACGACCCGGCGGGGCCCGTCGTCGTGATGACGCACGGGTGGAGCCGGTCGGGGATCGCGGCGTTGGTTCGGTTCGATGCGCTGCGCGGGTCGGTCTCGAGGATGATCGTGTGGGACCTGCCCGGGCACGGGGAGAGCGGCGGGCGGTGCCTGCTCGGCGCGGGCGAGGCGCGGGCGCTGGTGGAGATCGTCGAGCGGGTCGGCGGGCCCGTGGTGCTGTACGGGTGGTCGATGGGTGCTGGCGTCGCTCTCGAGGCGGCGGCGGAGCTTGGGACGGATGTCGTGATGGGGGTTGCTGCGGAGGCGCCGTATGCGTTGCCCGAGACTCCCGCGCGGAACGTGATGCGGGAGATGGGCGTGCCTTGGCGTTTCACGCTGAGGCCTGCGCTGTTCCTCGCGGGGCTGACGAGGCAGCGTGGGCCGTTGTGGCGTGGGTTTGATCGGCGTGCGATTGCGGCGCGGTTGGAGATGCCTGTGCTGGTGGTGCACGGGGACGAGGACACGATCTGCCCCGTGGAGGACGGGGAGGCGATCGCGTCGGCGGTGCCGCGGGGGGAGTTCGTGCGGATCGAGGGGGGGACGCACGATGGGCTGTGGGTGGATGAGTCAACGCGGGGGCGGATGGTTGAGGCAGTCAGCGGTTTCTTGGGAGACATGTTGGGGCGGTAGTGCGTCTGCCTCCCCTCACCCGACCTCGCTGCGCTCGGCCACCCTCTCCCCCGAGGGGAGAGGGAGGGGAGTCGGGTACCATCGGGTATGACCACGATCCCTGCGAGTCCGACGGTTGATGCGATCATGGCGGCGGAGCGGGCGAAGTCGTTCACGACGCGCTCGATCAAGCGCGAGAGCAAGCTGCACGCGCTGAAGCTGGCGATGTCGATGGTGGACCTGACGACGCTGGAGGGGAAGGACTCTCCCGAGAAGATCCGGTCGATCTGCGCGAAGGCGGTGACGCCCTGGGCGGGGCACGACTGCCCGAGCGTGGCGGCGGTGTGTTTCTATCCGTCGATGGTGAAGCTGGCCAAGGAACTGCTTGCCGGGACGGGTGTGAACGTCGCGAGCGTTGCGACGGGGTTCCCGAGCGGGCAGTACCCGCTGGAAGTCCGGCTGCGCGACACGGAGCGGGCGATCGAGGACGGGGCGGACGAGATCGACATGGTGATCAACCGCGGGGCGTTCCTGTCGGGGCGCGAGGGGGTTGTGTTCGACGAGATCGAGGCGGTGTCGAGGCTTTGCAAGGATAGCGGGGCGCATCTGAAGGTCATCCTTGAGACGGGCGAGCTCGAGACGCTGGACAACGTGCGCCGAGCGAGCGACATCGCGATCGCGGCGATGCTCGCGAGCGGCTTGCTGGACGAGCCCGGCGCGGGGTTCATCAAGACGAGCACGGGGAAGGTGTCGCCCGCAGCGACGATGCCCGTGACGCTGGTGATGCTCGAGGCGATCCGCGATGCTCACGCGCGCGACGGCGTCTTGGTGGGCATGAAGCCGGCGGGCGGGATCAAGACGGCCAAGCAGGCGTGGCACTATCTGGTGATGGTGAACGAGACGCTCGGCGGCGTCGCGGGAGATGGGAATCCGTGGCTGTCGCCCGGGCTGTTCCGGTTCGGGGCGAGCTCGCTGGCAAACGACCTGCTTCGGCAGATGCAGAAGCTGAAGACGGGTACGTACGCGGCGGGGTATGACTTCTCGGAGGCGTGATGCGGCGGTGCATGTGGCTGATCGTCGTCGCCTGCGTGCTCGGCATCGTGCTCAATGTCGCGGTGACGTGGACGATCGTGGTCCGCCAGATTGGAACAACGGGCACGAGTTTCACGAAGTCATCGACGATGGGGGCGACGCCGTGGGCTGTGCCGGTGCCCGAGGGGTGGCCTGCTGAGTCGACGCAGACCGATGTCATGCGTTGGGCGTGTTACGAGAGCCGCCTACAACTGGCTGCTGAGCAGACCGGGACGGCGATCACGTTCTACGCGGTCGAGCGTCGGTCCTTTGGGTGGCCGATGGTCTCGATGAGCTCGTATCACGGCGATCGCGTCGAGTCAGTTCCTGGTCGTCCCCAGACGCACAACGTTGTAGATCTCCCCGGGGTGACGATCGGCGGAGGCTGGGTATTGCGGAATCGACGCGATCTGCCGGACGTGCTGCCGATGGTTCCACTCCCGCTCGGGTTCTCGATCAACAGTGCGTTGTACGGGCTCTTGGTTCTCGTGGTGATCGTGTTGTTTGTGTTGGTGTTCAAGCCTTTCCGGCGCGCTCAGTGGCGAGCGAAGGGGTTGTGTGGCGGCTGCGGCTACGAGATCGGGGATCTGGCGGAGTGCCCGGAGTGCGGGGCGGGGGCGTGATGCGGCGGTGGGCCGCACGGATCGTGGTTTCGCTTGCGCTCGGGGCTTGCGCGACTGTTCTGGTTGCCTGGGGGCTGGCGTACACGGACTTCGGGCTGACGCCGCGGCCTCGGATGAGCGAGGTGCACGATCAGCCCCGTTGGCTGTGGTCGGTGCCGGAATCGTGGCCCGGATCGCCTTCAACGACGCTCCGGTCTCGGTGGTCGTGCCTCGAATGGCTGACGCAGGACGCGCGGGGTGGTGGGGAACGCGATGTGCGTTACACGCTTCGGCGGGTTTCGCACGGCTGGCCGATGCTGAGCGCGTGCAGGTACTCCGGTTCGATCATCGACTGGGGCCCGCCGCCGGGGGCAGGCGTGCTGGTGTCGCCGGATTTCATCGACGTTGATCTTCCGAATGCAGCCTTGGCGGACGGCATTCGGATCGATCTCGACACAACTGGTGGGAACTGGCGAAAGCTGCCCGTGATCCCGCGTCCGTTGGGGTTCGCCTTGAACACGCTGCTGTATGGCGGCGTCGTGCTGCTCGTGGTGCTTGCCCTCGGGAGGCTTTGGCGGTGGATCGTCGGGCTGCGGTGTTCTCGGCGTGGTCGGTGCGCTGCCTGCGGATACGAGATCGGGGATCTGGTGGTGTGTCCGGAGTGCGGGGCGGCGGTGAGCGGGAGGACGGGTAGAGACGGGCTGGAAGCCCGTGCCACTGAGGGGGTGGAGGGGACGCCGTAGAATGGGGGCATGACGACAGCTCCCCCACCGTCTTCGACCGCGAGTGTGATTGGGCCGGCGATGATTGAGTCGGCCGGGATCTTTGAGTATGCGACGGCGCCCGAGGGGGTGCGGCCGACGCTGCGGGATCGGTACGGGCACTTCATCGGCGGGGCGTTCGTTGAGCCGGCTGAGGGGGAGTACTTCCGGACGATCAACCCGGCGACAGAGGAGGTCATCGCGGAGGTCGCGGAGGGATCCAAGGCGGACGTGGACCGTGCTGTGAACGCGGCTCGCGAGGCGTTGCCCGCATGGTCGGCGCTGCCCGGGGTGGAGCGGGCGAAGTACATCTATCGGATCGCGAGGCGGGTTCAGGAGCTCTCGCGGGAGCTGGCGGTCGCGGAGTCGATGGACGGCGGGAAGCCGATCCGGGAGAGCCGGGATGTTGATGTGCCGCTGGCGGCGCAGCACTTCTTCTACTACGCGGGGTGGGCGGACAAGCTTGGGTACGCGTTCGCGGGGGGTGGGAAGTTTGTAGGAATCGGAGAGGATGGAGCCCCCCTCACCCCGGCCCTCTCCCCCGGAGGGGAGAGGGAGCAAAGGCATCGCGTGATCTCGCCAGTTGGTGTGTGCGGGCAGGTGATTCCTTGGAACTTCCCGCTGCTCATGGCGAGCTGGAAGCTCGGGCCTGCGCTGGCTGCGGGGAACACGTGCGTGCTGAAGCCTGCGGAGACGACGCCTCTGACGGCGCTCATGCTGGCGGAGATCTTCGAGGAGGTCGAGCTGCCGGCGGGTGTGGTGAACATCGTGACTGGCGCGGGGGCGACCGGCGCGGCGGTTGTCGAGCACCCGGGCGTGAACAAGGTGGCGTTCACGGGGTCGACCGAGGTGGGCAAGAAGATTGCGCACGCGATCGCGGGCACGGGCAAGAAGCTGACACTCGAGCTCGGGGGCAAGAGCCCGAACATCGTGTTCGAGGATGCGTCGATCGATCAGGCGGTCGAGGGGATCGTGCAAGGGATCTACTTCAACCAGGGGCATGTGTGCTGCGCGGGGAGCCGTGTGTTCGTGCAGGAGAGCGTGGCGGGCGAGGTCATCGCGAAGCTGAAGCGGCGGATGGGCGAGCTTCGGGTTGGGGACCCGCTCGACAAGAACACGGACGTGGGCGCGATCAACAGCGCGGCTCAGCTTTCGACGATCGAGCGGTACATCGATGCCGGGAAGTCTGATGGCGGGGCGTTCTGGCAGGCGGGGGGCGGTGTGCCGAGCAGCGGGTATTGGTGCCGGCCTTGTCTGTTCGAGGGGGTGCAGCCCAGCGCGGTGGTGGCGCGTGAGGAGATCTTCGGGCCCGTGCTTGCGGTGATGACGTTCCGCACGCCGGCGGAGGCGATCCAGCGGGCGAACAACACGCCGTACGGGTTGGCCGCGGGTGTGTGGACGGACAAGGGCTCGAAGATCTTTGAGATCGCGAAGTGGTTGGATGCGGGCGTGGTGTGGCTCAACACGTACAACAAATTCGACGCGGCGAGCCCGTTCGGCGGGTTCAAGGAGTCGGGGTTCGGTCGCGAGGGCGGGGTGCACGGGCTGCGGAGCTACGTGACGTTCGGCTGATTCCCCGGTCCGAGAGAACGTGAATGAAGA
Source organism: Phycisphaerales bacterium (assembly GCA_028284805.1). Classification (GTDB taxonomy): domain Bacteria; phylum Planctomycetota; class Phycisphaerae; order Phycisphaerales; family UBA1924; genus JANQQZ01. The sequence continues at coordinate 16,908 of JANQQZ010000005.1, forward strand.
ACGGGCCCCGGCGTGAACCGGGGCCCGTCGTGTGTCTGAGTCGTGCCTGATGCGATCAGGCTGGAAGCCGGATTAGCGGCGGCGGCGTGCGGCGGCGAGGCCGCCCAGGCCCAGGAGGGCTGCCGAAGCCGGGGCGGGGATGACCTCGATGTTGGCGTTGGTCCAGGCGAAGGCCTCGGAGCCGCCGTCGGAGGTGCCGACGAAGCGGAGGACGATGTCGCCCGTGACGGGGAGGTTCAGGCCGCTGAAGGTGAAGGTGGTGAAGTCGTTGGTGAGGATGGCGCCGTCGAAGATCATGGGATCGTTGAGCGTGGAGAGCGAGCCGTCGTCCATGGTGTAGACGTTGGCGATGTCCTCGTTGGCGGCGGCCGAAGCGCTGAAGGGGAAGCTGGAACCGCCGTCGACGGAGATGTCGAAGCGGTACTGGTCGCTGCCCTCGAAGTCACCCATGGCGGCGACGTCGACGGAGAAGCTGTCGACGATGGTGCCGGCGCCGGTGTTGGTCCAGGTGTAGTCGGCCTGGCCGAAGCCCGAGCTGTTGTTGCCGTTGACGCTGTCGACGACTCCGAAGAACTCGGTGGTGGTGTCGAACTCGCTGATGATGCCGACGGAGTCACCGGGGAAGCCCGCGACCGACTCGTCGAGGATGGAGAAGGGCAGGCCTCCGCCCGTGGCGCCTGCGGCGGTGGGGTTGGTGCGGCCGAACATGTCGCCCGGATCCCAGCCGGTGTCGCCTGAGCCGGTGTTGCCGAACGTCCCGTCGCCGATCATGGCGTTGCCGTTGTACGGCAGGGTGAGGCCGCTGTAGGTCTCGGACGCGAAGTTGTTGGCGTTGCCGACGGCGCTCAGGGTCTGGGCCGAGGCGGTGGTGCCGGCAACGATGGCCAGCGCAGCGATGGCGGTCTTCATGTCTGTCTCTCCGGTATGCACGTGGTGCTGTCTCTCTGTCCTTCCCACGGCGGCTGCGACCGCCGAGGTCTCTTCCGTGTGAAGTCTAGACGAACGTGACGAACGCATGGGAGCGTCCGATTGGATTTGTACGGTCCTGAACATAAAGTACTAAATTTGTTTGGTTCAGATCGCGAGGCACGGCCCGCATAGGGTGAGGTCATGGAACGCGCCGCGGTCGACAAGACATTCAAGATGCTGATCGGTGGGTCCTTTGCTCGGAGCGAGTCCGGGCGAACGGTCTCGGCGGGCGAGCGGCTGCGGGCCCCGGCGGCATCGCGGAAGGACCTGCGGGCCGCGGTCGAGGCCTCGGAGAAGGCGCTGAGCGGGTGGTCATCGGCGACGGGGTACCTCCGCGGGCAGATCGTGTACCGGCTGGCGGAGATGCTCGAGGGTCGGCGGGCGGCGTTCGCGGCGATGACGAGCGAGCGCGAGGTGGACGCCTCGATCGATCTGCTGGTGTCGCTCGCGGGGTGGAGCGATAAGTACGGGCAGGTGTTCGGCTCGGCGAACCAGGTCGCTGGGCCCTATCACAACTTCACGGTGCCCGGGCCCGTGGGTGTGGTTGGCGCGATCGCGCCGGACGAGCCCCCGCTGCTCGGGCTGGTGGGCGTGATCGGCCCGGCGCTGGTGTGCGGGTGCTCGGTGGTGACGCTTGTGTCGCGGTCGTGCCCTCGTGCGGTCGAGTTCGGCGAGGTGCTGGAGACCAGCGACGTGCCCGGTGGGGTGGTGAACCTGCTGACGGGCGAGCTCGCTGAGCTGGCCCCCCACTTCGCTTCGCACCGCGGGATCGGGGCGTTGGTGGCGTGCGGGGTTGATCGGGAGATGCGCACCGTGCTCGAGCGGGGCGCTGCTGAGAACATGAAGCGGGTGAGCGTGTTCGATGCGCCCGCGGACGCGGGGGGCTGGTCGTCGGTGACGCAGCTCGAGCGGGTGCTGGAGTTCAAAACGATCTGGCACCCGAGTTCGGCGTAGGGATCAGGCCTCGGCGGCGGCTTCGGCCGACTCGGGGAGCTGGACCCTGGGCTGCTCCGTGGGAGCGGGCTCGAGGTCGTCCTTCCAGACGATGTCGACCTCGGCGTCGACCAGCGCGAGCAGCGAGGTGAGCTGCTTCTGGACGCTCCGGCGTGCCTCGTCGAGGTAGCCGGCGTCGGAGGTTTCGAACAGCTCGGCGGCCTGTTCCTGGGCCTGCTTCATGAGTTCGCCCTGTGCCTCGGCCTTCATCTGGATGACATCGACGAGGCCGCAGACCTTGCCGTCCTGGATGTCGTAGGGGATGACGTTGGTGAGTCGGAGCTGGCCTTCGATGTGCGGGAGGACGACCTGGTATCGGCGGTTGCCGAAGTCGGTGACGTCGCGGGGTGAGACCTTGTTGAGGTCGACGTAGTACTGCTTCTCGAACTGGAAGATCATGGCAAGGCGGGCGGGGCTGTAGACGAGGGGCGGGAGCCACTTCCAGCCCTTGGTGGCGGTCGCGATCTCCTTGGCACAGACCTCAAGCCCGATGAGCTTACCCGAGGCACGGACACGCTCCGCGATGAGATCGACGGTGATGGTTGCGTTGTCGAGCTGGCTCCCGGCGCGGGTGCGGAGGAAGGCGAAATAGACGAGGCCCGCGACGAGCAGCCCGACGCCGATGCCCAGCGCGGCGATGATGAGGCTGTCGATGGAGATCATGCCTGTGATTCGGGATCTTGGTCGTCCGCTTTCGCGGCTCGCGGACCGATCTCGAAGGCGGTGATGACGAGATGACCTCCGGCGGCGATGGCGGTCAGCGCTGCGAAGCCGGCGACGATCGCGGCCGAGAGCGACACCGCGGGGTGGAGATCCTCGAAGCTGCTGAGGACGCCTCCGAGCTTGCCAAGCAGGAACAGCCCGAGCGCAGCGATGATCGGGAGGACGAGCGCGGCCCCGACGGCGAGCTTCAGGAGCGCTGCCAGGGATCGCATCGAGAGCATCAACGCGGCGAGCCCGATGACGAGGGCGACGATCTCTCGCGCGATCACGAACGGGATGAGCGAGTGCGTCCCGATGACGTTGTTGCTCGAGACCGAGCCCAGGATCGCCCCAACGGCGACGGCGAGCGCGGCGAAGCCGGCAGTGATCGCGGGCCCCTCGCGGAACCGCCCCAGAGCGAGCACGACGAGGATGACGGCGGACGTCGCGGTGATGGCCTCGAAGCCCGCGAGCATCCAGATCGGCTCGGTGCCGCCGATGAGCGAGGGACGGAGGGCGATGACGAACCCGAGCAGAGCCCATATCGCGAGGGGGGCACCGAGAACGCCCAGCAGAAGCCTGCCCTGGCGGTCGAGTGGTGCGGGCGAGATGGTGGGCTGGCTGGTCACGATGGATCGTAGTTTCTGAGGTGGATCCGGGTTCGGTCGGGGCCTGGGAATGTGTCGGTGGGTTCTGGCCCCCGGTTTGGGTGCTCCGGCGGGCGGCCGCGGGTGGAGATTGGGGTGCAGCGGTGGGCCTGATCGGTCCGATTCAGCAGTGTGAGATGCGCCTGAATCTGATCGGGCATCTCGTGGGAGATGTTGAGCTGTGTCGAGTGATGACGGACGGAGCGGATCGGGGGGGGCGGGGGGCGCGTCCGCGGTGGTCGCGAGCCGCGCCGAGTTCGACCGGCTGCTGATGCGCTGGGCGTCGGACCTGCTGTCGCTTCGTGCTCGAGGGCTGGACGTGCCTTGCCGTCGTCGTCTCGGGGGCGAGCGAGCTTCGGTCGTCAGCCGGGCGGCTTGATCGAGAGGAGTCTGCGATGAGCGGGATCACCACGGGCGTCGGTCTGGTCAGCGGGATCGATACGGCGTCGCTGATCGAGCAGTTGCTGGCGGTGGAGGCTCGCCCGCAGGCGCTGGCCCAGATCCGGCTGACGCAGCTGCAGTCTCAGCAGGCGGCGTTCCTGGACATCAACACCCGGCTGAGCGGGCTGCAATCGGCGGCTCGGTCGTTCCGGACGGAGGACACCTTCAGCTCGGCGAGCGCGGCGAGCTCGGACGAGGACGTGCTGACGGCCTCGGCGAGCACGAGCGCGCAGGTCGGGTCGTACACGTTCGTGGTCGACAGGCTGGTGAGCACGCAGCAAGAGCTGAGCCGCGGGTTCGCGGATTCGGACGTGTCGGGCCTGAACGCGGGGTCATTCACCTTCGAGACGGCGGATGCGCTGCTCGAGCGGGACGTCTCGTTGGCGGATCTGAACGGCGGCGCGGGCGTGCGCCGGGGCGAGATCGTCGTGACCGATTCGTCGGGCGCGAGCGCCACGGTGGACCTGTCTCGCGCCGGCACGGTCCAGGAAGTGCTGGACGCGATCAACGGGTCGGGGCTCGGCGTGCGGGCGAAGGCCTTGGGCGACGGGCTGGTGGTTGACGACACGGCCGGTGGCGGGGGGACGCTGACCATCGCCAATGGGACGGACTCGTTCGCGGCGACGGACCTCGGGATCGAGGGGATCGCGGCTTCGGGTCGGATTGCCGGGCTGCAGCTGTACCGGGCGACGGAGCTGACGGCGCTGTCGACGATCAACGGGGGCACGGGGATCGAGCGGACGAGCTCGGTGGGCACCGGTGCGTTCGATTTCACGGTGCGCGTCGACGGCACCGACGTGCAGGTGTTCCTCGGGCAGGTGATCGAGTCGGTGACCGATCCGGACACGGGCGAGGAGACGACCGAGACCACGCCCGCGGTGAGCACGCTGGGTGACGTGATCGATCGGATCAACGCGGAGCTTCAGGAAGAGCTCGGCGACACGACGACGATCTCGGCGGAGCTGAACGCGGACGGGACCGGTCTTCGAGTGGTGGACTCGGCGGGCTCGGCGTCGATCGAGGTGCTCGACCGCGGCGAGGAGCTGGGCGGGGCGGCGACGCAGGCGACGGCGCGTCAGCTCGGGATTGCCGGGTCGGGCACAGGGAGCATTGAGGGGACACGCATCTTCGGCGGGCTGAACTCGGTCCTGTCGAAGAACCTGAACGGCGGGTCGGGCATCGCGGGCGACGGGTCGATCTCGATCACGGCCCGTGACGGCACGGTGTTCAACATCTCCGGGCTCACGCTCGACGGGTCGCTCTCGGACATCGTGGACGAGATCGAGGCGCAGACAGGTGGCGTGATCACCGTCGGGCTCGACGAGCAGGGCACCGGGCTGGTGGTCACGGACACGACCGCGGGCATCGGGAATCTGATCATCACGGGGACGCCCGACGACGACACCGCGGCGAGCCTTGGCATCGCGACGGACCCGGCGGGTGTCGCATCGGCGACGGTGGAATCGGGCAACCTCCAGCGTCAGTATCTCGGCGCGGGCACGCTGCTGAGTTCCTTGAACAACGGCGCGGGGATCGGGACGGGCAGCTTCTCGGTGCGCGATGCGACGGGCGCGGAGGCGACGGTGACGATCGGGAGCTCCGCGGCGACGCTGGGCGACGTGATCGACGCGATCAACTCGGCGGGGCTCGCGGTCAACGCGCGGATCAACGACCAGGGCGATGGGATCGTGGTCGAGGAGGACCTCGGCGACGGCTCGGGGACACCCGGCGGTGTGACGCTTCGGATCGAGGACGGGGACGGCGGTGTCGCGCGGGCGCTCGGGATCGAGGGGGAGGCCTCGGGCACGGACACCGACAACTTCCTGGACGGGTCGTTCGAGCGCGTGGTCGAGTTCGAGGCGACGGACACGCTCGAAGACATCGCGCAGAAGATCAACGACGCTGGCGTGGAGGCGGTGGCGACGATCCTGAACGATGGTTCGGGCTCGGCGCCCTTCCGGCTGAGCCTGGCGGCACGCGAGAGCGGGACGGGCGGGCGGTTCATCGTCGACGACGGCGGGTTCGGGCTCGGTCTGAGCCGCCTGAGCGAGGGGCGCGACGCGCGGGTGTTCTTCGGGTCAGATGACCCTGCGAAGGGCCTGCTCGTGACGAGCACGACCAACACGGTGGACGGGCTCGTGCAGGGCGTTTCGATCGACCTGCGACGCGCGGACGAGGAGCCGGTGACGCTGACGGTGTCGCGCGATCTGGCGGCGATCGAGGAGGGGATCACGTCGTTCGTGTCGGCGTTCAACGAACTGGTCGGGCGGATCGATCAGCAGACGCGGTTCGTCGAGGAGACGGAGGAACGCGGGCCCTTGCTGGGCGACTCGACGACGCTGACCTTGCGGTCGCGGCTGTTCACCACCATCCAGGGCGCGGGCGAGGGGCTGACCGGGCGGTTCACGCGGCTCAGCCAGGTGGGGATCACGATCGGAGACGGGGGCTCGAGCCTGAGCTTCGACTCGAGCCGGTTCCGCGAGGCGTACAACGAGGACCCGGCGGCGGTGACGGCGCTGTTCGAGACGTTCGGGCTTGCGGACACGACGACCGAGGTGGAGATCGAGCCCGGGATCACGGTGTCGGGCGGGACGAGCGCGCGGGAGTTCGACTCGCTGGGCGTGATCGGACAGGTCGAGGAGCTGGCGCGGAGTTATCTTGACTCGGTCGACGGGCTGCTGACGGCGCGGGAGCGCGCGCTGGACGACCAGATCAGCTCGCAGGAGAGCCGGATCGAGGAGTTCGCGGAGCGGCTGGAGCGTCGGCGTGAGGTGTTGCAGCAGGAGTTCGTGCAGATGGAGCGTGTGCTGGCGGACCTGCAGTCGCAGCAGGGTGCCCTGGCGAGTCTTTCGCAGCTCGGGTAGTTCCTCTTGGTGAGTTCCGGGTAGTTCTGCCCGGTTGGGTCAAGTTGCCCTCGCGTGATGACGAAGTAACCGGCACATGAGCACGACGAATGATGCACGAGCGAACGCGTACCTCCGTACGCAGGTGATGAGCGCTACGCCGGAAGAGCTCCGGCTGATGCTGATCGACGGGGCGATCAAGTTCACAACACAGGGGCGTGACGGCTTGGCGTCGGGGGATGCCGAGAAGAGCTTCGAGGGTTTCGCGCAGGCGAGGGCGATCATCACAGAGCTGATGACCTCGATGCGGACGGACGTGGCGCCTGAGCTGTGCGAGCGTGTGCGGTCGCTGTATACGTTCCTGTACACGGAGCTGGTGTCGGCGAGCCTGGAGCGTGACGCGTCGAAAGCGGACCGCGTGATCGAGATGCTCGGGTACGAGCGCGAGACGTGGGTGCTGCTGATGGAGCAGTTGAAGGCAGAGCATGCGGGCGGCGGCGAAGGCTCGCAGGCTCCCGATGCGGGCCCTGCTCAGGATGCCGGTACGGGGTACCGCCCTCTCAGTCTCGAGGGGTGATCCCCGCCCGCTCGCACGGGTCGGTGGCTAGCTGAACACGACCGCGGAGCTCGGCGGGCTGGCGAGTTCTGCGGCGAGGGCGTCGAAGACCATCTGCAGATTGACGTTGGCGTTGATGCGGCCCTGTGCGGTGTCGATAGTCGCGATGCGCGGGGTGATGCCCTCGGGGTCGGTGCGCAGCCGGTCGCGGAGGATGTCGCCCACGAGCGCGAGCATGCGGGTGCAGGCGGCGCGGTTGGCGGCGTCCTTGCTCGCGTTCTTGTCGTGCTCGACGCGTGCGGCGGCCCAGTCCTGGACGAGCGCGTGCATCTCTGGGCCCAGGTCGATCGGGAATCGGCCCGCGAGGAGCTGATCGATCATGGGTTCGATGCGGGCGCGCCAGCGGTCCTGACCTGTCGCGATGGCTTCGAGGACGAGGCCTGGTGAGCCGTGCCCGAAGCGGAGGGCCCACTCCGTCTGGTCGGGCGTGAGGTCACGGGACGTGGTCCATTGCCGTATGGCGTCGTCCGGGAGCGGGGCGAAGCGGACGCGCTGACAGCGCGAGCGGATCGTGGGAAGCAATCGCTGCTCGTCGCTGGTCACGAGGATGATGAGGGTGCCCGGGGCGGGCTCTTCGAGGGTCTTGAGCAGTGCGTTCTGCACTGGGGCGTTTGTCGGCGAGCGGTCGAGGAGCTCGGCCTCGTCGACGAGGAAGACCTTGGTTGCCAGCGCGTTGGAGTTGAGCTGCGGCGCGAGGGCCGCGGGGCGGAGCAGGTGGGTCTCGACGACGTCCTTCGGGATGGTGGTGAGCTTGGACTCGCGGACGGAACGCTCGGTGGAGTAGCGGGCGAGCTCTTTGGTGATGACGTGCAGGTCGGGGTGCGTGCCGGCTTGGAGAAGGGATTGGACTCGGCCTGTCGGGTCGGGGGCGAGCTGTCCCGAGAGGTCGCGCTCGGTGGTCGGGTCGAGGACAAGGGCAGCGAAGGCGAGGGCGGTGGTGAGCTTGCCGACGCCCTTTGGGCCGTGGAAGACCCAGGCGTGATGGAGGCGTTCGGATTCGATGGCTGCGGTGAGCTGGGCGACTGGTCGGTCGTGGCCGAGGATCGAGGCGAGGGGGATGGGTGCGG
>JANQQZ010000006.1 GCA_028284805.1 Phycisphaerales bacterium
GCACGCGTCAGGGGGTTGCGCTCCGGAAAATGGGCAACGCGATGCCCGTTGTCACGCTCGATTCGGACAGCGAGCTGTCCGGACGTCTGTGCTTCGTCGGGCCCGACAACTACAGCGCCGGGCGTCGGTGCGGCGAGCTGCTCATGGAAGCCGCCCCCGAGGGCGCCAACATCGTCATCATCTCCGGGCCCATGGCGAAGGAGAACGGTCGGCTGCGCCGTCAGGGGTTCATCGACGAGGTGGTCGGGCGTTCCTACGGGCCCGGGCGCCCGATGGACCCGCTCGAAGATCAGCTGACCAACGAGGGGTACACGGTGCTCGCGACGTATGTGGACCCCATCGACCCGGAGCAAGCGAGGGCCAACGTTGCTGCGGCATTGGAGAACCATCCCAACCTTGATGCGGTGGTCGGTCTGTACGCCTACCACGTGCCCGCGGCGGTCGCGGCGCTCGAAGAGGCCGGCAAGATGGGCTCCGTGCGCGTCGTCGGCTTCGACGACCGTCAAGAGACGCTCGAGGCGATCGCCGACGGGCGTGTGTTCGGCACGATCGCGCAGGACCAGTACAGCTACGGGCGTGCGAGCGTCCGCCTGCTCGCGGACGTAGCCCGAGCCGACGAGGCGGGGCGCGAGGTCGCCGTGCCCATGAAGGGGCACATCAACTTCCCCCCGATCATGGTCAAGCGCGACGGCCTGGAAGCGTTCATGAACGTACGCGACGGCAGCCGGGCGCTGCTCGGGATCCGGAGTGCCCCGGGCGAGTAGTTCTCAGCGGTAACGCGTCGGATCTGGCACGCCCGCGGCCTCGAACCCCTGCCGGCGGAGCACGCAGGAATCGCAAGCGCCGCACGCCCGTCCATCTTCGTCGGGGTCGTAGCAGGATGACGTCAGGGCGAAGTCCACACCGAGCCCGACGCCCTGTCTGATGATCTCGGCCTTGGTCAGATCCATCAGCGGCGCGATGATCGAAACACCGGCTCCCTCAACGCCCGCCTTGGTCGCGAGGTTGGCGGTCGCCTCGAACGACCGCACGAACTCGGGCCGGCAATCGGGGTAGCCCGAGTAGTCGATGGCGTTCACCCCGAGGTAGATCGATCGGGCCCCCACCACTTCGGCGTGCCCCACGGCGAGCGAGAGGAAAACGAGGTTGCGCGCCGGCACATAGGTAACCGGGATGCCATCCGCGATCTCGTCCCCGCTTCGGTGCTTGGGCACGTCGATGTCGTCGGTCAGTGCGCTGCCTCCAAACATGCGGAGGTCCAGCGGCACCAGGGTGTGGCTCGCCGCCCCGAGCGCGGCCGCGACACGCCTCGCAGCCGCGAGTTCCGTGCGGTGACGCTGCCCGTAGTCGAGGCTGAGGGCGTGGCACTCCAGACCACGGTCTCGTGCGATGGCGAGCGCCGCGGCGCTGTCCAGCCCACCCGAGAGCAGCACGACGGCACGCTCAGGCATCCGACGGTTCGCCCGAGTAGACGCACCCGCTCGTGGCGTTCTCCCAGAGCTCGACGCGGCAGAGCCCAGACAACTCGGGTGCGAGCCGGTCCCAGATCCAGACCGCGATACGCTCGACCGTCGGCTGCCCGAGCCCGGGCACGTCGTTCAGCATGTGGTGATCAAGGGGCTCAAGCACGACCTGGACGAGCCGCTTGATCTCGGCGAAATCGACAACCCAGCCCAAGACGGGATCCGGCTCGCCCGCGATGTGCACCCGGAGCCGGTAGGTGTGCCCGTGGACCCGGGCGCACTTGTGCCCGTCGGGCAGGTGGTTCAGCCTGTGGGCGGCGTCGAAGGTGAACTCGCGAAAGATTTCCATGGGTGTGCTGGTCCGAAGCTCACGCGGCCGACGACGCCTGGGAAAGTGGGAGGTAAAGAGCCGAACCCTCGACATCGGGCGTGAGACTCAGCCGCCTCTGCCACTTCGAAAGCCCAGAGATCCTGTGTTCTCAGCAGGTTAGCCGCCGGTTCGATGTCGGTCATGCAGCCCATCGAGAGGGTGCGGACCAGAGTCTCAACCCGTGAGGCTCGCGATCGATCCCGGCCCGACATCTGGGATGAGCAGGAACAACTGAGCCCCCGCGCGCCGGGATTGCGCAGCGGCACAGATTCTGCAAAGTGTTTCTCTACAGCAGGTTGTGCGGTTTTTGAGTGCGAACCATGTTTCCCTTGGCCAGAATCTTGATACGATGACGAATAAAAGTAAACTGAACGGTGTAGTTTATTTACCTGCCCTGGCGGAGACCCGATGACCAGCACCCTGACCAAGCGAAGCCAGCGGAAGCGTGACGCGATCCTCATGGCCGCGGCGGACGAGTTCCTCGCAGCCGGGTTCTCTGGGACGAGCATGGACCGCATCGCCGAGGTCGCGGACGTCTCGAAGAAGACCGTCTACAGCCACTTCGAGAGCAAGGAAGCGCTGTTCGAGGCCATCGTCGCTCAGCTCGTGGATCGCATCAACACCATGCCTCATCAGCAGTACGACTCACAGATCGATCTCGCTACGCAGCTCGGCACGATCGGTCAGGCGTTCGCCGACACGGTCACGAGCGCCGAGTTCCTCAAGCTCGCTCGGATCGTGCTCTCACGATACATGCAGGCCCAGCATCTCTCACAGGCGACGCTCAGTGAACAGGCCAAGCTGCGAGCCAACTGCATCGACTGGCTCAATGCGGGCACTGCCGATGGTCGTCTTTGCGTGGAAGACGCTGCTCGGGCGACCGCGCAGTTCTACGGGCTCATCAAGGAGCTCGTCTTCTGGCCGCAGTTGGTCAACGGCGATCCGGTCGCCAGCGCTCGAGAACGGGCCGACGTCGTGCAGTCGGCCGTGCAGATCTTCCTCGCGCACTACGCGACTGGGAAACCGATGCAGGAACCGCGAAAGGGTGCGTGAGACATGAACACGATCGCGACGACAACCCGGGGGGCGTCTCGCATCATCAAGGGGCGACAGTATCTCTGGTGGCACCGCCTCCGCAAGCTTGGTCGAGCGAAGTTCGTGCTCATCGGCGGAGGTTTCCTGTCACCTCTGGTCACCTGCGCACTCGTCGTTGCGACCAACGTTTGGCTGGGCGTACCCCTCGCTCCGGCGGACCTCGCGATCATCTGGATCTGCTCGCTCCCCGTCTTCGTCGGATCCTGGCTGTGGACATGGTCTCACATGGAAGGTCGATACGGCGTCACGCTTGGAACCAGCTGCCCCGGTTGCGGCTACTCGCGCGAGGGGGTCGGCACGTGAGCGCCTTGCCCGGAGTGCGGGCGCATCGAACCCCGCGCTCATTCGGAGGGATGAAGGCGACATGTTGAAGACACCTATTCACTACGCCCTGCGCACATTGTCGACGCTCTTCCCGCCCCAGAAGCCGCTCGTGTTCTCGGGGACCGGATCGACGCTCAAGCTCGCGGATCTCATGGTCGCCAGCGGGCACCGGCGCCCGCTCCTAGTTACGGGCGGCTTCTTGCTCGAGAACGGAACGCTCGATCCTTTGTTCGGGCGACTGAAGGACGCGGGGTGCGAGCCCACCGTCTTCGACGGGATCGTCCCGAACCCGACGTTCGACGTCGTCGAGGCCGGTCTCGAGGCGTGCTCGAAGGGGCATTGCGACAGCGTTTTCGTGGTCGGGGGAGGATCGGCCATCGACGCTGCGAAAGTGATCGCTGCGAGCGCTGCAACTTCCAAGCCTGGCGGCCCACAGAAGCTCGTCGGCATCCTGAAGGTCAAGTCAATCTTGCCGTTCTATGTCGTGCCCACAACGTCCGGAACGGGGTCCGAGGTGACGACCGCTGCGGTCATCTCCGACAGTACGACTCACAAGAAGCAGTTCGTGGTCGATCCGAAGCTGATCCCGATCGGCGCCGCGCTCGATCCGGGCCTGTTGAAGTCTCTGCCACCGGGAATGACCTCGACAACCGGGATGGATGCGCTCACGCATGCCATCGAGGCGTACACGTCGACCAACGCGTTCAAGGACACCAGCCGTGATGCCGCTCTGGCGATCAGGCTCCTCGTCGAGCACCTGCCCGCCGCGTATCGCAACGGAACCGATGAGCGCGCCAGGGAGATGGTCGCGATCGCGTCGTTCCTCGCGGGGTTCGCGTTTACGAAAGCGAGCCTCGGGTACGTGCACGCGATCTCGCACCAGATCAGCGGGCACTACGACACCCCGCACGGGCTCGCCAATGCGGTGCTCCTCCCGCGGGTGCTCCGGTTCAACCGTCATGCGTGCGAGAGGCAGTTCGCCGAACTCGAAGCCATGCTGGCGGGAGAATCACAAGGGCGTGAGCCCGAGCGAGCGGAGCGTTTCATCGAACGCATCGATCGGCTCTCGGAAGAGCTCGAGATCCAGGCCTCGCTCCCTGAGTTGAAACAAGAGCACTTCCGTGAAATCGCGAATCAGGCGAGAGCGGAGGCGAGACGTACGTACGGCGTGCCCAGGGTGATGTCTCGCGCTGACGCAATCACAATTCTCGAATCGGTTGCGAGCGGGTCTGCATCGCCCTCGTTCGGCTAGCAGATCTGGGCAACAGAAGCGAAGGAACTCCATCCGGCCATGAGCCTGGGCTTCGGCACGTCCGGGCGGAAGGATCGTCCCCCCGCCCGGAGCGGTGCCTGCACAGGGTGACGTTGTTCAGGCCAAGGCCGGGGTGGCACGAAGGGATTCCGGGTTGCTCAGGGACACGACGGCCAGGACGGTCGCGCCGTTTACAAGGTAGAACCAGGCATCGATCCCCGAAAGCCCGAGCGCGAAGGGTGCAGCGATGAAGACCAAGCCGACCAGCCCGTCGACTGCGACATGGATGCGGTACGGCAGCACCCGAATGAGCCCGAGCCGGTGGTTCGTCAACACAGTCAAGAGAAGTGCCGCGATCCCCGTGCCGACACCCAGCCAGAGCGCGGCAGGATTCTCGGTACCGAGCCCGAGCAGGAACGGAGCCCCGATCAAGAGCGCTGCGACGGGGTAGTCGAGGAACGCGTGGATGTCCTTGGTCACGAATCGAGTGGTCATTGCTGTCTTCCTTTCTTTGCGGGTGTGAGGGCGGTTGTCACCCCGGCGTGCCCTGCTGGGTCGCGGGGTATCGGTTCCATGCGCGATCGTGCGCAGGAGGAACGGGTCAGTTCGGTGGGGTCAGCGCAAGGGCACGTCTCGTTCCGCGGACCGAATGACGCGGCGCACGCGGCGCTGCACGGCCGGAAGCACCTGGGCCTCGAACCACGGGTTCCGCTTCAACCACAGGTTGTTTCTTGGGGACGGATGGGGGAGGGCCATCCGTTTTGGGAGCGTCTGGGCGTGGGCACGCACAGCGTCTGTCAGCGTGCTGTATCGGTCGCCTATGTATCGCTCGTACGCGTACCGCCCGGTGTAGAGCGTGAGCGCGAATGGCTCGTACGCGTCGAGGAGGCGTTGGTGCCATTCCGGCGCACACTCGGGTCTTGGTCGCAGGTCGCCGCTCGTGCCGGTCCCGGGGTAGCAGAATCCCATCGGCATGAGCGCGAAGAGGTTCGGGTCGTAGAACTCCTCGCGCGTAACGCCGAGCCAGTCGCGGAGACGGTCCCCGCTCTTGTCATCCCAAGGAACGCCGGACTCATGGGCCGCTGCGCCCGGTGCTTGGCCGATCACGAGGATGCGTGACGAGTCCGCTCCCTGCAGCAGTGGCTTGCAGCCGTGCGGAAGGTGCGGTTCGCAGATGCGGCACGCCCGTGCCTGTTTGAGCAGCAGACTGATTTTCATGAGCTCTACCCTGAGCAGACCCCACTCGCGCAAACGCACGGGCGGGCTGGGATACTTGTTCGAAGTTCGTGTCGAAGACGCCGCTGACAATGGCGGCCCCCGAACGCATCAGCATGTAAATCGCTGTCGTGAGACCGCACGATCACGCACTGTGCTGGGGACGGGTTCAGTTATGGGATCAGGATGGCGAAGACGGTGCAGAGAGCGCACACCGTCCCTTACGCACGCTTGATGCCACCTAAAAGAGCATCAAACCCATTCCGCTGAGGCACGCCTGGGAGGCGTCTCGGCGGTCGCACTTTGCAGGGCGGGTGATGGACTGCGAGGAACCCATACCAGGAGAAGTCAACGGGGCTCCCAAGTATTCCATCGTTTTGCGCATCCGCCGTAACCCCACGCGTTGACGAGGCAGCCCCTGAGTAGCGGGTGGCCTGTGGTGGAGACGTCGATGAGCGAAGCAGAACCAGCGGCACTCATCTTGAAACATGATGGGCCGGTCGGATCGAGTGCCTCGTCGATCAGCGGTTGAGATACTCGGCCCTCGTCTGCGGCCTGCTCGGGAAGCAGCACACGATGTGGGCGAACAAGACTGTTCGTGCGGTTGGCCGCGCTCCGCTGTAGTTCAACGGAGACGAGACAGCCGCGAACGACGCTCAGCCGACCGATGGCGGAGTGCTTCAATCCGTGGGGTTTCGCATCGCCTTGCACCCCCATGCACAGGCGAAGACGGGAAAGCGGGTGATCGGGATCGAACCGACGACATTCAGCTTGGGAAGCTGACGTTCTACCACTGAACTACACCCGCGATGTCGCACAAGTCTCTGTCGACAAGATACTTGCCGACTTTAACTGGCGCTCAAACGACGTTGGTTACCGATTAGGGCCCAACGTCTGCATCGAATTGTACGCGACCTCGGTGACCGAAGGCAGCGGGGATGTCTGTTTCCTCCGCTTCCGCTCTGCCAGCCATCGCACGGGCTACCTGCGGGCGAGGCGACGCCGGCACTATGCGCCCCGGTTTGCATGCTCACCAGTCGTGCGCAACCTGGAGGTAGCTTTACGCCTGGTGGAACGCCGTCCGCCGGTGCCTCACACGGGCACGCGGGACGGGCTGAGTTACTTCCAGGGGCGCTCGATCAGCAGCCGCGAGATGTCCTCCGAGGACAGCTGCGACTTGTAGAGACCGCAGCCCCCGTAGAGAGGGAGTTCGTTAATGGCGTCCACGAGTTTCTCTGTGTCGTCCTCGCAGTTCAGGACATGCGCCTTGTGCCCTTGGCCATGTTCGTGGTTGTGTTCGTGGTCATGGTCATGGTCATGGTCATGGTCATGGTCGTGATTGTGAGATGACCACCCCCCAAGCCAGGCACCGCCCCAGTCGATCGTGCCGTTCTCGCGTTCCCAGACGTTGACCTGCTCGTCGATCCAGGTATGGATGCCCCAGAACCACGGGTGTACGTGCGCGGAATAGGCATCGAACAGCGTGTCGTAGCCAGGTTCGTCCCAGACATCGTTGGCTTCGGGTGCCTGGTTCTTCGGCTCCCTGGTCTTCCCGTTGGTCGCGACATCACCGTACCGGAGATGGAGACGCGCGTGGATGCCGTACTCGATGAGCGTGCCCAGCACACCAAGCGGCATGCCACGGATCGACTCGGGGCTGGTGAGCTCCGCCGCCTGCTCGAGTTCTTTCTCCCAGACGTCCGCGCGCTTCTCAGGGTACGTGGCAGCCGTGACGCTCCACGGGGTGATCGGGGGCGGGAAGTTCGGATCGTCGGGCCCGGGGAGCCCGGATCCCCACTCGAGGATCGGGGGGTCGGTGCTGCGCGACACGACCATCCTGGCATGCTCCACCATCACGCGGTGCATGAACAAGAAATCGCGCCCCGCGTCGTTGTCGAGCAGAGGCGTGCCGTCCCTGCTGAGCGACGGCCTGGGCGGGGCCCAGTCGTCTCCGAATCGCTGCCTGAAGGACTGCTGCTCGTCGTGAGACATCACGTTCCATCGCTCGCGTGACACATGCCACATGAGATGCGACAGGCGCATGTGCCGCTGAGACATCTCTTGTATCAGCTCGCTCACGACGTTGCCTCGATCGCCATGAACAGGACGCCGATGCCCCCGAGGCTCAGCCCCCCGGGTCCCGTGACCAGATCAAGCTTGAGGGGGCTGCCGTTCTGCACGACGACGGTGATGGTGTCGTGCCCGACGACGTTGTTGTCGTCGTCGTAGATCGGCTTGTACGCGGTTGTTTCATAGATCATCTGGAACGCACCGCCAATGTCTTGCGTCAGCTGTTCTCCGACGTACTCGATCGCTTCTTGCATGGCCTTCTCCGCGGACACGCCAGCCTGCGATTGGAACTGATTCCGGCAGCGGTCCAGGCAGGCCTGGATCTTGCCGTCGGGGTCCAGATTGAGGGCGATGACCTGCGGGTACTGGTACTGAGTGTGGTCGAACTCGTCACCAAAGGTGCTCAGAAGAAGACGAGCGGCCGTCAGGCGGTAGGTTGCTGCTTTCACTTTCGGTTCCCTTTCTCTCGGGTGTTTAAGGTCCCGGATCGCCGATGCTCTTGACGCATCGGAATCCGCTCAGTGGTGATCCGTACTGCATGGGCGCCAGCAGGTAGCGGCGCAGCGTGTGCTCGGTCTCCGAATCGGCCCATGACCGCCCGGCGAGGACGATGTCACGGCCCTGCAGGTCGACCGTCGCGGTGATCTCGCGGACATTCGAGTGCATGTGCAGCAGCCCCCGCGATGGGTCCCAGGGTGCCGGGCCCCGCGCATCCCGTGTGCCGGCGGCGTATCGGGCGAACGCGAACTCGGCGTCGCTCATCGATTCGTCTCTTGTCACCTGGCTGGCTCGCGCGCGGCTCGACGCGTCCTCGCTGGGCGCCTGATCCGTATCCCACGGGTACAGCGCGCCGTCGGTCCCGCGGGCCGACGCCTGCCATTCCATGAGCGTGGGCAGACGCTTGCCACGCCATCGGGCGTAGGCCTCCGCGTCCTCCTGGGTCACCCAGACGACCGGGAGATCGCTGATCTCCTTCATCGACGCGAACTTGCCGAAGTAGTACGGCTGGGGGTGCCCGGTCGCGTCGATGAACTGCTGGTACTCCGCGTTGGTCACCTCACGCCGATCGATGAGGAAGCCCTGGAGGCTGACGACTTCTGGGAGTCGCGGGTCGGTGTCGCCTTCGAACCCGAGCGCGTACTCGCCAGCGCTGACCGCGAGCATGTCCTCCGAGACCGCTTCGGGCGTCTGGAGCACCGCGATGCGTTCGTCCAAGGCGTGCTCGGGCCACGCCTCGGACGGGTCCAGGATCCTCAGCACCAGTCGTTCCGGCTGCTCCGGGAGAGGCAGCACAAGATTGAACTCACCCGTTGCGCCGTCGCCTTCCCTGAGGGCCGTGACCCTGTACTGCCCCGGTGCGAGCGTCAGGTTTCTTCCCCGGATGCGCCGACGTTCCGTCCAGATCGGCTCGCCAGCGGATCCGATGGGCGTAACGGACACGACGCAGTCCTCTTGCGAGGTCTCGAGGACGATGCTCGTCGACCCGGGTTCCTTTCTGTCCGCGAGCGGTATGCCTATGGCGAATCCGAGAAGGACGATCAGCACGCCGATCGCAACACCTCTCCGTCGGTGAACGGTGCGCCCGATACGTCTGACCAGCGAAGGCGGCCTCGCGAGGATCGGGTCGCCGTTCTGCCAGCTGCGCAGGTCCGCTGCCAGCTGAGTAGCGGCCTGGTACCTGTCCGACGGACGCTTCTCGAGGGCCTTGTGACAGATCGTTGCCAGATCGGTCGGCACGCTGCGATTCCGCAGCCTGACCGAACTCGCCTCGTAGGTCCGCAGCGCGTGCAGCACCTGGTGAGGTGTCGACCCATCGAAGGGGCGCCGTGTGGTGAGGGCTTCATAGAGCACGACTCCGAGCGAGAAGATGTCGGAGCGGTGGTCGATCTTGTGCTCGGTCAGGGCCGCCTGCTCAGGGCTCATGTAGTGCGGCGTGCCCGGCGTGACGCCGTCGAGCGTGAGGCCCTCGGACTCCATGATCTTGGCGATCCCGAAGTCGGCGATCTTCGCGTTCCCGTCTCGGTCGACCAGGATGTTGGATGGCTTCACGTCGCGGTGGATGATCGGCGGCTCGTTCATGTGGGCCGCGTGCAACGCCGTAGCGACCTGTTCGATGACCCTGGCGATGGCCAAGTAGCGTTCGCGGGTTCCCGAAGATCGCTTCGTCCGTGTGCGGTGTTGGGCGTCCTGCCCCTCGCTGGCCGCGGGCGTCGGGTACGGTGTTGGCGTTGTCGCGAGCCATTCCGCGAAGGTCTGGCCTTCGACGTACTCCATCGAGATGAAGTGCTTGCCCTCGTACTCGCCGAACTGGTAGATTTGAACGATGCCCGGCACGCTGAGCTGCGCCGCGAGCCTGGCCTCATCGTGGAACCGCTCGACGGTGTGCCTCGAGGCCGTGAAGGAGTCCAGGAGGACCTTGAGCGCGACCTGCCGCTTCAGGATCTCGTCGTAGGCGATGTAGACGACGCCCATGCCGCCTCGCCCGATCTCGCGGATGATCCTGAACTCGCGCAGCCTGGACGGCTGGTCGTCCTCGGGCGGCTCGACATGCGCGTCGAGAAGATCCTGGATGCGCTGGCGGAGGGCGGCGTCGTCGCCGCACGCACCATCCAGGAACGCTTCGCGGTCTTCCGGGCTGAGTGCGAGAGCGGCGAGGAAGATCTCCCGCTCCGTCTGCTTCTCATCCATCCTCACCCTCGGTCGCTCGCGCAGTGAACATGGAACTCCCACCGCATTCTGGCCGTTGGTGTGCGCGAATCCTGTCGTGTTTAGCCCGAGGACTCCAGGCGCGTTCGCAGCCACGCGCTGCCGTAGGTCACGTGCTGACGCACCGTAAACAGCGAAACACCCATGAGTTCAGATGTCTCGCGGAGGCTCCGGCCGGCCAGATAATGATGCTCGAGCGCGTCCGCGCTGCCCGGATCGACCGAACGCAACGCGCCGAGGGCGCCCGTAAGATCGACCAGGCTGACCGTGCGCATGCCCACGGGATCCGGGATTTCGAACATCGGTTCGTGCGTCCGATCGCCCCCCCGCTTGCGCGAGAGCGCCTTCCGGGCCTCGTCGGCGAGCGCGTCCCGCATCGCACGCCCCATCAGATAGAAGAAGTGGGCACGGTCCTCGGCCCGGAGCTGATCACGCCCCAGCAGGCGCTCGCATGCCATGTTGACGAGCTCGGTGCCGCGTATGGCACCGGGCCCGAGACCCCTCGCACGCAGCATTGAGCGTGCAACCTCGCGGAGCTCGGTGTCGACCCGAACAAAGAGCTGGTCTCTGGCGCCGAGATCACCCGCCTGCGACAGCCTGAGCAGATCGGTCACGGTCCCCGGATCGCTTGGGCGGCTGGTCATAGAGAGATTCTACCCGATCGTTTTTTCCTGTTTTTTGGCGCACGGATGCCTCTGGTTTGCGGTGGGTACCCGGAGGCGGGCATCGGCGCCGAGTCTCGGCTGCGACTGAAACAGGGATCTTCTCGGACCACAGCTTGGATCCGGAGTGAACCCAGACAACACACGACGGACGCGACACTGGCCATGCTGCCGAAAGAGTTCATTCGCACGGTGTCATTCCTCGTCACGATGGGCGGGCTGATCGCGTTCGCCATCCTCCACGGGCTCGCGATCAGCGAGGCATTTCGGCCTCGCCCGTTCCCGGTCTGGCTGACATCGGACGCGATGCTGTGGAGCGCAACGACCCTGACGGGGCTTGTCGGCGGCGTGGTCGCGGTCGCGTTCGGAGTGAAACCGGACACCGATCTGCAAGGCGGCGCAGAGACAAAGGGTCAGACCGCGCAGATGACCCGAGCGCTGCGTCGGATGACCGGGCTCGACAGCACCGGTGAACAGACGAGCAACCGACTCAAGGACACCGCCGCGATGGTGTACGTCTGTATGTACCTGATCGTCGGTGGTTTCTCGTGGGTGGCATACATCTTTGCCCCTGGTGGTGTGACCGAACAGACCAAGAGCCTCGCTCTCGTCACGGTCGGGATCATGGTCGCGGTCATCAACAAGTTTGTGAGCAAGTAAGAGGAAGGAAACAGAGTCATGGGCTACAGGACCGAACCCGGAAAGTACATCATTCTTCGCTCCGATCAGCCGGACTACGAAGGCGTCCTGCACCGCCGCGCGGCGGTAGGTCCGTTCGCACGGTCGTCCGAGCTGCCTCGGGAGAGTCTGACCGTCCATGTCGAGGACCTCTCGCGCACCGGCATCACCGACTTGGAGCGCAACCCTTCGGTCAAGGCGTACGCACGCCCGATGCCCGTGCAGCTGTTCGAGCCCGAGCGGGACACCGTGGGCGTGTCGCCTTCATCCGAACCCGAGAACACGTGGGGTGTCGAGGCGGTTGAGGCGCACACGAGCCCGTTCGATGGCAGCGGTGTCACTGTCGCGGTGCTCGACACAGGGATCGACACGGGTCACGTCGCGTTCCAGAACATGACGAACATCGTTCAGCGGGACTTCACCTCGGAGGGCGACGGCGACACCAACGGGCACGGCACCCATGTCGCGGGCACCGTGTTCGGGCAGGATGTCGCCGGCACCCGGATCGGCGTCGCGCGGGGCGTCGAGCGCGCCCTGATCGGGAAGGTGCTCGGCGCGAACGGCGGGGGCTCGACCGAACAGATCTACGAGGCCATGCTCTGGGCCGACAGGGAGGGCGCCGACATCATCTCGATGTCTCTGGGCATCAGCTACCCGCAGTACGCCGCGTACCTGATCGAGAGGCAGGGGTTCCCGAAGGACCTTGCCGCGTCGTACGCGCTCGAGGCATACCGAGACACGGTCCGGCTCTTCGACGCGATCGCCGAGAGCCTCGAGGCCCGCGCACTGTTCGACAACTCCTCCAGCGCCATCGTCGCGGCGGCCGGCAACGAGAGCCGGCGGAACGATCACCCCGAGTGGGTGCTCGGGACGGCCCCGCCGGCCGCCAGCGACGGGTGCATCTCGGTCGGAGCCCTCGGGCGCACGAGTTCGCGGACCGCTCCGTACTCGATCGCGTCTTTCTCGAACACGGGTGTCAGCGTCACGGCACCGGGTGTGGGGGTTCTCTCGGCCCGCGCGGGCTCGGATCTGGATCTGATCGAATTCAGCGGGACCAGCATGGCGACACCCCATGTCGCGGGGATCGCAGCGCTGTGGGCCCAGAAGATCAAGATGCAGACCGGCTCGGTCGAGCACCGACGGGTCAAGGGACGCCTGCTGGGCAGTGCGCGCCCGCTGACCTATCTCAATGCGTCGGATGTCGGTCTGGGCATCGTGCGGGCGCCGCAGCCTGATCCGATCTCGTAAGCGAGCGCATGCGCAGGATGACGCGGGCGGAAGGGCATCCTCCGACCGATGCCTGGGCGAACGCCAAAAACGAGTACCGGCTGGGTCTTTCTCCGCGGAACCAGTTCGGGCCGGGGTAACGAAAGGGACGCTCACGCCTTCACAAAGAGGGCGTGAGCGTACCCTGACTTCTCGAAGTCCCCGGAGCTGCCCAGATGCCGAGGCACGCCAGTTCGATCCGTGTCAGTCGTACGGGGCGCGCTTTCTCCGCGATCGTGATTGCGTGTTCTCTGTGTAGTTTCGCGATGTCAGGCTGCCTTCGCGATGCGGCTCATCCCTGGCCTGATACCCCAGCGTTGCCGCCCGAGAGCACGGCCGATCTCAGTGTGGCTGTGGACTGGGCGGCGGTCCGGGGCGTGATCTACGACCGGTGCGTGACCTGCCATGCCGAGCCCGGTCCGGCAGCGGATCTCAACCTGACGCTGGCGACCTCGGCGCAGCGATCGGCGCTCGAGGGTCGGCTGATCGCGCGGATCAACGATGCGGTGTTCCCGATGCCACCGAGCGGGCTGCTGCCCGAGGAGACGCGTGAGTTGCTGGGACGATGGGCCGCTCAGGGGGCGCCGATCGAGTCGTCGGCCGAGCCGAGGACGTGGCTGGACCTGTCGGCGGACCTCGAAAGAGCAGACCTGAGCACGGAGGGCGAACGGATGGGTTCCGCGGCATCATCGGTCGTCCCGCTCGCGGTCGGCGATCGCGGCATCGGATTCCTCGAACGCATGAACGGCCACTGGGTCGGCTCGATGGAACTCATGGGGCAGGCGATGCCGTGGTTCGCGTTCGACTACCGCCCGATCGGGCCCTCGCACGTGCACGGGATCTTCGAGGGCGGGACGATGGGCAACCTGATGACCTCGTTCTTCCTCGCACGCTACCGCGGCGTGGACACGCTGGTCGCCCGCAACGGCGGCGTTCTCAACGGCATCTACCGCACGAGCTACTTTGTCCTGGACCGCATCGAAGAGCGCAGCGGATCAACCGAGTACCGCTTCGTCGATGCGATCGGCGGCGCCGAGATCATGTGGATGACGCTCGTGTTCACGGAGGACCGCCTCGAGTGGGAGGCATACACGAGCCGGATGGGCGAGCAGCCCGAGCCCTCGAGGCACATGCTCTTCTCGGCGAAGCGGAAATCCGTCGATCTTGCCGAGCGCGCAGCTGTCGAGGTCGGATTCCCATCTGATGAACCTCTGCTCGATCTGCCCGACGGGTTCGCAGCCCCTGACTGGGGTAGCTATGGTCGGGCGACCTCGGCCAGCTACATGTGGGAGGACCGTGGACTCGACGCCGAACGGATGGGCGTGCTCGCGGGCGACCCCGTGCGTATCGAGCACCTGACACACCTGTCGAGGCTCACGGTCTCGGTGGAGCGCACGCCCGCAATCGCCGACGCGACGTTGCTGGTCTATCTCTCGCGGGAACCGTTCACAGACGAGAGCGGCTCGCTGCGTGCGAGTGGCGGCTCCATCCGGGAGAACGTCTTCGACACCGTGCTGCTCTTCCCAGAGATTCGGCGGACACAGAACGACTTGACGTTCACGTACCTCCACCCGGGGGAGTACGAGCTCACGATCGTCGCCGATCTCGATCGAGATGGCATCCCAGGCTCAGGCGACCCCGTCGGGCCGAGCCGGCGGCTCGTGATCGAGCCGGGAACCCACCCGCGGGTGATCGTCGATGATGTTCCTCCCTGATCACCTATCGGAAGCGGATCACCGGGCGGCGAGTGCCGCCGCTTCGATCACGAAGCGGGAACGGACGTCGCTCCGCTCTATGCGCTCGTAGCGCTTCGGGGATGCTCTTGATGTCGCGCCTCTCGACATCGTGGGCGGTCACACGCCGGGGGGGATGGCCTTGCCGTGCGGGTCGGTGTCGGCGGGCAGATCGGGTTGCGGCGGAAGGTGCTCGAGACGCTCGGCGGTCTCGTGGACGTGATCGGGCGAGACGCCCGCCTGCTCGACGAGGTAGGTTTCCCAGAGCCGGTGCCTGCGGATGATGGCACCGCCGGTATCCAAACCGGTGGGCGTTAGAGCAACTAGCCCATCATCGAGCGTGACCAGGTCCCGCTTCCGTGCGAGCCCGAGGGCACGGTCGAGGCGGATCCCGGGAACGAGCTGCGCGAGCCTCGCACGGGGTACCTTGGGCTCACCTTGCTCTGCAAACCGGAACAACGCGGCGAGCAGGTCGTCGAGCGCAACGCTCGCTGCAAGGCGACGCCGGCGGATCGCGCGAACGACCAGCCCGTGCTTGGGCGACACCACGATCGCGAGCGTGAGCAGCACGCCTGCTGCAACGGTCATCGAACCCGCCGCGTTCACGGGCTCCTTGCCCCACATTGATGGGATGGCCGTTGCCGCGACGTAGCCACCGATGGATGCGGCGATGGCAAACGCAAGACTCCAGGCAATCTGAGCCAGGAGTCGATCGGTCATGAGCCGAGCGGTCGCTGCCGGGCAGATGAGCATGGCGATGACCAGGATCGAGCCGACCGCCTCGAAGCTCGCGACGGTCGCTGCCGCGACGAAGACCATGAGCGCGTAGTGCAGCGCGGAGGCGTTGAAGCCGAGCGTGGTCGCGAGCGCGGGATCGAACGCCGCGATGCGGAGTTCCTTGAACAGCAACCCGACGAAGGCGAACGCAGCCAGGACCATGACCGCGAGGGTGACGACCTGACGCGGAACGCCCTGGTGGTAGATCGCAGACCGAACGACTTCACCGGTCTCGGGGTTGACGACCGCGGGATCGATGACATATCCGGTCCACGTTCTCAGCTGAAAGACCTCGTCCCAGGACTGCACGGGCGTGGTCCAGAAGAGCGTCTCCAGCTGACCGTGGAGCACGCAGTCGGCATCGAGGTCGACGTGGCGCACGGCGGCGCTCTCGATCAGTAGCACCCCAAGGGCAAAGAGCACGCTGAAGACAACGCCCATCGCGGCGCCGGGCTCGACGCGCCCCAGCTTCTTCACGAGCTCGACGAGCACCACCGTCGCGATGCCCGCGACCGCGGCGCCGACGAACATCGCGAGCGGGCTGCGCGAGGTCGCGATGAGGAACGCGATGACGAGACCGGGCAGCACGCTGTGGCTGATCGCGTCACCCATCAGGCTGATGCGCCGGAGAACGAGGAAGTTGCCCAGCAGCCCGCAGCCGACCGCCGCGAGCAGGCCCGCGAGCATGGGGAACAGATCGAGCGCGACGTCGAACTGGAACGCGGGCCAGCTCACGATGAGTGCCCCGCGGGCGCGGGCACGCTGATGCCCCGCTCGGCAAGCCTGGCCTCGAGACGAGCGATGAGCTCATCGGAGAGCACGTGCTCGACCTGGTCGACCGACCAGTCGACGTGACTCGGGGCGATGTCGGCATCGCTGATGAGGTACTGCTCCCAGAGGGCGTGGTTTCGGCTCACCCGCTGGCCCCGCGCGAGTCCTGCGGGAGACACGGACACACCGGCCTTGGTCGAGCCCGCTACGAACCCAGCAAGCCGGAGGCGGAACAGCAGCAACACGCGGAACGGGGTCGACCAGCCTCGGACCGTCGCGAGATCGTCGACCGCCGCACGCGACAGCAAGTGGTCGCCTCGCTCGAACGCAGCCTCCAGCAGGTGATCGCTCGCGATGCGCAGCCTGAGCCCAAGCCTGCGGAACGAGGCGGCGATCACACCCCTCGCGGGGGCAGCGATCAGGCTGAGCGCAAACACACCGCCCGCTGTGAGCACGATCACCGCGCCAGCGGGCTTGCGCGGGAGCATCGACGAGATCACCGCGCCCAGATAGCCGCTCGCGGCGCCGAAGACACCCGCGAGCAGCACGAGCAGCCAGATGCGCTCCGTCCAGAAGCGGGCCGCGACGGACGGGATGATCAGCAGCGCAACGACGAGGATCAGCCCGACGGCCTGGATGCCCGCGACCGTAACGAGCACGACGAGCGCCATCATCAGCAGGTCGATCAGGCTCACGGGCCAGCCCGTGACGCGCGCGAAGGCGTCGTTGAACGCGACGAGCGTGAACTCCTTGAGAAGCAGCGCGGTCGCGAGGACGCCGAAAATCGCAATGCCCGCCATGAGCCTGACGTCGCTCGGCTGCATGCTGGCGGCCTGCCCGTAGATGAACGCGTCGATTCCCGCGCTGCCGTCGGCGCGGTTGGCCTGGATGTAGC
This sequence comes from Phycisphaerales bacterium, assembly GCA_028284805.1. Classification (GTDB taxonomy): domain Bacteria; phylum Planctomycetota; class Phycisphaerae; order Phycisphaerales; family UBA1924; genus JANQQZ01. The sequence continues at coordinate 17,278 of JANQQZ010000006.1, forward strand.
TGAGCCCGACGACGCCAACACCGAAGAAGACGCTGAGGACGATGCCAATGGCGGCGTCCTCGTGCAGGCGCGTGTACCGGAGTATGGCCTGGATCGCGAGCACGCCGAGCACGCCCGTGAACACGGCACCAGCGAGCAGCACGGGCATCGACCGGCCCTCGGCGCCCAGCCAGCTCGCAGCGAGGAATGCGGCAGCAATCCCGGGCAGCGTCGCGTGGCTAAGCGCATCGGCCATGAGTGCGCGCTTGCGCAGCATCGCGAACACCCCCACCACACCTGCCGCGAGCCCGAGCAGCGTCGTGCCCGCAACGACCAGCGAGGTGTTGAAGCCCGCGCGGAAGGTGAGCGTCTCGACCAGGGATGGCCCGGCGTCGATCACGGGGCCCGCTCGCCGCTGGCGGCGCGGGCGACCGCCTCGGCTGCCTCGGCGAGCAGGGTGAGCCGCCCGCCGTAGGTCTGGTGCAGGTTCTCTTGCGTGAACACCTCGGCGACGGGCCCGGAGGCGACGACGCGCATGTTCAGCAGGATCACATCGTCGAAGTACTCGGGCACGGTCTGCAGATCATGATGCACGGCGATGACCGTCCGCCCAGCAGCACGCAGATCACGCAGCACGTCGACGATCGCCCGTTCGGTCGCGGCGTCGACACCCGCGAAGGGCTCGTCCATGAAGTACAGCTCGGCCTCCTGCGCGAGCGCACGGGCGAGGAACACCCGCTGCTGCTGCCCGCCCGAGAGCTGGCTGATCTGGCGTTTGGCGAGGTCGGCCATACCAACCCGGTCGAGGGCATCGAGCGAGGCTCGCTTGTGCTTCCGCGAGACCGGGCGGCACCAGCCGATGCGCCGGTACCGCCCCATGCACACGACATCGAGCGCAGAGACCGGGAAGTCCCAGTCGACGCTCTCGCGTTGCGGCACGTAGCCGAGTCGTGAACGCGCTTCACCGTGCGGGCGACCCCAGAACTCAACCTGGCCCGACGAGCGAGGCACCAAGCCCAAGCAGCCTTTGATGAGCGTGCTCTTGCCCGCGCCGTTGGGCCCGACGATCGCGATGAGCCGGTTGGGCGGCGCGTCGTAATCGACGTCCCACAGGACGGGCTTGCGGTGGTAAGCGACGGTCATCGCGTGCACCGAGAGCGGGCTGTCGGGCGAGTGCTCGGGGCGTTCGGCGAGGTTAGTCGGCCGACGGGCCGCGGTGGGCGAGAGCTCGGGCATCAGTCGGCCAGCTTGCCGTGCAGGCCGCGTTCGGGCGCGTCGCCCCCGAGGGCGCGGGCGATCGTGGTCACGTTGTGGTCGATCATGCCGACGTACGTGCCCTCGTATGTGCCCTCGTCGCCCATCGCGTCGCTAAAGAGCTCGCCGCCGATGACGACCTCGTGCCCGCGGGCTTCGGCGCCCGCGATCAGTGCCTTCACGTTGCGGTCGGAGACGGTCGACTCAACGAAGACGGCGCGGATCTCTCGCTCGACGAGCAGGTCAACGAGCCGCTCGATGTCGCGCACGCCGGCCTCGGACTCGGTCGAGATGCCCTGGATGCCCACGACCTCGAAGCCGAAGCGGCTGCCGAAGTAGTTGAAGGCGTCGTGGGCCGTCACGAGCACGCGCTGGCCCTCGGGCACGGACGAGAGCACGCGCTCCGCGTAGGCGTCGAGCTCGCCCAGCTCATCGGCATAGCGGGCCGCGTTCTCGGTGTAGGTCGATGCGCCGTCGGGATCGGCGTCGGCGAGCGCGTCGCGGATGACCTCGATGGTGCGCGACCAGGCGCGTGGGTCCATCCACAGGTGCGGGTCGAAGTGGCCCTCGAAGTCCTCCGGACTGAGCAGCGCCGACTCGTCCACCAGCTCGGTCACCGCATGCACGGGCGTCCCCGCGGTCGCGGTGCGGATGAGCGCGTCGGTCATCTTGCCCTCGAGCAGCAGCCCGTTGTACAGGATGACATCCGCGTTCATCAGCCGCCCGATGTCGGAGCGGGTGGGCTTGTAGAGGTGCGGATCGATGCCCGGGCCCAGCAGGCCCTCGACCTCGGCGCGGTCGCCCGCGACGTTCCGGGCGACATCGGCGACCATGCCGATGGTGGCGACGACGGTCAACGCGTCATCCTGCGCCGATGTCGTGGGCGTCAAGCCGATCAGCGCCGCGACGGCAACGGAAAGAACTCGGATCAGCGTGGTCATACAGGTCCCCTGCGTGCCGCCTCGGATGAGCCGACACAATTGTAGCCTTGGTTACAATTATGGTAGCCGGACGCCCCCGAGTGGGTCAACCTCCTGTCCTTGCAGGGGTCAGGACCCCGCGTCGGCGATGGCCCTCAGGCGGTCGAGTGTCTCGGCGCTGACGTGGTGCTCGATGCCCTCGGCGTCGACCGCCGCGACCTCCGGGCTCACCCCGATGGCGAGCAGGAAGCGGTAGACGATGTCGTGCCTTCGCCGGCACTCCTCGGCGAGGGCCCGGCCTTCCGGGGTCAGCTCGACGGGCCTGTAGGGCTCGGTGCGGACCAGCCCGTCGCGCTCGAGACGCTGGAGCGTGCGGATGACGGTGACGTGAGTGACGCCGAAGCGTTCGGCGAGGTCGGTCACGCGGCAGGCCCCCCCGGCGTCGACGAGATCGGCGATCGCCTCTGCGTAGTCCTGAGCGGTCTCGGAGGCGTGATCCTGGCGGGTGCGCAGGTGGGCGGAGCGTTCGGGTTGCTCGCTCATGCGGCGGGTCCTCGGGCGGGTCTTTCCGAGGGTAGCGCCGAGCGTGCGGGGGCTATACTCCGCCCTTCGCGGCGACGCGAGCCGCCACTTTAGCTCAGTTGGTAGAGCGGAGCTTTCGTAAAGCTCAGGTCGCCGGTTCAAGTCCGGCAAGTGGCTTTGGCGGTTGAGGCGGGTTTCAAGCCTCCCGGCTAGCACCCATTGTTGAAGTTCAGCACCCAGGCGTTGAGGTCGGCGGGCGTGCAGAGCCCGTCGCTGTTCTGGTCGCACGCCGGGGACTGGGCGTTGTAGGCCAGGATCCACGCGTTGAAGTCGGCGGGTGTAACAAGCCCGTCGCCGTTGGTGTCCGCGCGGCACACGGTCGCGTCGAAGGTCACGCTGTCGACAAAGACCGACCCGCCCAGGTTGAACGCTGTCTGGCGGAAGAGGAGCGTGACGCGCGCCTCGACCGCATCGATCGGCGCGATGCCGGAGAGTTCCGCGTAGGACCACGCGTCTTCGGGCGAACTGCTGTCGGCGAGGGTGACCTCGTGCTCGCCAAGGAAGTCGGGCGAGCCGTAGGCGGCGCCCGCCTGGCTGTAGAACTCGACCTTGAGGAGGGCCTCGTTGCCGGTGCCCGCGATGGAGTCTTCGGATCGCGTGAGGGCGTGCGCACCCGCAGTGAACCGCTCGCCTCCGCTGACCGGGATGTTCTGGAGCGCGCCGGAGTAGTTCTCCTCGCCTGTGAACTGGCCGAACATCTTGAGCGAGCGAACGCCGTCGAGAGGCGTGCCCCAATCGGAGACGACGTTGTCGTTGAGGTTGCCGAACCGGGGCCAGTCGGCGAGTGCGCCGTCGGCGTCCTCGAAGCCCGGGTCGCGGATCAGGGAAGTCGGGGGAGGCGTCGGGTCGGAGCGCTGCCACACGCGGACGTAGTCGACATCGAAGTATGACGGGAACGGTGTGGTCCAGTCTGGGTAACCCGAGTAGTCGCCCCCGACAGCGAGATTGAGCACGATGCTCTTGGGCGTGCCCGGGATGCCAACCGCGGGCTCGTAGACCCGGAAGTGCTCGACGCCATCGACGAAGAAGCCGACGGTACCGATGTCCCACTCCATCGCGTAGACGTGGTAGTCCGCCTGGAAGTTGGCGCCGCTCTCATACGCCTGAGAGACGTACTGGTGGTTGGGGACATCCCACCCCCAGTGCACCGCGCTGCTGATGCGCCAGGGCAGGTCGCCCCGGGCCTCCATGATGTCGAGCTCTCCCCCCGCGGGCCAGGGCGCCGAGCGAGGCAGCAGCCAGATCGCGGGCCAGAAGCCCTGCCCCCAAGGGACCCTGGCACGCACCTCGACGCGCCCATAGCTCCATTCCTGCCAGGTCCGGACCAGCCCGGAGTTGTACTCACGCCCGAAGCTCCAGCTCGGATCGCGATCGGCCCGAAGGCGGAGCGCGCCGCCCGAAACCGACACTTGGTTGGGGTGGTAGTACTGCGACTCGTTGTTGTTGTTCCCGGGCCAGTCGGCGACCTGCCACGTGCCCCAGTCGATGGACCCGCCGTCGAAGTTGTCCTCGAAGATCGGGGCTCCCCAGCCCGGGACGATGCGGACCTGGCCCGCCGCGGGCGCGGCCATCGTCAGAGCCGCAGCAATGGCTCCCGCAAGGACCGCAGACATTCGGTAGGTTTGACGTCGGATAACACACCTCCAGGCTCGGTAACGGGCACCGCGTTCGAGAGAGTGTAATTGCACTCCGTGTCACGGGGAAGCGCGATGTTGAGCCCGTGCGAGAATGCTCGAACCGTGCACGAATGCATCCAGTATCAGGCCCCGCGGGTCCGGATCTCGTCGAACCGGATCATCGCGAGCTTTCTTGCGCGTTTCGCCCGCACTCTGAGCTGACGGACGCGCTCGCTCGGGTTGGCGAGAGCCGCAACGCGGGCGCGAACCGGGCCCACCAACTCGGCATCGCTCGGCGTGCGTGGGAAGCTCGCGATCGCGGGCGCGAGGCGCTCGATCAGCGGGATCTCGAACGCACGCTCGCGGCGCTTGTCGTGATCGAGCGCCATCATGAGCGCGGTCAGGGTGCCGGCGTTCGCGACCGAGAACCGCTCGAGCGTCTGCATGTCGTAGAGCTGCTCTTTCGGAGCCTGCCAGCCGGTGGCGCTCTGCTCGATGGGCCAGCGGCTCTGATAGTTCAATCCCTCGACGGGCGTCCGCGCGACGTGCTCGAGCCAGCGGGCGTACTGCTTGGCAAAGAACGAACGCGGGCGTTCGAAGTACACGCGGGCCATGATGGCGGCGCTGCGCTGGATGTCCCCGAGATCGCCCGTGAACCTGACTTCCTTGGAGGATTTCCAGGCGTCGAGACACTGGCCCCCGGTGCAGAAGCCCGTCAGGCCCAAGCGTGCCCCGCGGAGGAGCGGGATGGCGTCGCCAGTCGAGAGCCTCGGACCGGCGTGCTCCACGACAAGCCTCATGCGGGCCCGGTCGATCGGGCCCGCGTGGATCTCGGTGTGCTCCACGCCCGCCGCCTGAGCGATCTTCGGCCCAAGCCGACAATCGCAGAGCAGCGTGCGCCCCGTGACCCACGTGAACGGGCACACGTCGCGCCCCGAGGCGAGCGCCGCGGCGAAAACCACACGCGAGTCGCCGCCCGACGACAGCCCGAGCCAGAGCGGTTTGCCCTCGTCGGGCAGCCGTTCGAACGCGGTGCGCATGCGGGCGGCAATCTCGTCGAGCAGACCGTCGTCGTCTCGATCGGCCGGGATAGCAGGCAGCAGCTTGGTGTCGGAGGTCTCGCCCGTCGTCGGATCGAGGATCTGGCTCGGCATGAGACGCGAGGCGCCGACGAGGCTGCACGAGGGCACCGGGAAGAACTCCGCGCCGCACTGATAGGACGGGCGGACGGACTGCCACGCGTTGCCGCAGATCGCGCGGAGCAGGACGGGGCTCGAGGACATCCACGGACGACCCTCGTGGTCGCGCGTGAACAGGCAGCCGATCTGCGCACTCATGTCGGTGTACAGCGCGTGCTCACTCAGCAGGAGCCATCGCCCCGCCCAATCGTGGCGGAGATCGGGCACACCCGCGGTCGGCGCTGCGGCGATCTGCTGGGCAGGGTCCGGCGCACCCGGCGCGGTCTGCAGCGCAAGGCCAAGGAGCACCCAGAGCCGGCCCTCGGCGTCGACGATTTGCTCGAGTCGCAACTCCGGGCAAACGCTGAGTCTCACTGCGCCCAGCGCGATCACACGCCAGTCGTCGCGCGGGGCCCAGGGGTCCGGGCCCAGCACGTACTGGCGGCGGTGGACCTGCAGCGTAGGTGCATCCAAAAAGTTCACGGCCTGGTATCGTCACGCCGCATGCGGGCGCTGCAGGATCATGTTGCGTGAGAGGTGATCTGGTGCCCGCAGGCGCCGAGTGGGGGAAGTAGGGCCACAGGGACTTGAACCCTGACTAACAGAATCAGAATCTGTCGTGCTACCGATTACACCATAGCCCCACCAGATCATCGGCAGGCCAGGGGTGAAAGGCAAGCAGGGCGGAGAGGTTCAGGCCGCGGAGTGGCGGCTGACGATCGCGACCGCCTTCATCACGTCGCGGCAGATCGGCAGCATGCGGTCGAGCTGCGTCAGGCGGAACATGTCCTCGAGGCCGCAGCTCGCGTTCACGACGGCGACGCGCCCACCCAGGATGTTCAGCCGGTTGTTCAGGAAGACCATCATGCCCAACGACGACGAGTCCATCGCCTCGACGTTCTGGAGGTCGATGATGACATGAGACCCCTCGCCGCGCGACTCGAGCTCGTGCAGGATGGTCTCGACGAGGTCGGCGGCGTCGTTGCCCCAGAGGCGATCGATACAGACGGTCGCGACGAGGGCCTGGTCGATGAGGTCGAAGCTGGCCAGCTCGGGCCTGATCTTCGGCTCGTTCATCATCTGGCTCTGCGGGACGGACGTGCTGGGCACGCCCGACGCGGTCCGGGCCTTGGGCGAGGGATCACCGCCGAGGAGCTTGCGGAACATGTCGAACATGGTCATCCCTCCGTTTCCAGCCCTTGAGGTGGCTCGTGGTTCATCCGTCTCCGGCGCGTCGGAGAGGCTTGGCCCGTCCGAAGGGGCTGGGGGCGCGCGACGAAGCCCGCCTGGGCCCGACCGGGGGCGGGGGTGCCTCACCCGGGCGGCGGGGCGCGGGGTCGCCACGCTCCGGTTCGGCAGCGGGAGCTTGGTCCTGTGTCTCCTCGGGCTCGGTGTCGCCTCGCAGACGGCGGTCGCGGGCCTCGTCGATCGAACGATCGAGGCGTCCGAGGATGTTGCGGACCTGATTGATGGTGTGCTCAGACGTGCTCATGGGTGTGTTGCTCCGTGAATCGCTATCGGTGAACGGGGCGATCGCCTGAGTGCCTGTGCGGGTCGGTCGCGATGCGTCACGGAAGCTGGTCCGGTTGTGCCGTCTGGTCCTGTCGGGCTGAACCCCTGCTCCCCGGTTCACGGACCCCACCCGGGCGGGCTAGGCTCTCACCGAGGTGCAGGCATGAGTCATCCCACCGCGATCACCCCCACGCAGCCGAGCCGCGACCACTCCGACCCGGTCCGGACACAGGGGGTCCGAGAACTCTTCTGGCAGAACGTGATCCGCGAGATGCTGACGGCGCTCTCGACCGCGGCGATGCGGCGCGATGCCGAGATCCAGGCCGCCAAGCGTCGCGTGATGACCACCTCGATCGACACCGCTGAGGGTCGGATCCGCGAGGCGGTGATCGAGTCCGAGCCGCCCGAGGACAACCTGTTCGACGGGCGGCTGGCGGTCATCACGTCGCAGGGAACACGCATCCCGCTCGCGGGCGTGATGCCCATGTTCGCCTGCGGGATCAACACCTCGGACCACGAACGCCGGCTTTCCGTAGCCGTCGAGTGCACGGTGTTCCAGCTGCGCACGCCCACGGGCGAGGTCTACACGCTGCCTCTGCACGAGATCCGGGGGTTCCACGCGCTCACGCCCGAGCTGGTCGAGACGCTCAAGTCTCAGGCCTCGCCCGGGCTGCAGGCGGACGAGCCCTTCGGATTCGCGGCGTTCACGAGCCTGGCCCGGGAGGCCGAGGCACGGGCGTCGCAGCAGCCCCAGGGCTAACGGTCGCGTCGCGATCTACAGTCCCCGCGGTGAACGGGGCAGGAGGTGACGATGCGCACGCTGGTTGCCGTGCCGGTCTACAACGAGCAGAAGCACGTCGCCCGGGTGCTCGAGCGGCTCCGGGAGCACCACGCCGAAGATGTGCTCGTGATCGACGACGGGTCGACCGACGCGACGCCGCAGCTGCTGGCGACGTTCCCGGTCGAGGTGATCCGGCACTCGACGAACCGGGGCTATGGGCGGAGCATGCAGGACGCGTTCCGCTGGGCCGCGGTCGACGGGTTCGACTGGGTCATCACCATGGACTGCGATGAGCAGCACGAGCCCGAGTCGCTCCCGGCCTTCCTCGAAGCGATGCGCACGGGCGACGCGGATGTCGTGAGCGGATCTCGGTACCTGGTCCCGCTGGACGAGCAGAACCCCGATGTCGGGCCGCCTCCAGAGAGGCGTGAGATCAACGGGCTGATCACGCGTGAGCTGAACGAGCGGCTCGGTCTCGGGCTGACCGACGCGTTCTGCGGGTTCAAGGCCTACCGCGTGCGCTCGCTCGCGGGGCTGAACTTCGACGAGGACGGCTACGCGTTCCCCATGCAGTTCTGGGTGCAGGCGGTCGCGGCGGGGCTGCGCGTGCGCGAGGTGCCGATCAAGCTGATCTACAACGACCTGCGTCGGAGCTTCGGCGGACCTCTGGACGACCGCGACGTGCGCCTCGACCACTACCGCCGCGTGCTGCATTGCGAATTGGAGCGGTGCGCTGCCCGCCTGCCGGCTTCGGCGCGCGAGGGCGCCGAGAGCGGCTGCTGCGGCTCGTGAGCGATCCGGTCGTCGAGCTCGACCCGCCCGCCCACGAGTGGGCGTCGATGATCGACTTCGATCCCAGCCGGCACGCGAGCGAACGCGAGCGGTTCGGGCTACCGACCGACCGACCGATCATCATGGCCGGGCACCAGGGCGAGTTCTGGCACGCGGGGATCGCGGCGAAGGTGTTCGCGGCGCAGGCGCTGGCCGAGCGGATCGGAGGCACTGCGGCGTGGCTGGTCGTGGACACGGGGGATGCCTCGCTCACCGAGCTGCGCGTGCCCGCGCGCGACGAGCGGGGACGTCTGACCGCGATCACAGCCAAGATCGACCGAGACACGATCGATCATCCTCGCGCCGCCGATGCAACCGGGGCGTACGAGCGGCACGAGGGTGAGGCCTCCCCGGAGGTAAGAGCGACGATGGCGACGATGGACCTGCTGCCAGGCCCGACGCCCACGCTCCTCCGCTCGTCGAGCCTCTCTGAGACCGAAGCGTTCCGTGCGATCGTGGAGCGATTTGAAAACGATGCGATGGGCGCTCGCCAGGCGTACAACGACGCGGTCCGTGCGCGCGCCAACGGAGGCGTCGCAGAGCTCATGGGGGACGCGGTCCCGTTCTGGCGTGTGACGCCGAGCGGCGCGAGACTGCCGGCGCGGGAGACGGATCTGCGCAGCACGCTCTGGCCCAGGGCGCTTGCGATGACTGGTGTCGTGCGCGCCTCGCTGTGCGACGTGTTCATCCACGGCACAGGCGGACGCGGCTACGAGCCGATCAACGACCGATGGCTCGGAGAAATGATGGGCTGGAGACTTGCGCCGTATGTCACCGCGACCGCGACGCTCCGGCTGCGCTTCGAGGGCAGGGTGGTAACCGAGGCTGACGCCGCACGAGCCGCGTGGCACGCGCAGCACGCGCGGCATCACCCGGGGGACTTCGGCGACGCCGCGGCGCAGCGCGAGCGTGACGCGATCGTTCGGCAGATCTCGGCACTGCCCAGGGCGGACGCGCGCCGGGCTGGGCTGTTCGCCGATCTGCACGCGATTCTCGATCGGTCACGCACAAATCACGCGGGCACGCTGGATGAGCTTCGGGTTCACGCCGATACGCTCGCGCATCGCGCATCGGAACGCGCCCTTCGCGAGGACCGAACATGGCCCGCGGTGCTGCACGAACGCGACGATCTGCTGGCGCTGCGCGATAGCATTGATGCGGCGTTCGGCTAACCGCTCATAGACTCCAGGCGTGCGTTGGCTCTGGCTCATCCTGGTTCTGGTTTCGTGCTCGTGCTCGGAGCGGACGCCCGATGTCGAGCTGGCGGACGATCCGCGGATCGTGTCGCTGTCTCCGGCAGCCAGCATCATGCTGCGCGACGCGGGGCTCGAGGGCTTCGTCGTCGGTCGGCACGGGTGGGACGCGGTGCTCGATCAGTCGCTGCCGGTCGCGGGAGATCAGACGGGCCTCGACTACGAGCGACTGATCGGGCTGGACCCGACGCACGTCGTGATCGAGTGGGGCTCACGCGAGCTGCCCGAGCGCCTCGTTTTGCTCGCAGAGTCACGCGGGTTTGAGCTGGTCTCCATCGACACGCTCACGCTCGCGGACATCGCCGCGTCGTACGCCGAAATCTGCGTGACGTTTCACGAACATGCGGATGGCATCGCGGACACGGGGCTGTTCGATCCGACCGAGGCAGCACGGGAAGGCTGGGGATCGGTCCTGCTGGTGGTTGCGACGTCGCCCAGCGTGGACTGCCTCGGGCCAGGCTCGGCGCACCACGAACTGCTCGTCGCGGGCGGGTTCACGCCTGCGCTCGACGAAGGGGCGCCGTGGATGACCCTGAGCCTGGAGGACGTGATCCGGCTCGACCCGGCGTGCATCGTTCTGGTGCAGCCTGGCGGCTCGCCCGACGCGGGCGCAGGCACGCTCGACGAGCGCCTCGGGCCGCTCGCGCGGACAGATATCACCGCCGTACGCCGCGGCCGGGTCGTGCTGATCGACGACCCGACGGCGCTCATCCCGAGCACGAACCTCGTCGGTGTCGCGGAGACGATGCGGGGCAGGCTGGTCGCGCTCGGGCCCCTACCATCGCCGCCATGAGCGAAACAAGCACCGAGACACCGTCGTTCGATCCCGTCGCGCTGCTGGGCGAGCGGTTCGAGGCCGCGATCCGCGCGGCGTTGGGCGAGAAGCTGGGCAATGCCCCTGTGGACCCGCTCATCGCCCCGAGCAAGCAGCAGCAGCTTGCGGACTACCAGTCGAACGCAGCGATGGCGCTCGCGAAGCGTGTGGGCATGAAGCCCCGCGATGTCGCCGAGAAGATCGTGGCGGAGCTCGAGCTGGGCGAACTGGCCGAGCCCATGACGAGCGACTCGATCGCCGGGCCCGGCTTCATCAACGTGCGCCTCAGGCCCGAGGCGCTCGCCGACCTGCTGGGCAGGATGGACACGCCAGGGCTGGGCGTGGGCGATGCGTCTCACGAGACGATCGTGGTCGATCTCTGCGGCGTGAACCTCGCCAAGCAGATGCACGTCGGGCATCTGCGCGCCACTGTGATCGGTGACGCGATCGCGAGGGTGTTCGAGAAGCTCGGGCACCGGGTCATCCGCCAGAACCACGTGGGCGACTGGGGTCTGCCCATCGCGATGGTCGCGGCGAAGCTGCAGTCCGAGGCCGACGCGGGGCGGATCGACATGGGCTCGGTCACGCTCGACGACCTGGACCGTCTGTACCGCGTCGCGAAGATGGAATCATCTGCCGACCGCAAGGGACTGGCGGCGGTCGAACGGTTTCAGCTGGGCCCGAAGGCGCGGGCGGAGCTGGAGGCCCAGGTCTCCGGCGCCGACGAGGCGCTCGCGAAGGCCAAGGACGCGCTGGTGCGCCTGCAAGCCGGTGACGAAGCCATGGTCGCGGTCTGGCAGCGGCTGTACGACGTGACGATGACCGCGTGTCTGGAGACGTGCGCCCGCCTGCACGCGACCGTGACCGACGAGGCGACCGCGGGCGAGAGCACCTATCGCGACGAGCTGGCTGGGATCGTCGAGCACCTGATCGAGTCGCGGGCCGCCGAGGAAGACGACGGCGCGCTGATCGTGCGCAACGAGGGGCTGGATCCCACACTCGTGCGCAAGAGCGACGGGGGGTTCCTGTACGCCACGACCGACCTGGCGGGCATCAGGCGGCGTGTACAGGAGCTCGGCGCCGACCGGGTGATCTACTGCGTCGACGCCCGGCAGGCACTGCACTTCAGGCAGGTCTTCGCGACGGCACACAAGGCCGGCTTCGCGAACCGCGACGGCCGAGAAGCACAGCTCGAACACGCCCCCTTCGGCATGGTGCTGGGCGAGGACGGGCGCCCCTTCAAGACACGATCGGGCGAGAATGTGAAGCTCGCCGACGTGATCGACGAGGCGACCGAGCGGGCAGAACGGATCGTCGCAGCGAAATCGGGCGATCTGGACGCGGGCGAGCGCCGCGCGATCGCGGAGACGGTCGCGGTGGCGGCGCTCAAGTACGCCGACCTGTCGAGCGACCGCGTGAAGGACTACGTGTTCAGCTACGACCGGATGGTGAGCTTCGAGGGCAACACGGGGCCGTACCTGCTGTACGCGGGCGTGAGGATCCGGAGCATCTTCCGGAAAGCGAATGAGCAGGGGCTCGCGGATGGCTTCGCGTCGGCCCCGCTCTCGATCGTCGAAGCCGCGGAGAAGCAGCTCGCGCTCGCGCTGCTTCGGTACCCGGGCACGGTGCGGTCGGTCGCGGTGTCGCTCGAGCCTCACCGTCTGTGCGGGTACCTCTACGAGCTTGCCGGAGCGTTCAGCACGTTCTTCGAGAACTGCCCGGTGCTGAAGGCGCCTGACGACGCGATGCGTTTGAGCCGGCTCCGTCTGTGCGATCTGACGTCGCGCGTGCTGACCGACGGGCTCGACGCGCTGGGCATCCGCTCGCTCGATCGCATGTGAATCAGCCCGCGAGACGGGTGAGATTATCGAGCAGCCCAGCGAGGCGAGTCGCCTCGGGGTGAGCGTGGTCCGTCGGCGGCGTGTGGTACGACTGTTCGAGTTCGTCGACACACTGGCGCAGATCTTCGAGCAGCGGCGCGAGGTCTGTGTCGTCACTCGCGGTTGGTGCGGAGTCGCGCATCACGGCGAGCACGGTGTCCGTGTCGGCGCGGAGCAGCTTGACAGCCTCGCGGACGCGATTGGTCGCGTCCGATGCACGGTCCGCGAGCTTGCGGACCTCCTCGGCAACGACCGCGAAGCCCCGCCCGTGCTCACCCGCACGAGCGGCCTCGATCGAGGCGTTGAGCGCCAGCAGATTGGTTTGATCCGAGATGGCGTCGATCTCGTCGACGAGCGGGGTAATCGCCTCGGATCGCGCAATGAGTGACCCGGCAGCCGCTTCCGATGAAGGGGCACTCGAATCAGCAGCATGGTCTTTATGGATGGCGTCCGCGAGGTGCTGCTCGAGCACCGCGAGGGTTTCCCGGAGCGGAGCAACAGATGGTGCCGCGGACGGAGTCGTACGGCTTGCGAGCGATCGAGCGAGATCGTGCGCCTCGGCGAGCCGGTCGGTCAGCAGGGAGGGTGCGCTTGATGGCGGCGCGACGTGAGCGGGCGGAGCAACCGATGGCGTGAGTGCTTCGTCGTGCGTGACGGGTGTGGGCCACACCGGCGCATCAGGGGCGCTTTCATTGGCAGGGCTTTCAGGCACTTCTTCGACGGGGCGGGTGCGACGAACTCGCAGGGCACAAGTGACCCCGAGCAGCGCGATCGCAGCGATCGCCCCCCCAGCGGCGACGACCCATGCGCCCGAGTAAGACGCCTCCGGGGATGGTTCGGGTTCGATGCGTGGATGAGACCGTGCGGATGCGACCGGCGCTGGCGCTGCGGCTGTCTGCTGTTCTGGTTTGGTCAACTGCTCGGGCTCTTCCGTGGCAACGGGTGATGGTTCGGGCACCCCGTTGCTGGCAGGCTCGCTCTCCGCAACAGCCTCTGTCTGAGGCTCCGTCACCACGACGTGGACTGGCACCGGGACCGGGATCGAAGCCAGAGCATCGGCTGCCTCTGCGATGGCTTCGTCGAGTCTGTGCTGCGCACGCGCACGGTGCAGGGCAGCAGCATCCACCAGGCGAGCGGCAGCGGCGCGACGCTCGTGACCGTGTGGGGCTTCACCATCGAGCATGCCCGCGAACGCGCTCGCCTCGGGCGCGGCAGGGGATGCACCGAGCGTTGCGAGCAGCGCAGCGACACGCCTCGCGTCCGAAGGGCCGGCAACGGCAAGCGAGGTGAGCTCCCAGGCAGCTCGCTCGGTATCGCGGGCGCGCGCGAATTCCTCCGCTGCTCTCCGGAAGCGTTCGTGCAATGCCTTGTGATCAACCGGACGCTGCTCCGTGACGGACTGCGCAGGATCCGATTGAGGAACAGGCCCGGGGCTCGGGACGCCGGCTTCGCCCGCGGAGAGGCCGCTGAGTGCGACGGCGGTCAGCAAGATCGTGGCGCGGAGTCCCGGCATGACTGCGTTATCGGCGGCACGGAGGGTGCGGTTCAGGGTGGCCCACGAACCGCGATCACTCCGAGGTCCCAAAAATAGACAGGCCGGCCCTGACAGGGGCCGGCCTGCGAGAAATCAGACTGATGTCAGGGTGATCAGAGCTGGATCTGGCCCTGGCCGGTGATGGCGAGCTGGCCGTCCTCGCTGCTGCCGAGCAGGCCGAGCCAGGTGTTCTGGGACACGAGCCCGCCTGTCTCGCTCGGGTTGTCGAGGAAGATGATGACGCCGCCCGAGAACTTGACAGCGCGGCTGCCCGCGAAGGGCCAGTAGTTGACGTTGGCCTGCAGCGTGTTGAACTCGCTGACGTCGGCGCCGCGGTCGTCGTCGGGGCTCACGATGTCCCACGCGGCCGCGATTTCCGTCTGGTCATCGATGAAGAAGCCGCCCTGGACAGCGATACCGAAGTCGTTGAAGGTGGGCGATCCCTCGGTGTCGGTGTAACGGCCGACGAATTCGGCGAAGATGTTCCAGCCATCGGGGCTCTGGAAGATGATGTCGCCGCCCCACTGGATGAGGTACGCACGCTGGACGAGCGGCGCGTTGGCGCCTTCCTGGATGTGGATGTTGGCACCGAGGATCGTGGCGCCGTCAGCACCCGGGTACTGACGGACCGAGTCCGCGAAGGCGGCCATGTCGCCCTGGACCGCGAAGTCGAACCGGCTGGTGACAGCCCAGTCGCCCTCGGGCGGGTTGGTGGTGAAGTCGGTGTTCTGGGTGGCGGCGCCGTCGGTGAACGCACCGGTGTAGCGCCAGTTGCCCTGCTCGCCCTCGTAGGCGACGAAGATACCCTGCGACCGGCCCGGGTTGAACACGCTCTCGACGACCGTGCCCTCGATGAGCTGGTTCATGTTGCTCGCCTGGTTGAACGAGCGGAGCAGATCCACCTTCCGCTGACCGAGGGTCACCTCGAGCCCGCTGGAGTAGCGGTGACCGAAGTAGGCGTCGAGCAGCTTGCCCATGCCCGAGTCGGAGGTGTTGTCGGAGTTGTCGAACCCGAACTCGATGCGGTAGAAGGTGTCGGGGTTGACGACGTTGCCGTCGAGGATGATGCGGGTGCGGGGCTGGTTGAAGCCGGACTCGAAGCCGTCGTTGGCGAACGTGCCGGTGGCCTCGTCGTCGCGGAAGTTGGCGTTGAGCCTGGTCTGGTTGTAGGCCGAGATGTTCAGGAGGAAGGTGCCCTCGGCGTTGGCGATGGTGAAGTTGTCACCCCTCCAGGCGGAGGTCGGGGCCCCGAGCAGCGAGGTGCGCTGCTCGGCATCGGCGAGCAGCTCCGCGGCGTAGCCACGGGTCTCATCGAGCGTCTGACCGTTCACAGCGCCGGCGGCCGATGCCATACCCGCCAGCAGAACAAGACGAATGTTCGCGTTCTTCATTGCCACTCCTCATGTCGCAAAGCGCTCGTGCGGTTCGACTCTGAACCGATAGACCACGACGCGGGTACGGCAGGCCCACGAGGCACTGCCACTCCAATCCGGCACGCGCGGTATCTCACTCGGCACCATGCCGATGCGTGCGTGCCACCTCTTGTTCCGGTCACGGGGCGCGATCTCGCGAAAGGTCGTGCCCGCGGCCGGCATCTCCACGCGTCGGCTCGCTCCGAAGCCGACACGGCGGGGTCCACCGATCGAGTGATCGACGGACCTGTTCCCCCCGGGCTCCGCCGGGGTGAGCGGGGCGTGCCCGCTCGATCTTCTCCCGCTGCCGTGGCGAGGACAGGCATCCTGCCGCCCCTGATGGCCCGCCATTGAACATGGCGGTTTACCGACAGCAGTGTACACATCGGTTATCGGTTCCGCATCCACTCAAAAACCACGATCTGGAACCCGGGTGAATCCCAGAAAGCGGCCCAGATCCTTACACAATACAATCAAACCACCTTGCGCAAAGAATGTGCAAGCGGTGCTCGTCCGGACCTGCGCGGACCGCGTGATGATCTACGCTGGCCCCAGGAATCGATGCGGGGACCACCGTGAGTGATCGCAAGTACATTCTGGTGGTCGAAGACGAGCGCGATCTCGCTGAGTTGCTCCGGTACAACCTAAACGTCGGCGGGTACGACGCCGAGGTCGCCCGGGACGGGCGCCAGGCGTTGGAGATGGTCGGCGCCCGTCGCCCCGACCTGATCGTGCTCGACATCATGATCCCGATCTACGACGGGATCAGCGTCGCCGAGCAGCTCCGCGCCGATGACGCGACGAAGCAGATCCCGATCGTGATGCTGACCGCCAAGGCGAGCGACACCGACCAGGTCGCAGGGCTGAAGGCGGG
The DNA here is from genome assembly GCA_028284805.1 of Phycisphaerales bacterium. Classification (GTDB taxonomy): domain Bacteria; phylum Planctomycetota; class Phycisphaerae; order Phycisphaerales; family UBA1924; genus JANQQZ01. Next base: position 33,698 of record JANQQZ010000006.1, read on the forward strand.
CGCAGACGACTACCTGACCAAGCCCTTCAGCGTGCCCGTGCTGCTGGCACGGATCGAGGCGGTGCTCCGTCGGTCGACGGGGCGTGACGGCCCGAGCACGCTGCTCTCGCTGGGCGGCGTCGACGTGGACACCGAGCGGCACGAGGTGCGCGCCGACGACGACCCCGTCCGGCTGACGCTGACCGAATTCCGCCTGCTCGCGACGCTGATGGCCTCGCCCGGGCGCGTGCTGACGCGGCAGTCGCTGATCTCGCGCGCCATCGGGCCCGGGATTACCGTGACCGAGCGGACGATCGACGTGCACATCGCCGCGATCCGCAAGAAGCTGGGTGATGCCGGGGCGATGATCAAGACCGTCCGCGGGGTTGGCTACCGCATGACCGAGATCGGGGGCGGGGAGTAGGCCTGGTTCGGGCCGCCCTTCGGCCCGAGTCGCTGGGGCTTTGGCGCACGTCTAGGCTCCAAGGATGGTGACTCCACTGGTCCAGGGCTCTCGGATACCGGCGCTGCTGGTCTCGGTCGGTGCGCTCACCATCTCGATCCTTGGCTCGCAGGCGGGCCTGCCGGGCTGGGCTGTGGTGCTGCTGGGGGCGACAGGGCTGGTCGCGGGCGCGGTGGTGCTCCGGGCACCCGCCTTGACCGAGCGCCGGACGCTCGGGCTGCTGACCGACCGGCTCGGGCTGCGTCGTGCGCTGACGCTCGAACAGGCGGCGAGCGAGGCTGCCCTGATGGTGTCGCGGGCGGAGCGCAACCTGGAACGCGAACAGTCGCGGGGCTGGCACAGCCGCCCCGAGGCGGCGATGCTGGTCGAGGCGCTGAGCGAGGCAACCATGCTCGTGGGCGGCGACGGGGTGGTGCGCCTGGCGAACGACCGGTGCCAACGCCTGCTCGGGCTCGAGCAGACGCCCGCTGGCCGGCACGTCGAGGAGCTGATCACCAAGGTGGAATTGCTCGAGGAGATCGCCAGCGCCCGGCGCGGGATCGGGGGGCGATCGACGATCCGCCTGCCCAGGGCGGACGGAGCGCGGATCTGCGAGACCACCGCGACGCCCATCCCCAGCAGCGGATCGCCCACGGACGTGCTGGTTTCGATCCGCGACATCACCGATCTGGCCGGCGCGATGCAGCTCAAGACCGACTTCGTCGCCAACGCGAGCCATGAGCTGCGCACGCCGATCAGCGCGATCCGTGCCGCGGCCGACACGCTCCAGGCCGCGGGCGGAGACGAGTCCATGCGCGAGCGTCTGATCGGGATGATCCAGACGCACGTGACGCAGCTGGATCAGCTCGTGCGCGACCTGCTCGACCTATCGAAGCTCGAGTCGGCCGAGGCACCGGTCGCGATCAAGCCGTTTGCGTTGTCGGACCTCGCGGCGGATCTGGCGTCGATGTACAGCGATACCTGTGCGCAGCGCGGCGTTTCGCTCGAATTCGAGCTGGATCCGGCTCTGGAGTACCTGCGCACCGATCGCAGGCTGCTGATGCTGATCGCCAAGAACCTGGTCGAGAATGCGACGAAGTACGCGAGGGAGGGAACCGCGGTGCGCGTGCTCGGTCGGGTCATCCCGTCCGACTCGGATCCGCTCCGCGGGCTCGAGTTGAGAGTGGTCGACCGCGGGCAGGGGATCCCGCTCTCGCAGCAGCAGCGCATCTTCGAGCGGTTCTACCAGGTCGATCCCGCGCGGTCGGGTGACGGGCCGCGAGGCACGGGGCTCGGGCTGGCGATCGTGAAGCACGCCGTGAAACTGCTGGAGGGCACGGTCGAGGTCGAGTCGGTGTGGGGCCAGGGGACGACCATGATCGCGCGCATCCCGTCGTGCGTTGCGGATGCGTGAGCGTTAGCGAGGCGCGATGTCCCGCCCGGCGAGCGACTCGAGCTCGCGGGCGATCAGGCGAATCAGCGCCGCCGACCGTCCGGGGTCATCAGGCTCGCCGAACGCGGCCTCGATCGTGATCGGCGATGTTCCTGGATCGATCGTTCCCAGGAAGCGGACCTGGGCGACCTGCCCGTCCACCGCAAGAAGCGTGACCGTGCGTTCGCGGGTGGTTTCGGTCTCACGCTCGTCGCTGGACAGCGGGGCGACCGCGGCACGCGGCGCGGCGCGGTCGATCGCCGCGGGAATGTCGTCCCAGTCCCCCCGGACGGTCACGGTCCCAGCCGCCTCGCCAGAACGGGGGGGTGTGTTTGGTACCCCGGGGTTCGTGCACCCGCTCGGGACCACCAGGAGCCCGAGGGCGATCCAGAGTCGCAGCACGCCCGCGGATCGGCGGATTGGGTTCGAGTCGCCCCCGCCCGGCGTACGATGCATGCTCCGATAGTCCGCGCACGTGACGGCGTGTCGGGAAGACGGAACGGAGATCCGCCGGCGGAGCCCGGCCCGGAGTTGACTCGGTTTGGACGTCACGGTTCGCATCCCGGTGCTGGGTGATTGGGTCGGTGTGGCCGGCTCGGCCGATCGGAACCTGAAACTGATCCGCGAGGCACTCGGCGTCAGCATCGCCGCGCGCGATGGGGTTGTCCAGTTGACGGGCCCGGAATCGGGCGTCGCGGCAGCCAGCGCGGTGCTCGAAAAGCTGGGCGAGCAGGCGGGACAGCACCGCCTGCTCGATCGCCAGCAGGTGCTCGAACTGATCTCGGACATCACCACCCGGCAGTCCATGGCAGGCCCCCGCGCGACCGGCGCTCGCCCCAGCGGCACCGTCTCCTGGGAGGGCGAGCTGGACGTCTACGCCTCGGGCAAGCGCATCCGCCCTCGCTCGGACAATCAGCGCTACTACCTCGACGCGATCCGGACCAACGACTTGGTCTTCGGCGTGGGCCCGGCGGGCACGGGCAAGACGTACCTCGCGGTCGCCGCCGCGGTGCACCTGCTCAAGACCGACCGCGTCCGCAAGATCATCCTGGTCCGCCCTGCGGTCGAGGCGGGCGAGAAGCTGGGGTTCCTCCCGGGCGATCTGGAAGCGAAGGTGCACCCGTACCTCCGCCCGCTGCTCGACGCGCTGCACGACATGATCGACTTCGCAACGATCAGGCGGTTCATGGAGACCGACGTGCTCGAGATCGCGCCGCTGGCGTACATGCGAGGGCGGACACTGAACCATGCAGTTGTCATCCTCGACGAGGCCCAGAACACGACCGTGGCGCAGATGAAGATGTTCCTGACACGCCTCGGGGACGGGTCGAAGATGATCATCACAGGCGACCCGACGCAGATCGATCTGCCCGATCCATCGACGAGCGGGCTCATCGACGCGGGGCGACGATTCCAGCGGACCAAGGGCGTCGGATTCGTCGCGCTCGAACGGGCCGACGTGGTCCGGCACCCGCTCGTCCAGCGCATCATCGACGCCTACGGCGACGAGGGGCGGGGCTGATCGGTGGCCAAGCAGTCGTCGAGCAAGGGACACAAGCCGCCCGCGAAGGGCGCCCTCGGGGCGAGGGCTCGCACGCGCCGCAAGCTGGCCGTGCGCCGGCGGGGCATCTCGGCGACGGAACTCGCGAGCCTCCTGACGCGCTCCCCGGAGTTCGGCTGGGGCCTGGCGATCGGAGCGGTGTTCATCGTGCTGGCGACCGCGGTGATGGCGTGGTCCAGCTCGCGTCCGCTGCACGCGCCGGATCAGCCTGCACGGGAGACGGTGCTAGCCAGGGTCGCGGTCGAGGTCGTCGACGACTCCCGGACGGCGTTCGAGCGCGAGACCGCGCGCCAGCGGGTCCCGAGGGTCTACACGCCCGACGAGGCGCTGATGCGAGAGGCGCTCTCGACGCTGCGGAGCCTGCCGGGGATTGTTGGGCGAGCGGAGAAACTCGATGAGGTCTCGCGCGACGACCGTCGGCGGTTCTCGATCAGCGAGGCATCGTTCGCTGTGCTCAAGTCTGCGGTGGAGGCAGACGGGCAGCCCAGCGACGCGTGGTCGAGCTGGGTCGTGGAGTTCGGGCAGCTGCTGCGTCGGCACCCGCTTCTGGATGGTGCGACGGCGCGCATGCAGTCGCAGTCTGTGTCGGACCTCGTGCAGCTGACGCTGGTCGAGGGCCCGACACGCGTGGCGGCCTCATCGGTGATCGACCTCGATGACCCCGAGATGGTGACCGAGCGGGTCGGCGCACTCGCGGCGCGATCGCGGTTCCCGGAAGCCGTGCGGCCAAGCGTGATCGCGGTACTCTCGGCGCTGGACGGCCCGACCTTCCGGTTCGACGCGGCCAACACGAGATCCCTGGAAGACACCGCCGAGGCGATGGTCGAGCCCGTGGTGACCACCACGCCCGCGGGCGCGCTGATCTTCAGGCGTGGAGAGCCGGTCACGCAGACACAGATCCGCCTGTTCGAGGCAGAAACTCAGCGGTTCGCCTCAGAAGGCCCCGCGTGGTCGCACAGGCTGCGTACGGCAGGGCTGTTCGTGACCGCGGCGTCGGTCGCGGCGGGCATCATGGGCTACGTGGGCCTCTACGCGCCCCGGATCAGGCGGAACCCGCAGCGGATGACGGCGCTGGCGGGGCTGCTGCTCGCGGGGCTCTGCGTCGCGGCCGTCGGTGTGGTCAGCGCGCCGGACCTGCGGGCGTTGGCGCTGCTCGGGCCGCCTGTGTTCGTGGCGGCCGTGCTGGCGATCGCGTACGAGGGACGGCTGGCGCTTGCGCTTGGGAGCATGGTGTCGCTGCTGATCACCGTCGCGCTGCGCGAGCCCGCGCCGGTGCTGGCGGCGATGATCGCCGGGGTTGTCGTCGCGGCGTGGCAGCTGAGCGAGCTGCGCGATCGTCGGTCGCTGATCCGGGCGGGCGTCACCATCGGCGCCTCGCTCGCGGTGGTCTTTGCCGGCGCCACGCTGGTCGGGCGCACGCCCGGCGCCGAGCCGAGGTGGCACCTGATCGCGGTCGGCGGGATGTGGGCCGCGTTCGCGGGCGTGCTGGTAATGGGGCTGACGCTCTTCATCCTGCCCGCGCTCGAGCGTCTGTTCGATATCACAACCGGGATGACGCTGATCGAGCTGCGCGATCCGAAGCAGCCTCTGCTCCGCGAGCTGCAACGCCGAGCCCCCGGGACGTACAACCACTCGCTGAACGTGGCTTCGATCAGCGAGCAGGCGGCCGAGGCGATCGGCGCCGACTCACTGCTGACCTACGCGGGCGTGCTCTACCACGACATCGGCAAGATGAACAAGCCCGAGTACTTCGTGGAGAACCAGTCGGGCGGTCCCAACAAGCACGACAAGCTCAGCCCGGCGATGTCTCTGCTCGTGATCGTGGGGCACGTCAAGGACGGGCTGGAACTCGCCAAGGAGTTCGGCCTGCCCAGGCGTCTGCACCACTTCATCGAGGCGCACCACGGGACCACGCTCGTGGAGTACTTCTATGAGCGGGCGCGCAAGGCTGCCATCGAGCAGGAAGAGGCTTCGGGTCAGGCCGACGAGATGCCCGAAGAGGTCGAGTACCGCTACCCGGGTCCGAAGCCCCAGACAAAGGAAGTGGCGATCGTCATGATCGCCGACGCGGTCGAGAGCGCAACACGCACCATGCCCGAGCCGACGCCCAGCCGGATCGAGAGCCTCGTGCACTCGATCGCCCGCAAGAGGCTTGAGGACGGGCAGTTCGACGAGTGCGGCCTGACGCTCAAAGAGCTCCACACCATCACCGAGTCGATCGCCAAGAGCGTGACCGCGATCTATCACGGGCGGATCTCCTACCCGGGCACCGCCGCGGCCAGGTAACAACAATTCGTAAACAACCGCGCCGGACAATCGCGTATGCTTATGTGAGCATGCTCGACCGCCTCTGGCTCATCGCGTTGCTCCTCGTGCACTCGTTCGCCTTCCCTTGCATCGGGCGTGCGATGCCCCCCAGCGCGTGCGGGCCGATCCCGGCTGCCCACACCTGCGAGGGCTGCGTGTGCGGCGCCGCCTGCGACTGTGCTGCGACGGAGCCAGACGAAGAGCAGCCTCGCGAGGCGATTCCGACCCGACCCGCGGAGGTTGTGTCGCTGATGGCTTCACCGGTCCGAGCGGTTGCCCGGTCGATGCAGCCGCGGAGGCAGACCGCGTGTGTGACCGACCCGCGCGCCGAGCCCTTGGGCCGAGCGCTCGCGTTTCTGTGTGTCTGGCAAACGTAGACCTGAGCTCTCGCGCGACAAGTGCGCGCAGAGCTATCGCTACCTGTTTGCCAATTCACCTCACACACACAGGAGATCCACCATGCTGTCCTTCCGTTCCACCGTGACGATCGCGGCAGTTTTGCTCTCGCTGCTCGCTGTTTCCCTTGGCGCGGGCTGCGCGACGCAGCCCTTGGGCGTGATGCCCGAGCAGTTCGACACGGGCCAAGCTTCTGCCCAGGTCGCGGGGTTGAGTTGCCCGCTCTGCGCCGAGAGCCTCATCGCGACCGTCCAGGGAGTCGATGGCGTCGAAGCCGCATCGCTCGACCTTGAAGCGGGGCTGCTGACCATGACGTTCGGCAAGGTGCCTCCCTCGCCTGCCGACGTCGCGCGATCGATCGAAGACGCGGGCTTCACACTCGTCAGCTTTGGGCTCGCGACAAACTGATGCTTGTTCCGAAACGAACTTTGCTCGCCGCGCTGCTGGCATGCACGCTCACCACCGACGACGTGCGCGCACAACAGCCAACGAACTCGCCCTCGGCCACGATGCCGGCGCCGGGGCTGCTGTCGCTTCGAGTGATGGTCCGCTACAACCGTTTCGGCGACGACCCGACCGGCGCGGGGCGGCGCGTCGATGCGTTTCGCCAGATGCTGCACGGGACCTATGGCATCGTTCCGGGCTTGGTCGCGTTCGGTGAAACGGCGCTCGAGCAGGAGAAGATCGACGCACCCGGCTCTGACGACGGCACACAGTCTGGCCTCGCCGACACGGTACTCGGTGTGCGTTACCGGTTCCTCCGCCATGACACGGGGCCCATCGACACGCTGCGGATGGCGGTGCAAGCCGCGGCTCGGCTGCCCACGGGTGCGAACGCGTTCTCGACCGATACGGTCACCCCCTCGATCGGCATCAACCTGACCATGATCCGGGGTCGGCACGGGCTTAACGCGACCGCGAAGTATGTGCTCACGACCGGCAGCACACCGCAGCAGCTGTACCCGGGTGATGGGCGGGCGGATCTCGTTCGCGTGTCGGCAACGCACCTCTACCGGCTTGCGCCCGCGAGCTATGCCGAGTCGAGCGGCGACGCGTGGTTCACTCAGCTCGAGCTGATCGGCTCGGCCGAGACGAACGGCGACGTGAGCCTCGAGATCGCCCCAGGCGTCCTGTACGAAGCCAGGCGATGGGCGGGCGAGGCATCGGTCCTGTTGCCGATCGCGGAGGATCTCGAGCATCGCCCCCGCCGAGAACTCGGGATCGCACTCGGTATCCGGCTGCTGTTCTGAGAGTTTTCCGCCTTCTCCGCGAACCGACCCGCCCCCGAGGCGGTCTGAATGAGCGGAGAACGTTCGTGACGACCGACCCGGGCTCGCTTCAGATCGACGGTTCCGAAACGCCGCCAAGCGACGAGATGCTGCTCGCGCGGTTCGTGTCGGGGGATGACGAAGCGCTGGGCGAGCTCGCGGGTCGGCACGAGCGCGCGATGATCGGTCTGGCTCGGGGTCTGGTCGGGAGTGACGAGCTCGCGCGCGAGGCGGTGCAGGAGACCTGGGTCCGCGTCATCCGCTTCGCGGGCACATACGACGGCAGGGCGAGCGTGAAGACCTGGATGTACACGATCCTGACGAACAAGTGCCGAGACATGCGCACGACTGAGCGATCGCGAACGCGTCGCGAGCACACACGTCGCTCGCCAGAACCCGCAGGCGAGCGCGGGGCGGTCGACCCCCGTGTGAGTGAGGCAGTGAGCGAGTTGGAAGAGCCCGGGCGCGAGACGCTGGTGCTCTGCTTCTGCCGGGGCATGTCGCACAGCCAGGCGGCAGAGATCCTGGGCGTGCCGATCGGAACGGTGAAGAGCCGGGTGCACAAGGCCATCGCCCGCCTGCGCGAACGCCTGGGGGTGGAAGCCGGTCTCAGGGCACAGAGCGGGGAGGTGTCGGCATGAGCGACCAACCGAACCCCATGACAGAGCGTGACCTCGAACGCGAGCTGGTGCAGATGACCGAGCCCACGACCGAACCGAGCGAGCTCTGGCGCGAGGCGCTGCAGCGGGTTCGGCGCGAACGCGGGCGCGGCACGCGGCGGATCCCGGGGCGGAGACGCATCGGACGGGCGACCGGGATCGGTGCGCTGGTCACCGCCTCACTCGCGCTCGCAGTGAGTGTCTTCGTCTGGCCGGGTTCGGAATCGGAACCGGTCGTCTTGCCCGAGACGGCCGCGGCGGCGTCCGCGCCGATCTCGTCTGGGATGGACATCACGCGCGCACTTGATCGGATGCTGCCGCAATCGGCGAGCGTCCGTCGCGATGCCGAACTGAATCGGCAGTTGCAATCGCTCCAGGACGGGAGAGCGGCATTCGGCTCGTACGATGCCCAGATCGATCTGCGGAGTCGCGCAGACGGCCGATCCCTCAACCTCGCAAGCGATGAATCGGCGGACATGCGCCCCTCCCGGACACCGATGCCCGCGGCCCCGGCCGAGCCTCAAAGTCCGGCGACGCTGCTCGAGGGCGACGCGGTCTCTGTGACCGGCAGCGCGGCGGGCACAATGGGTCGTCCCGCGTGGCGCCTGCTCGAACGGCGCGCCGATGTCGGCATCCGCGTGCAAGACGTCGCATCGACCGCCTCGGCTGTGGAGACCATCGCCGATACAAACGCCGGTGAGTTCGTCAGCGAGCGAAGCGTCCAGGGCGAGGGGCACCGGGCCAAGGCGGGCATCGTGATGCGGGTCGCGGCGGATCGGTACGACGCCGTGCTCGAGCAGGTTTCGGCGCTCGGGGCGGTGGTCTCGTCCGAAGCTCGTGCCGATGACCTCTCGCTCATGGCGGACGATCTCGACGTCCGCATGCTCTCGGCCGAGAAGACGGAGCGGGACTACTCCGACCTCTACCACAACTACGGGACCTCGGAACGCAACGAGGCGGAGGGACTGATCCGTCAGTCCGCGGGGGCTCGCTCGGAGGTGAACCGGCTCATGGCGGAGCGGGCCAAACTCGTGGATCGCGCGGCGTGGTCAACGGTCCGCGTGCTCATCGTCGCCGACCCGCCCCCGAGACCGCCTCGCACCAACTCACAGCCTCGTTCGAAGTCATTTCTCGCGAAGGTCATCGACGAGGCCCGAGAGGCCGGACACAACGCGGGGCACGGGGTGCTCGTGATCATCCGCGCGGCGACCGTCGCCCTGCCCACGGCGGCGGTGCTGGTGCCGCTGGGGCTTCTGCTGTGGTGGAGGCTCCGGAAGCGGTCAGGCGGGGGCGAGTGACGACTCCACCACCGTCTCACCCACGAGCATCTGATGCACGGGGCATTTGGCGGTGATCTCGTAGATGCGTTTTCGCTGCTCGTCGTCCAGGTCGCCCTTGAGCTGCACGTCGCACTCGAAGACATCGCGCGGCTTGCCGTCGATCGTCTTGCGGACATGACGCACGTCGACGCGGATGGCCTCGAGGGGCCAGCCCTTTCGATTGGCGTACATCTTGGCGGTGATGGTCTTGCACGACGCGAGCGCCCCCGTGAGCTGAGCGACGGGCGAGGCGCCGAGGTCCTTTCCTCCGTGCTCGCCCGGTGCGTCGCTCACCTGAACGAACCGCGGCTCGTTCCCGATGTGGACCTCGGTCCGGAAGGGCTCGACGCCCGTGACCGCGGATGCCTCGTGCAGCGTGTCACTCATGATCGGTTCTCCTGTTCGGGCCCCAGCCCGAAATAGCGGTTCACGTCGCCCGCGACATCGCCCGAGCGCGTCATCTGCACGACGCTCAGCAGCCTCTCGAGGTCGCGGCGTTTCTTCTGGGCGAGGAACCCCTCGTCCACGTCGCTTTCTTCCAGCTCACGCACGAGCCTGTAGCGAGGTGGCTCGACGCGCACGCTCGTGGTCTCGACCACGCCCATGTCCTCAAGGGTGATCAGCCCGTGCTCCACGCGGCGGTCGCTTCGGTTCTTGCCCACGATGTCGAGCTTCAGCTCGTCCGCGTCCGTATCGGCGTGCGGGGAGCGCCGCATCACGTCCACGATCTCGCGCAGCAGCGGCGCGGGCGGGTTCTTCCACTCCACGAACTGCTGCTGGATCGCCAGATCGTCCTGCGAGTAGAGCAGCACGCAGCGCGATGGCTCGCCGTCGCGACCGGCGCGCCCGACCTCCTGGTGGTAGCTCTCGATCGAGCCGGGCACCTGGGCGTGCACGATGAAGCGGATGTCGGGCTTGTCGACGCCCATGCCGAAGGCGTTGGTCGCCAGCAGCAGCAGGTTGTCTTCGGGCCGCGCCGCCCGAAACTCGTCGTAGACGCGTTTCTTGTCGCGCGGGTCGAGCTTGCCGTGGTAGACCGCGATGGGGCGATCGGTGATCTCGCGCCTCAGCCGGTCGGTGGAGCGGTCGAGGTCCTTGATCAGCGCGAAGTAGACGATGCCCGTGCCCGGCAGCTCGCCAGCGACCTCGCGGATGCGTCTGCACTTGTCATCGTCGTCCCAGACATCTTCTGCGGTCAGCTCCAGATTCGGGCGGTCGATGGGTGTCGCGAACAGCGGCATCGAGCCCTCGTCCGCGCCGAGCACCGAGCGGACATCGTCGCGAACTTCGGCCGTGGCCGTCGCTGTCAATGCAACCGTGGTCGGCTTGCCGAGCCGCTCGCGGAACTCGCCCACGCGCGCATACGCGGGCCGGAGGTCGTGCCCCCAGCGGCTGATGCAGTGGCACTCGTCGATCGCCAGCAGGTTCACGCCCCCGGGCAGAGCGTCCAGAGCGGCGACGAAGTCGGGCTTGAGCATGCGCTCGGGCGTCGCGTACATCAGCTCGTACGCGCCCTGGGCCAGCTTGGCGTACCGCTTCTCTCGCTCGCGCTTGTCGAGCGTGCTGTTCACGTAGCTCGCGCGGATGCCCTTCTCTCGCAGCGCCGCGACCTGGTCCTCCATCAACGCGATCAGCGGGCTGAACACCAGCCCCACGCCCGGCGCCTCGCCCGCCGCACTCCGCCGGGCGGCTTCCGCGAGCGACGGCAGCTGGTAGCACAGGCTCTTGCCCGAGCCTGTGGGCAGCACGACCAACGCGTCGCCGCCGCCGAGAACCCGATCCGTCACCTGTTGCTGCTCGCCATGTAAGCCGGCGTCGCCGATCAACTGTGCCCTCGCCTGCTCGCGAAAGCTCTCCCATGTCTGTACGCTCTGTGTGTCCACGACCAGAGCCTAGCGCCTGAAGGAGCAGCCGCATGAAAGTCAGAACGTACGAAAGGCTCCTGAGGATCATCGAGGGTGATGATCCGAGCAGGATTCGCCGGGTCGGTGCGCTCGTGATCCACGGCATGGGCACGCCCGACTTCGCGCCGAAGTGGCCCAGGGCAACCAAGCCCTACCCCGACTTGAAGGAGCGCAGGCCGGCCTTCCACCTGCGCATGGCGAAGGCAATCGCCGACAGAATCAAGGTGAAGCACAGCCCGCTCGACCCGCTCGACATCGCGTGGCAGCCGATCGACTATCACTCGGTCATGGGGCCGTCGCAGCACAACTACCTTCAACGCATCGCATCGAATACACGCTGGGACAGTCTCAGGAGTTTCACGCTTTCCGCGCTGGGTGATGCGGCGTCCTACGACTACCGTGATGACGATGACGGCGCGGTGTACAAGCGCATTCAGATGTCGATCTACAACGCTGTCAGAAGCCTCGCGTCACGGATCGAGCAGGGCGCACCGATCATCCTCTTCGCCAACTCGCTGGGCGGTGCCGTCGTCACCGACTACATCTGGGACAGGCAGAAGATGGAAGAAGAGCGCAAAAAAACGCTGAGCAAGGGGAACGAGCCGAAGATCGACCCGCTCGCCGATGCGGGGATTGACTTCACGACGCAGCTCACCGGCATCGTTACGTTCGGGTGCAACATCCCGATTTTTGCGCACTCCCACAAACCCATCGAGGCCATCGACTTCCCGGACAAGCTGCCACCGAAGTACAGAAGCGTCGCGCAGTGGCGCAACATCAACGACAAAGATGACGTCCTCGGATTCCCGCTCATCGACCTCGGTGGGCACTACCTCGCGATGTCGAAGAAGACCAACGACTTCGAGGAGCGTGTCCTTGTTGACATGCCCATCAACACGGACTGGATCCCGTGGCTCGGCACACCGTTTAGCCATATGAGTTACTGGACCGACGATGACTTCATCAGACCGTCCGCCGAGATGGTGGCGCGCATCCTCGAAATCGCCTGAACGTGCCAGGTTTGGCACGTTGGAACATCCACGCCCTGACCCGCGTTGTCCTCTCGATGAGCGAGCGGGCGCGATCGGTGCTGTTCAAGAAAGAAGCCCGCGCCTTCGCGCTCTCGTGGTCCGCGGCGCTGCTCGCCGGGTGTACCGTGCCAGGCCCTAAGTCGTCGGGCGACGCGATCAAGTCGCTCGAGCGCGTCGAGTACTCGGACCAGACCGGCACGCGCCTCTCGATGCTGCGTGCGGGCGACGCGGACGCCCCACGGATCATCTACGTGCATGGCTCGCCCAGCGACGCGACGGCGTTCGCGGACGAGCTCGTCGAGCCACTGCCCGGGTTCGAGTCCATCTCGATCGACCGCCCGGGCTACGGCAGGGCAAAGCACACCGGCGCCGTGGGCAGCTTCGAGGCGCAGGCCCGAGCCATCGAGCCCCTGCTCGTCGAGCGCGACGGGCGCTGGCCCATCCTCGTTGGGCACTCGCTGGGCGGGCCAATCATCGCGCGCGCTGCGGCGGACTATCCAGACCGGGTTGGCGGGCTGGTGATCGTCGCGGGATCGCTCGACCCGGAGTTGGAAGAGCTGAAGTGGTTCAACCACGTCGCGGGCGCGCCTCCGGTGCGTTGGCTGCTGCCAGGGCTGCTGAAGGTCAGCAACGAGGAGATGTTCGCAGCGGCCGAGCAGACCCGGAAACTTGCCAAGGTGCTGGATCGGGTGCGCTGCCCGGTCGCGGTCGTGCACGGCCGAAAGGACGGGCTGGTGCCCTACGCGAACGTGGGCTACATGGAACGGACGCTGATAAACGCGGCATCAATCCGGACCTTCACGCTCGATGACCAGGGGCACTTCCTGGTGTGGAACGACGAGGGCCGGGGGACGATCCGGGCGGCGGTCAGGCACATCGCGTCCGAGATGACCGACGGCAGCGCGGACGCCGATGCATCCACAGTCGATACAGATCGAATTCAGGACCGATGAGCACCCCGGAATTCACGATCCTGATCGACGGCGACTGCCCGCTGTGTCGGCACGAGGCGAACCTGATGCGCAGGCTCGACCGCGGACGGGGCAATCTGGAGTTGGTCGATATCGCCGCACCCGGGTTCGATGCGGGACGCTATGGGACGACGCTGGACGCGGTCATGGGGCACATCCACGGCGTGCTGCCCGACGGGCGGCTGGTGACGGGCGTCGAGGTCTTCCGCCGGGCGTACGCAGCAGTGGGCTGGGGCTGGGCGCTGGGCTGGACGCGGCTGCCTGTGATCCGATTGATCGCCGATCGCGTGTACGCGTTCTTCGCTCGGTACCGGCTCGCGCTGACGGGGCGAAAGAGCGCGTGCGAAACCGATCGGTGCCGCGTGCCCGGGACCTGAGGCATCAGTTCCGGATCGTCTAGCCCAGCAGCGTGAGGATCCGCGAGGTGTCGAGGGGCTCAACGGTCGCCGCGGTCAGCGATGCGTTCTGGAGCACGTTGAGACGAGCCAGCTCTGCGGTGGCCTCCGCGTATTCGGTATCGCGGATGCTGCTTTCTGCGGCCGCGGCGTTCTCGATGGTGACACCCAGGACGGAGGCGCTGGGCTCGAGCGTGTTCTGGACGAACGCGCCGATCTCACCGCGCGACCTGAGGATCTCGTCGCGTGCTGCACGCAGGACCTCGATCGCGTTCGTGCTCACCCCGTCCCGCGTCGTGTCGAGCGACCCGCCCGACCCGACGTCGCTGAGCCGGTAGACCTCGCTGTCGATCTCTGTCTCGCCCAGATCGGTCACGCCCGCGCTGGCGATCGCGATCTCGTCGCCGCCGGCCCTGAGCGATGCGCCGCCTCGCAGAAGCGACAGATCGGCGAACGAACTCCGCTGCGCGAGGCGATCGACCGACTGCAGGATCGAGTTGATCTCGAGCTGGTTCGCCTCGCGCTCGGCATCGGACAGCGCACCCTCGTTTGCGTTCGCCACCGCGAGCGCCTGGGCCTCGGTTAGCAGATCACCGATCGCGCCGAGCGAGCCGTCGGCGATGTCCGCGGCCTGCCTGGTGCGCTCAAGCGATCGTGACTCGGCTTCGAGCTCGGCAAGCAGTGCCCGCAGGCCCTCGGATGAGATCAGGCCCGCGGGGTCGTCTGCACCCCGGTTGATTCTCTGACCCGTCGCGAGCTGCTCGAACACCCCAGCCTGCTGCTGTTGAAGCTGGCCGATGCGCCGTGCCGCGAGGCCCGTCTGGATGCTGCCCGGCCCAAGTGATCCCCCAGTGGCTTCCATCCTGCTCCTCCCTGAGTCGGTAGTGTCCCAGAGAATGGCAGTAGCAATCGGACGGGGTGCAAACCCGGAAAGGGGCCTCGAACTCGTGCCCCCTACCGATCCGCGGTCGTCAGATGCCATGCAACCCGTGCAGCCCGAACGGATCGGGTCCGGGAAGCAAAACCGTGAGACGCGTCGATCTGGCAAGGGGAGAAGCGCGAGGCCCCGATGCGTTCGCTTCAGTAGGACTCGGCAGCCTGGTGCGAGTCGTCACCAACCAGGTAGAAACGCCCGATCGCGACACGGATGGTCTCGCTCGGTTCGGCGTGCATCTCGAACGAGCCCTCCATGGTGCCCCAACTGGTCGCCAGGGGGCACCAACTGCTGTACTCGAAGACGTGCCCGGGCTCGATGACGGGCTGCTGACCGACCACGCCCTCGCCCTCGACCACGCTGCGATCGCCGTCGCTGTCGATGATGACCCAGCGTCTGCGGAGAAGCTGGACGCGCCGGTCCGACTCATTGGCGATGCGGATGCGATACGAGAACACGAATCGCTCCGCATCGGCGAGCGACTCACCGGGCTCGAACGCCGGCGTAACAGTCACACGGATCCCGTGACTCCGGGTCTCCGATCCCTTGCAACGGCTCTGGGTTTCGACATCGAACGCCATCGGTCGACCTCCGGAGCACGATACGCACCGGGACCCCGATCGGATGCCGCTACGGCGCGCGTCAGGCGGACCCTTCTTCGACGTAGACATCCTTCTCGAGCTCGCGCAGGTGCTTAGCCTGGGGCTCGTAGCCCGATCGCTGGGCGTCGGCCGCCATGCGTTGCAGCAGGTCGTGGATGTACCCGTTGTGGTCGAAGCTCGCGCCCGTCCGCCTGGAGCCCATCTTGTAGTGCTCCTCGAAGGCAAGCTCGTGGTGCGTGTCGCACAGGCCCTCGTAATAGTCGCGTGCCTGCTCGTAGTCGGGCAGCGTGACCAAGAGCGTCGTCACCTGCTCGCGTACGTCGTCCGATGCGTCCGACTTGTTCGAGAATTTGAACCCAACCGCGACGATCGCGATGACCACCGCGACGATGATGCCCCCTGCCTTGACCATGATGCGTCCCCCAGCCGACCAGACCAAGGCCGGCAACCCGATCCTATCGGATCGCAGCGATTCACGACAGACCCGGGTTCGAATCTTGACACAGCCTGAGCGTTACTCGTCGATGTATCGCGAGTTGTCGGGGTCGCGGGCCCAATCTTCGATGTAGGCGTTGTAGCGATCGAGCTCAACGAAGAGCTGCTTTGTAAACAGGGCGGCAATGCCGCGCTGCTGCGGAGTGCGGGCCTCGGTCCGGATCTTCGTGACCGAGGGTGTTTCCTCCCGGAGCTCGATGAAGAGCACCGCACGCCCACGCAACGCGTAGTTGCGGATCTCCCAGTTGCCCGAGGGCCACTCGTCCTCCGGATAACGGGTGTACCGCAGTTCCAGCTCGAGCACTTCGGCGGCCCGATCGGCAGCGGCGACCGCGTCCTCGTACCGAACCAGCTCGAACGATCGCACGTCGTCGCCGTCGAAGAAGGCGATCCCGGCCTCGGCTGTCGAGAGCCCGACGCCGACCACAGCGGGCTCGACACCAGTGCACCCATGAAGAAGGCCCGAGAGACAAGCCGCGGCGACAGCGGCAGTGGCAGTACGCATGACGAACCGTATGCCACGCCCCACCGCTACACTCGACGCGGGAGGGTGCAATGAAGCTGATCATTCCGATGCTGTCGCTGCTCGTCGCCGCCTCTGTCTTGGGCGGCTGCTCCTCGGCCAAGATCTGGGCCCGCGAGACGGTGCTGGGCGAGGCGAAACGCGATCAACTGGTCGCGAACGTCGAGAAGGCCAGGAAAGAGCAGCAAGAGGCCAAGGAGACGTTCGCGTCCGCACTGGACGAGCTCCTGGCGATCTCGACCGGCGGCGACGCCCGCGACACGCTCGAGGCGCAGTACCGCAAGATCGAGTCGACGTACAAGGCGAGCGAATCGAAGGCCAAGGCGGTCAACTCCCGGATCGCGACGATCCAGCGCGTCGCCGACAAGCTGTTCGCCGAGTGGGAAGACGAGCTCGACGACTACGAGAGCGACAGCCTTCGAGGGCAGAGCGAGGTGCAGCTCTCGGCGACGAAACAGAAGTACGAGCAGCTGATCGCCGCGATGCGCCGTGCCGCGGCGAAGATGGACCCGGTGCTCTCGGCCTTCAAGGACCAGACGCTGTTCCTGAAGCACAACCTGAACGCGCAGGCCATCGCCTCGCTCGAATCCGACCTCGAGGAGATCCGCGTGGACGTGACCACGCTGATCGAAGAGATGGAGGAGGCGATCGCGGAGGCGGAGACGTTCATCGAATCCGTACGAGGCAGCTGAGGCGCCGCCGCGCGTGTGGCACCGCCCGCACTGAGCCAACGCGTGGTCGGGGCGGTCAGCCCTCGAGGCGATCAAACCTCTTCGCGAGCGCCCGCTTCAGCTTGCTGGCCGCCTCCCGGGCGGCGTCGTAGTAGTCCGAGGCGTGCACCTCGACCGCGATCGGGTCGAGCCCCTTGGGCCTGGCCTCGAGCAGGCAGCGTTTGTCCGCCTGGCCTGGCTTGTGGGCGTTCTCATCACCCAGGTGGACCTCGACGCGGGTGAGCTTGTCGGTCAGGTGCCCGAGAGTGGACTCGATCACCTCGCGGATGCGCGCGTCGAGAGCCTCGGATGACTGGCCGTCGCGATAGTTGATCTCGATGAGCATGGCAGAGTGTATACACCCGAGGCGACGGCCCCACCCTCACCCAAGCTCGATCCGCGGGCGTGCAACGCCCGCGAGCGTGCCGCCGTCCAAGTTGAACGACGCGCCGGTCGTGTACGCCGACTCGTCCGACGCGAGATAGACGGCCAGCGCCGCCACCTCCTCGGCTGTGCCGAACCGGCCGAGCGGGCAGTCGGCGACAATCGCCTTCACCGCCGCGTCGTGCTCGGGCGTGCCGGGGGGCCCAAGCATCGGCTCCCACATCGGCGTCATGATCGCGGCCGGCTGGATGACGTTGCAGCAGATGCCCAGGCCTTGCTCCGCGCAATAGATCGCGACCGACCGCGTGTGGTTCGCGACCGCGGCCTTGCTCGCCGCATATGCCGATGCGCCGGGGATGCCCACCACGCCCGACCGCGAGCCCATGTTGATGATCGAGCCGCCGCCAGGATCGTTCGTTCGCATGGCACGGATCGCGTGCCTGCACCCGAGCGCGACGCCCTCAAGGTTCGTCGCCATCACCGCACGCCAGACATCGAGTTCGAGCGACTCGGGATCGTGCCCCGTCGGCGACAGATCAAACCCGGTGATGCCCGCGTTGTTGACCACGGCGTCAAGCCGACCGTGCTCGGCCAGGACGGCATCGACCACCCGCCGCCATGCCGCGTCGTCCCGCACATCGAGTTCTGCGAAGCTCGCACCGACTTCCGCCGCGGCCGACGGGCCGAGCTCGGTGTTCAGATCCGTCGCAACGACGGCCGCGCCTTCGCGCACACACGCGGCGGCGACGGCCTTGCCGATGCCCCGGGCGGCACCCGTGATGAGGCAGACTTTCGAGGAGAGACGCGCCATGGGAACAGCGTATGCCAGCGTCCGAGGCCCGTTGCGCCGCCACAAACACCTGCGTGCTCGATCGCTGCAACCATGAGAAGCTCGCTTCGTACCGGAGCAAGGGAGCGGCAGCGCAGATGGTCGTAACGGTTCTCTACAGCCTGCTCGCGGGTTTCTTCGTGTGGATCGTCCTCGACTTCGTCACCGAAGCCCTGTTCCCGCGCCTGATGGACCCGTCGGTCACTCAACGGTCGAAGCCACCGCTGGCGGCCGTCATAGTCAATTGCACGCTCGTCGGTGTGGGCGTCGCGGTAGCCGCGGTTGTCTTCGTGATGCGCCTCGGACTCACCGGCGCGTGACCGCGGCTCAGACCTCTGCGATCAGCTTGCGTGCCGCGACGGCCGCCCCTTTACGCCTATATGCGACGACGACAGTGGGCGAAGTTCCGCCCTCAAAGCACTACTCGACTTGAAGCAGCAACTCACCCAGATTCCGCTGCGGATCGGTTCTGAAATCGGAACGGGGTTCGAATGGCCC
This sequence comes from Phycisphaerales bacterium, assembly GCA_028284805.1. GTDB lineage: Bacteria > Planctomycetota > Phycisphaerae > Phycisphaerales > UBA1924 > JANQQZ01. The sequence continues at coordinate 52,337 of JANQQZ010000006.1, forward strand.
ACCGGCGAACGACACAAACTCGAGTGCCTCAACGCGAAAGAACGTCCATCCCTCGTAGCCACCCTGGCCGTTCGCCTTCTTGCCGCTTGCTGCGCCCCAAGGGCTCCCGCCATCGACCTGGTATGCCTCGAGCAGATAGCTTCCATCGATCTGCCGCCACAGTCGGTACAACGCAAGAAGCCGAACGACACCCTCGTACCGCATGCGGATACGTCTTGCATTCGTGATCGCCTTCCAGATCCAGTAGAGCAGAAAGATCAAGCCAAAGGGCAACTCAGGCAGCTCGTCGTCATCGTCGCGAAGCCAATCAAGAAAGACGCCAATCACGTCTTCATCATCGTCGGTTTCTCGCAGCAGTCGTTCCGTGATGGATGTATCGGTTTCCATGCACCGACGATACAGGACGCCGCAACTCCTGCGCCACATCTGCGTGCGATCGCAATGGAGTGTCCGCGCATCTCAGGTGATCTGGAGCACTTTTCTAAACGGCAGATGCTCCTACACCACCCGATCTTCCTTCGCAATCCCCATCGCCGGCCGCACATCAACCTGCACCAGCGGCTCGCCCTGGATCTCCTTCGCCTCGTCGGCGTCCACGAAGTCGGAGTGGCACGAGGCCTTGCCCGCGTCGTCGCCGGGCTTGGCGTCCTTCTTCACCTTGCTGGCGAGCTTGTGGATCTCTTCGGGCTTGAGGTACCCCCGCTGCTCGAGGATCTTCTGCTGCTCCTCGGTGAGCGCGTCGGACTTCACGGGCTTGCCGCGGTCGAAGCCCTCCGCTTTCCCTGACGCGAACTCCTGGATCTCCTTGCTGATCCGCACGCTGCACCAGTCGTGCCCGCACATGGCGCAGAAGTCGGTGTCGACGTCGAGGTCCTCGTCGTGGTACGCGCGGGCGGTATCGGTGTCGAAGGCCAGCTCGAAGTGCCTCTCCCAGTTGAGCGCGGCGCGGGCCTTGGTCAGCTCGTCGTCCCAGTCGCGCGTGCCCGGGATGCCCAACGCGACGTCGGCGGCGTGGGCCGCGATCTTGTAGGCGATGCAGCCCTCTTTCACGTCGCCCTTCTTGGGCAGGCCCAGGTGCTCCTTGGGCGTGACGTAGCAGAGCATGCTCGCGCCGTGGTAGGCGGCGTTGGTCGCGCCGATGCAGCTGGTGATGTGGTCGTAGCCCGGGAAGACGTCGGTCACAAGCGGGCCGAGCACGTAGAACGGCGCGCCGTGGCAGAGCCGGCGCTGGAGCTTCATGTTGTACTCGATCTGGTCCAGCGGAACGTGCCCGGGGCCCTCGACCATGACCTGCACGCCGTGACGCCACGCGCGCTCGGTCAGCTCGCCGATGGTCTCGAGTTCGGCCAGCTGCGCATCGTCGGAGGCGTCGGCCAGGCCGCCCGGGCGCATGCCGTCGCCGATCGAGAAGGTGACGTCGTGCCGACGCATCAGCTGGCAGATGTCGTCCCACATGGTGTACATCAGGTTGTCTTTGTTGTGGGTGAGCATCCATTTGGCGAGCAGCGAGCCGCCGCGGCTGACGATGCCGATGAGCCGGTTCTTGACGTACTTCAGGTCCTTCTTGCGGACGCCCGCGTGGATCGTGAAGTAGTCGACGCCCTGCTGTGCCTGGTGCTCGAGGGTCTCGAGCACAGTCTGCTCGTCCAGGTCTTCCAGGCGCTTGCCGATGATCATGGAGTAGATGGGCACGGTCCCGATGGGCACCGTCGAGTTCCGGAGGATCGCCTCCCGGCAGGCGTCGAGGTCGCCCCCGGTCGACAGGTCCATGACCGTGTCGCCCCCCCACTTCTCGGCCCACTTGAGCTTCTCGACTTCTTCTTCTGTACCACTGCTGACAGGCGATGCACCCATGTTGGCGTTGATCTTGGTCTTGGTCGCGCGCCCGATCGCCATCGGGTCGAGGTTGTACTTGAGGTGCGTCACGTTCGCGGGGATCACGCATCGGCCCGCGGCGACTTCATCCCTGACCTGCTCGGGCGTCAGGTGCCCCTCGCGCTCGGCGACGCGCTTCATCTGCGGCGTGACGATGCCGAGCCGCGCCGACTCGAGCTGCGTGATAGGAACAAATCCTTGTGGAGCAACGCAGCGGATGAACGCGCCCTGCTTCTGGTTGTGTCCGCCGCAGCCCTGGGCGTGCGAATCCACGGCCTCGATCGTCCAGCCCTCGGGCAGGAAGTCCCACGCGGTGTAGGGGCTGGGCTGGGGTGTGTTGGGTGTGTCGGGGCTGCTGAAGGTCAGCGGGCCCCCGATGTTCGCGGCGTTGGCGAAGCTGCCCGGCGTGGTCGCGGGGCCGTTGCCCGGGTTGGTCGCGCCGCGGGTGGGCACGCCCAGGCGCTCGGTGGGCCTGTCCGCGCCGGGGTTCGCCCCGAGGGTGTAGGCCTTGGCGGTGTCGGCGTGGGCCGTTGTATCTGTGGTGGTATCGAACGTCGTCATAATCGCATCCCTCCGCCGGCATGATCCGGATCAGGTTCGTCGGGTGCTTCTCAGCCGCTCGACAGGAGCGACGCCCCGTGCGTTGTGATGACAGTGTAGGGGTTTGCCCCTCGGGCGATGCCCGGCGGCGGAGCAACGCTGACAGCCGACCGCCTAAGCCCTTGCGTTCCCAGAACCGCCCCCGAGCCAAGGCACGGGCGAATCGATCACCGCACTAGGGCCGATCACGTCCGGCTGCTGGTCGTAGCCCAGCTCGTCGAGTTCCTTACCCGCGGCAGCAACGAGCTCGGAGTACGTCGGGACCCGCTTGCGCCGCCCGAGGGCGCGGAGTGTCTTCGCGGCAACGTAGCTGAACGCGCCGTAGCTCGTTGCGCCGTGCCGGTACTCGAACGCGTACTCGTGCTCGCGCGCGGAGGTGATGATGACGGGCATGTACGGGCCCGGGAACGTCCCGTCGCCCTGCTGCTCGGCCAACCGCTTGCGTGCCTTGTTGTACTCCCGCGTCGTGTCCTGTCGCTGGGGCCCTCCCCGACCGATGCGGAAGGTATCCAGTTGCTCGCCGAAGACCTGCTGCGCGAACCGCTCGGCATCGCCTCCCAGTTTGTCGAGCGCCCGGTGCCGCGCGTCGAGCTTGCGGTCCACCCAGAGCTCGCGTTTCGGGTCCCATCGCATCGCACGGTGACGGATGTCATCCGGCGCGCGCAGGCCGCGGATCCTGCGCCCCGGTTCCCGGTCGAGACCGCCCGAGTGGCAGCAGTCGAGCACCATCGTGAACGAGACGTCCGCGGGCAGATCGCAGTAGCGGGTGACGAGCCAGTCGTCGGTGATCGACCGCTCCATCGAGAAATCAAAGTCGACGGGGCAGAGGCATTCGTCCTTGCCGTCGACCACCTCGGCCGCGTTGTACGTGGGCAGACACGCGCCGTGCCCGCTGAAGCCCAGGACACGGACGTCTCCCGGCAGGGCATCCGCGAGCAGCCAGTCGATCCGCTCCCGGATCGCCTCGGCCGTCGCGCGCTCGTCCAGCAGCAGGCGGATGTCCTCGGCCTCGAACCCGCACTCCTGGAGCACCGAGCTGACCAGAAACGCGTCGTTGACGCACCCCTCCAGCGGGGCGTCGGAGTAGGCATCAATGCCGATGAGCAGGGCCTTCTTCTGTCTGCGGCGTTCAGATCGGGCGGCCTCGCGCGCGGCGGGCGCCGCCGGGAGCAGAGGCTTCCGAACCGAACGCTGCGCGTTCGTCGTGCGGGATCTCCAATCGCTCGCCAGCGGCACCCAGAATCGGCTGGTGACCTCAGGCTCGCTGAGATACAGATCGGCATCGTGATTGAGCAGGCTGCCGTCCTCGTCGAACTCGGCATCGAGCTGCTGATAGTTCGCGTCGGAGAGACGGATCTGGGCGGTGAACACGATGTCGTGCTTGTTGTACGCGTGGAACCAGTTGGCGGCCGAGCGGATGGTGGTCACCCGCCCGAACTGCGAGCGGACCGAGGGGTGCCCGATCTGGGTCCCGAACGTCAGCACGGTCCGCCCCTTGAACAGATCGGATCCGCTCCGGTGCCACCGGTAGGTGTCGTAGAGCACCAGCGCGCCGAGGCTGTGCGCACAAATCAGGTGCGGGTCGAACGCGCCGATGTGATCCGCGAGCGCCTTGCGGGTCTTGGAGCGGAGGTTGTGGTCGTCGTCCACCCACTTGACGACCATGCCCGCGGTCCACGAGAACTTGTCGGGCAGATCGGTCACCGACCAGCCCCTGCGTCGGCGGAACAGCCCCGAGATGCCCGTCCACAGCCAACTCGAACTGAGGCGGATCAGCGCTTCAGTCATGTCGCCCGGGTCGAGGGGATCGGCCGCAAAGTGCTCGTCGTACGCGAGCGCCTCGATCTCGACCTGGTCGCTCGACACCCCGCCTAGCGCGAGCTGCTCGTGAATGGTGTCCTTCCACTGGTTCTGCCAGCCCGTGTGCTGCTCGTGCCCACCGACGCCGTGAATGGTCAGGATCCGGAGCTTGTTCATGCCGTGGCCCCCTTTGGCTGCGCGGTTGCGAGCCAACCCAAATCCTATCAGGCTACGGACAGGATTACAGGTCTTTGTCAGGGAACATGTTGTGAGCGGATGTTCAGCAGCCGGCGTTGTAGTTCGTGATCCAGGCGCTGAAATCGCCGGGCGTGACCAGGCCGTCAACGTTCTGGTCGGCCCGCGGGTCGCGGGTGTTGTACGCCATGATCCAGGCGCTGAGGTCCGCGGGCGAAAGCAGGCCGTCGCCGTTGACGTCGGCGACGCAGGGAGGTGTCAAGATCTCGCCGAGCACCTCGAACGCGACGCCCGGGTGATCCACGCGGCTGAAGCCCTGCCCCTCGTCGACGAGCACGCTGCCGTCACCCTCAGCGCCGTGCCAGCGCCACGAATGCTCGGGATCCCCGAGTGTCGGGCTCGTGAGAAGTGCGGCGACTTCGATGCCGTAGCGTGCACCGAGACGCAGGCCGATGGCGCCGTCGAGCGTGACCTCGTATCCGGTCATCGTCGGGTCGGACTTATCGAGGGTGACCCGGCCGATACCGACGGTCTGGTTCGCGAGTTCGGCAAGCTCGTTGTTCTGCGGGTCGAGCTCGACAACGCGGAGCCGGAGGGCGTAGATGTTCTCGGTCGGGAGCGCGAAGACCCGGACGCGCTCTGCGGTCGCGTCGTGCTGTGCGGAGAAGTCCTCGAGCACGACGCGCGCCTGCTCGACGTCCTGCCCTCCGGTGACGCGCTGGGCGACCTGCGGGCCGACGGCACCCGAGGGCGCCTGCCCCGCGACGACGTCGAGCGGCTGGGCCGCGACCGCGCCGGTGAGCATCAACGTACCGAGAACGCCGACAAGACCCGTCTCCATGGCATCGCTCCGAGGGCCGGCCTTGGCCCTTGAGCGATAGATACACCGATCCCGCGGGTTGACCCGCGGGATCGGCACAGTTTCCAGCGATACGCGTTCGCGACCCGCGATCGCCGATGTTCTGGGACACCGGCGCGAGGGCGTCCGTCCGATTACTTCAAGGTATCGACGGTCGGCATCGCGTCGGCGAGACCCGGGACACCCTCGGCACCCGTCGGCACCTGGATCGTCGACTCGAGCAGGTCGTCGTCGATCGGCTCGTACCGCCCGCCCAGGTGCTCGCTCAGGAACGACTCGGCGACCGCGTTGAACGCCGTGCGGTTCTCGGGGCGGGCGAACCCGTGCCCCTCGTCGGGGAACAGGGCGTAGGTCACGGGGATGCTCTTGGCCTGCATCGCCTCGACGATCTGGTCGGACTCGGACTGCTTGACACGCGGGTCGTTCGCGCCCTGCCCGATCAGCAGCGGACGCTCGATCTTCTCAACGTAGTTGAGCGGGCTGCGCTCCTCGAGCAGGGCCAAGCCCTCCTCGGTGTTCGGATCGCCCACGCGTGTCGTGAACATTTTCATGACCGGCGCCCAGTAGGGCGGGATGGTCGCGAGAAGCGTGCGCAGGTTCGAGGGTCCAACGATGCTCACACCGCACGCGAACGTGTCCGGTGTGAAGGTCAGACCGACAAGCGTGGCGTACCCGCCGTAGCTGCCGCCCATGATGGCGACGCGCTGCTCGTCTGCGATGCCCTGGGCAACCGCCCAATCGACCGCGTCGATCAGGTCGTCGTGCATCTTGCCTGCCCACTCGAAGTTGCCGGCGTTGATGAAGTCCTTGCCGAAGCCGGTCGACCCGCGGTAGTTCACGCTCAACACCGCGTAGCCCCGGTTCGAGAGCCACTGGTGCATGCTGTTGTAGCCCCAGCTGTCGCGGGCCCACGGGCCACCGTGCACGAGCAGGACCATGGGCAGCGGGTCCGCGTCGGGGCGCACGTCGCCGTCCGAATCGGAGCCGTAGGGCAGCGTCAGATAGCTCACGAGCTCGAGCCCGTCGCGCGAGTCGATAACGACGGGGTGCATCTCGGCGAGGGGCAGGCCCTCGATCGCCGGGCGGTTGCTGAAGAGATACCGCGCGTCCTTCGCGGCGCGGTCGTACAGGTAGTACTTCACAGGCCCGTCGCTCAGCGTGTAGGCGATCGTCCAGAGCGTGTCGTCCTTCGATCGGCTCGTGACGTTCACCTCGGCGTTCTCGACGGTGCGGAGGTACGCGAGGTCGGCCTCGACGCGTTCGTCGAGCACCGTCCACTCGGTCCGCGTGTAGTTCGCCCGCACCGCCTCGATCGCGTACGTGGTCGGGTGCGCCATCACACCCGAGACGTCGGCCTTCGGGTGCTCGAAGACCAGGTCGGTCTCGCCCGTCGCCAGGTTCTTGGTGTACAGCGCCGCGGTGTTGCCCAGGCGGCTGTCGAGCATGTAGAGCACGGTCCCGTCGGCGTTGAACCCGGCAAGGCCTGTCGTCAACGTGTCCTCGTTGGGCACGGACAGGAACGCCTCGTCGGTCCGCACGGTCGAGTTGCCCTCGACCTCGAAGTACGAGAGCGAGCCGTCGCCCTCGAAGCGGACAGCGAACCGCACGTTGTAGTCGTCATCGAGCGTGTAGCCCGCGTAGCCCTCGTTCGTCATGAGCATCGTGCGCTCGCCCGTGACCACGTTGACCCGGTAGAGGTCGTGCAGCTGAGGGTTGCGGTCGTTGATGCCCAGGATCATCTCGTCGGGGAACCGCGGAGAGACCTGGTTGACCTGCACCCGAACGCCCTCGAACGGAGTGAGGTCGATGCGCTCGCCGGTCTCGACGTTCACGCTATAGGCGAGGAAGTTCTCGTCGCCCCCGGTGTCCTGGAGGTAGACCACATGCGTGCCGTTCCACGCCCAGAAGTGCTGCCGGATGCCGCGGTAGTCGTCGTCGGTGATGGGCTTGGCCGCATCCAGGTCGTCGACCGGGGCGACCCAGACGTTGAGCACGCCCTCGAGCGGCGCAAGCCAACTGAGGTGCTGGCCGGTCGGGCTGATGGTCACGCCCGCCCGCTCGGGGTTGCCGAACAGCACGTCGCGCGGGATGAGCGGCGTATCGCCTGGCTGTGCGGCGGCGCCGCCCGTGCCCAGAGTCGCGATCGCCAACGCCAGCACCTGTCCGATTCGCATGATCCGTGTCCCCTCGATGAGCCCAAGCAGCAAGGTGTTCCGCGGCGGTATCTACCGGGTACCCGGCCCGCCGATGCAAGAACGGACACTAGCTCGGACCGGCGCCGGGCGTCTAGTCGCCGTCGATCTGGCGTTCGGCGTGCCCGGCGAGGTCCTCGAGCAGCTCGCGGGCCGCGTCGGACCGCAGCACCGAGCCATGCGTCGCCCCGGGCACGATCGCGTACCAGCCCGACTCGTCCTCGAATCCGAAGCCACCCAGCGATTCGACGAACAGGCGGACCCCCTCGTCGAGATCGAACTCGTCGGCGTCGCCCACGATCACCCGGACGCGGTCCCGCGCGACGCGCCCCGCGCCGCCCGGATCGCGACGGACGAGATCTGCGAGATCGGCCCGGCGGTACCGCTCGGCGACGCTTCGGTCGATGACGCCGGTGCGCTCGTTGTAGAGACGGGCCGCCCGCCCTTCGTCGTCGACCGGGCCGAACGCGGCCTGCCAGGAGTCCCACTGCTGTGCGCTGGTGTTGTGCGGACCGAGCACGGTCTCCATCGCGTTCTCGTCGGCGATGGTCATGCGCACCACGCCCGACGAGTCCGTGTAGCTAGGGCGAGTGGTGCCCGACGCGTCGGTGTACATGTTCTCGTCGTCGTAGATGTTCACCGCCTGGAACGCGCGGAAGTCGAGAGGATCGGGCGCGCTCGACCACGCGCCGCCGAACGTGTCTGGGTAGCTCAGCGCGAGGTGGATCACGGTCCACCCGCCCGAGCTGTGCCCGCGGAGCATGCGCGCACCGGGTTCGGCGATCGTGGGATAGAACTGATCGATCGCGGGGACCACCTCCTCGACCAGCGCACGGCCGATGGGGCCGTTGGCGCGCGAATCGCGGAACAGATGGTGCCCGTTGGGCCCCTCTGGGTTGAGCACGACCCAGAACGCCGAGCGCGCGAGCCGCCCGAGGGGAGAGCCGGGGCGCGCCGAGGCGAGCTGCTGGGCGCGCCGGGCGGCCGACGCGTGCGTGCCCCCGAACCCCGGCACCTCGTAGACGACCGGGTACCGGCGCCCGGGTTCGGCGTCGATGGGCGGGACGACGCCCGCGTCGATCACCACGCGCGTCTCGCGCGCATCGCTCAGCAGCCGCGATTCGAATGCTCGGAACTCGGCGCGTCCGCCAGCGGGCGGTGCGGCATCTCCGACCGCATCGTCGAGCCTGAGCGTGACCACGGGCGACTCGCCCTCCTCGAACGAGAACCGCGCGATGCCCGAGAACAGATTGCCAGGCTCGCGCTCCCAGCGGCTGTCGAGCCCGTGCCGGTCCAGAACGGCCTGGGCCCGGTACGACCCGGGCGGGATGCCCCCAACCGGGAACCGATCGGCCGAAGCGCCCACGAGCACGCCCCGATCGGGCTCCCATCGCGGCACGTCAACGCCCAGCATGGGTTGGGGAGCGCTGAAGAACGGTGCGTCGGCGGGCGAGTCGTCGATCGAGGACGACTCGTCGACCAGGTAGACGACGAGCCTTCCCTGCACCGGACGGTCGACGAGCCCTTCGGCAATCGTCACACGGAACTCGGGCTCGGCGGCGCACGCGAAGGCAATCAACCAGCTCAGCGCGCCCGCCGCGCCCGCGCACCTCACCCCGCATCCCCGGCGAGCTGGGCGTCGATGATCCGGCTGAAGTCCTCGATGTCCGACTCGCCGAAGCCGGTCTGGCGGTGCACGATGGTGCCTTCAGAGTCGATCACGACGAACTGGGGCACGGCCGAGACCCCATACGCCGCGGCGATCTCGCGCCCGTCGGGGATCAGATCGAATGTGTAGCCGTTGTCATCGAAGTAGTCGGCGGGGTTCGCAAAGCGGTAGTTCGCGTCGACGTGGACCCCCACGACCGCAACGTCCGGGTTGTCGGCGTACTGCTCGTGCAGCGCCTGAACGTGGGGCATCGCCTTGCGGCACGGGCCGCACCAGGTCGCCCAGAAATCGAGCACCGTCACCCTGCCCTCGTAGCTCGCGAGTTCAACGGTCTGCCCCTGGCTGTCCATCGCCGAGAACGACGGCGCCGGCTCGCCCGCGCGGGGGCCGCTGCTGCAGCCCGCCAGAACAGCCGACACACCGATACCCACCGCCGCCAGAATCGCATTCCGCGTCATACCGACACCTCCCGGTTCGCGCCCGCGTCCGCCTGTGCGGCTGGGGGCGCAGCATCCTCATAGTGCTCCGCGAGCACCTGATGCCAGTCCTCAACCGACGAGACCGCGATCATCTTCCGCCGGACGGCTTCTCCGTCCGGGTGATGGTGCGAAAACTTGATCCCGAACTTCCGCATCGTCTTGCCCGTGTGCTTCTCGGGGTCGCGCATCGTCGCGCGATTCACCCTGAGCGCCAACTCGAAGTGCTGCTCGAGCACCGCCCGCTGCTCGGCGATGGTCGGAGGGGCTGGCTGACGCCCCGCCATCAGGTCACGGGCCTGGCGGAAGATCCAAGGGTTGCCGATGCACCCCCGCGCGACGCTCGCGCCGGTTAGGCCCGTGTAGCGGATCATCCGGAAGATCTCGCCCGCCGACCAGACGTCGCCTGAGCCGAAGATCACGCGATCGGGCCTCTGCTCCCGGATCCCGCGGAGCAGGTCCCACCGGCTCGGGCCGACGTACTTCTGCTCGACGGTCCGCCCATGCACGGTGACCCACGCGCAGCCCATGTCGTACGCCGCGTCGAAGATCCGCCAGAAGCTCTCGACCATCTCCGGCGTGTCGTCGAAGCTCCGGCGCATCTTGACGGTGACGGGGATGCCCGCCGGCACGGCCTCGCGCACCGCTTCGAGGATCTTGACCGCGCCCTCGGGCGCCGCGAGCCAGTGCCCGCCGCGCGCCTTCTTGGCGATCTTCTTCACGGGGCACGCGAGGTTGACGTCGATCGCGGCGAACGTGCGCCGGACCGGCGCAACATCGTCGTGCTCGGCCAGCGATGCCCGCACGACGTGCCGAGTGATGTCCTCGTAGGCCAGATCGCGATAGTCGCGCTCGGAGCGCTTGCCCTGCTCGATCATCTTGAGAGCGGCTGCCGCCATCTCCGCGGGCTCGGAGCCCATGATCTGCCCGATGAGAGGGTGGTCCTCGTCACCTCCGGGCACGTTGTCGTGGATCTCGCCCAGATCGGCCTTCGCGAAGCCTCGCCCGCCCGCGAGCAGGGTGCGGTCGAGCAGGGCCTCGGTGACGCACGCGGGGCACCCGTGACGCCGGGCGACGATCCGCATCGCCGCGTCGGAGTAGCCCGCCAGGCCTGCCTGAAAGAACGGGGCATCGAACCCAGGAACGGCCTCTGGCACGCGGGGATCGATGCCGAGGCCCCCGAAGCTCGCCGCGACCTCCTCGGCGCACCGGCGCGGGTCGAGAACCTCGCTCCCAGGGGCGATCGCGGCCTCCGCTGGCGTCGCGTTGTTGCTCTGGCAGCCCATGAGCCGAACGATAGGGGACATGCGCACGATCCCTGTCATCGCTCTCGCCCTGCTGCTCACCCCTTGGCTGACCGCCTGTTCGTCGAGCGGCCCGCTCAAGCCTGGTGTGAGCTACCCCTCGATCCTCGTCCGCACCGAGCCCAGCACGATCCAGCTCGTGCGCGAGACGCGCCGCGTCGAGATGACCAACGTCACCGCCCGCAGCTTCGGACCGAGCCGGATCTGGTTGAACCAGTGGTACTCCGCCGAGATCGAGGGCTTCGCGGTGGGCGAGACCATCCGCCTCCCTCTGACCCGCTTCACAGACGAGTTCGGCGACAGCTTCCGCGGCGGGGGCTTCTTCGCGGCCGAGGCGCCCGACACCATCGTCAAGGCCGAACTCGAGACCGACGCCCCTCGCACGCAGGGCACCCTGGGCGGCGAGCGTGTGCTCGTCCCCCTGATCGTCGTGGGCGATCAGGAGTAGGGCTCAGCCCCCGACCAGCTTCGCGACATCGTCGAGTATGTCGTTCGCAGTCGCCTCGTCTTCCGCCTCGGCGATGAGCCGCAGGATCGGCTCGGTGTTGCTCGCGCGGACGTGCACCCAGGCTTTCTTGTCGTCGAAGTCGACGCGCACGCCGTCCTGGGTATCGACGCGCTCGCTCGCATAAGCCGCGGCGATGCGCTCGATCGCGGGCTGGGCGTCCGTCTTCTTCGCCAGCGGCTGCTTGCGCTTGACGATCGCGTAGCTCGGGATACCGGCCACCAGCTCACTCACGGTCTTGCCCTCGCGGGCCATGAGCGAGAGCACGAGGGCCATCGAGCCCAGCGAGTCGCGGACGTAGGTCACCTCGGGCCAGATCACACCCCCGTTGCCCTCGCCGCCGAGGAGCACGGTCTTGCCCTCGCGCTTGAGCCGCTTCATGGCCTCGACGACGTTGGCCTCCCCCACGGCCGTGCGCACGACCCGTGCGCCGTAGCTCGCGGCAATGTCGTCGATCATCCGGCTGGTGGAGAGGTTCGCGCAGAGGACGACATCATCGAACGACTCCCCCGCTGCCTTCCGGGCCTCGAGGATCGATACTGCGCACAACGCGAGCGTGTACTCCTCGCCGATGTACCGCCCGGTTTCGTCAACGATCGCGAGGCGGTCGCCGTCGGGGTCCTGGGCGAATCCGACGTCGGCCTTGAGCCCCGGCACGGCATCGCAGAGCCCGCCCTCGCCCGACAGGTTCTCGGCGGTGGGCTCGGGAGTGTGGGGGAAGACGCCGGACGTGCTGTCTGCGAGTGCGACAAGCTGAATCGGCTCATTGTCGAAGAACGCATGATCGATGGCCGCGCCGGAGGCATTCACCGCATCGATCACAACCTTCGAGACGCGACCACCCACGAACCCGCCCCAGTCATCGACTTGCAGAATCGCCTCGAGCCTGAGCTTCACCCGCAGGCAGTGTGGGTCAAGCTCGTCGTCCTCGACCGTTGATTCCTGCGCCTCGACCTGCGGCACGTACCGGATGATCTTCGACTGGAACCGTTCGATGATCTCGGCAGCAAGGTCGGCATTCGGCGCTGCGGCTTCGACAGAAACACCTTCGACATCGACCCTGCCATCTGTCTCCACAAGAGCCCCCCGGTCACGCAAGAGCAGCTTGATGCCGTTCCACTCAGCCGGGTTGTGACTCGCTGTTATGACCACTGCAGCGTCTGCTCGCTTGGCATCGGCAAGAAAGCCGATCGTCGGCGTCATCGCGACACCGGCTCGGGACACTCGGCATCCCGTCGCAAGAAGACCGCTGATGACAGCCGTGTATGTCGATTCACCGCCGGCCCGTCCATCTCGACCGATCACGACGTACGGCTCGGCATTCTCGACGTTGTCGCAAAGCCATGTCCCGAACGCCCCCGCGAACCGCATCGCGATCTCCGGAGTGAGGCTCTCGCCCACG
>JANQQZ010000022.1 GCA_028284805.1 Phycisphaerales bacterium
AGCGCGCGGGTGAGCAGGTGGTTGAGGCTGTAGGCCCAGACAGCAAGGGCGTAGCCCGCGAGGACCGCGGAGGCGCGGGTGAGTCCGTCCTCGGAGAAACCTCCGGCGCCGGAGAACATGACGGCGACGAGGTCGTCGCGCACCAGCCAGAGGCCGATGGAGGCGGGCAGGCCTATGAAGAGGCTGAGGCGGAGCCCACGGACGAGCGTGGCGCCGAAGGCGGTGGGGTCCTTGGCGTCGCGGACGAGTTGGGGGAAGGCCGCGGTCGCGACCGCGATCCCGAACACGCCCAAAGGGAACTGGTAGAGGCGCTGCGTGAAGCCCAGGACGGCGTTGGACGCGTCGTCCATGGGCACGGGGTTGCCCAGGAGGGTCGGGCCGATCCAGACGGGCCACATCGCGAGGAGTGTGTCGGCGAGGGTGTTGAGCTGGAGGGTGCCCATGCCCAGGAGGACGGGGAGGAACCGGCGGAGCGTCTGCGATGCCTCGTCCCTGGCGTCTGTGAACGCGGTGGTCAGGCGGACGAGCGGGCGGAGGGCGAGCAGTGCCCATGCGAGCTGGATGCAGCCGGCTGCGAGGGTCGCGAGCGCGATGGCGTGTGCGGCTCGGTGCGCGTCGGCACCCGCTGCGATTGCCCCGAGAGCGGTTGCGATCATGCACACGTTCAGGACGATCGGTGCCGCGGCGGGGACCGCGAAGCGCTTGTTGACCTGGAGCACGCCCCCCAGGATCGCGACGGTGCAGACCAGGGGCATGAGCGGGAGCAGGAGCATCATGAGGCGGATGGAGAGCGCGCGGTCGGGGTCGTCGCCTTCGCTGGTGAGCCACGCGAGCAGGGCGAGCTCGCCCGCGATGGTCAGCGCGCCGGTGAACGCGACGAGGGCGGCGATGACGAGGCTCGCGTACTTGCGGCTGAGCTCGGGGTCGTCGCGGTGGAGCGTGGTGTAGCGGGGGATGAAGGCGGCGGAGAGGGCGCCCTCGCCGAAGAGGCGCCGGAAGAGATTGGGCAGCGCGAAGGCGGCGTTGAAGGCGGAGCCGACCGGGGTGTCTGCGAAGATGCGGACGAGGACGAGGTCGCGGGCGAGGCCGAAGACGCGGCTGAGCAGGGTCATGCCTGCGACGGTGCGCGTGTTGCGTTCGAGGTCAGGCATCGGCGGCGCGGCTGGTCTTGAAGAGCGCCCCGGCGATCAGCGCGGCGATGCCCGCGAGCAGGACGCCCCCCGCGTTGGCGAGGTAGTCGTCGAGCGCGACCGTCCGCCCCAGGCCCGGGATGCCCTGGGTGCCTTCGTCGATCGCGGCGTAGACGAGCGCGATGACCACGCACTTCCCAACGGCAGCGCGCGAACGCCACGGGCCGAGCAGCTCGGTCGCGATCAGCAGGCAGGTCCAGAGGCCGAAGGCGGCGAGGTGGATGTAGAGGTCTGGCCTGGGGACCGGGCCCTCGATGGTGAGCTGGGGCCAGTGTGTGGCGGTCACGAGAACCAGGGCGTAGACCGGGAAGGCGAGGCGTGCGCCGGTGCGGATGAGCTTCGGGTTCACGCGGGCTGATCCGGGGCGATCGCGTCGGGGGCGCTGGGCTGGTTCATCGCCTGCGGGCGGATGTTCACGACGGGCGGCTCGGGCTCGGGTGTCGTCGGCGCGTCGGTCAGGCCCAGCACGCTCCTCGCGAGCGCTTCGTAGTCCTTCGCGCCCGCGGCGTCGGGGGCGTACTCGAAGATGGTCTGCCCGAAGCTGGGGCACTCCGCGAGCTTGATGTTGCGCCGGATGGGAGGATCGAAGATCTTCGCGGCGTTCCAGGGGACGTCGGTGCCTCGCGCAGACTCGAAGAACTCGTTGAGATCGGCGACGACTTCCTGGCTGAGTGTGGTCTGGTGGTCGTGCATGCAGAGCACGACACCCGCAACGGCGAGTCGGTCGTTGAGCGAGCCTCTGACGAGCTGCACGGTCTCGAGCAGCTTGCTGACGCCCTGGAGGGCCAGAAAGTGGGCCTGCATGGGGATCAGGACCTCGGTCGCGGCGGCGAGCCCGTTGAGCGTGAGCAGGCCCAGCGCGGGCGGGCAGTCGAGCAGCACGAGGTCGAAGCGGTCGCGGAGCCGGTCGAGGGCGCGCCCGAGGCGGTGCTGGCGGTCGGGGGCGTTCTGCAGTTCGGTTTCGGCCGCGGCGAGATCGGTCTCAGCGGGGAGCAGCGCGAGATTGTCTCGGCTGGTGATGAGCGGGTGGGCCGCGTCGTGGGTGGGATCGAGGAGCAGGTCGTAGACGGACCCATCGAGTGCGCTGGGGTCGGCGCCGAGGTGGAGGGTGGCGTGGGCCTGCGGGTCGAGATCGACGAGGAGGGTTCGCTTGCCGAGGCGGGCGGAGGCCGCGGCGAGGTTGACCGTGGTGGTGGTCTTGCCGACGCCGCCCTTCTGGTTCATGAGGGCGATGGAACGCATGGCGGTGAGTATAGGGGACAGGGCCTGTCGGATCGGTTCACGTCGTGCCGGCGGGCTCGGTCTCGGGTCGGGCGGGATCGGGCCCGTGGGTGTCGACCTTGCTTGGGCGCCCGGTCTCGGCGGGGTGGAAGCCTCCGGTGCGGGCGTGGGTCTGCTGTTCGATGACCTTGCGTCGGGCGATCTTGATGGCGGTGACGCCGATGTAGCTGGCGAAGATCAGGATGAGGGCGTAGACGAGCCGTGCGCGCCCGAAGCTGGCTGCGACGCCCAGGGCGGCGAAGCCAAGGCCGATGCCGTAGAGCGTGAAGACGGCGCCCTTGACGCCGAAGGCCCGTTTGAGCATGTGATGGAGGTGGTCGGCGTCGGCCTCTGAGAAGCTCTTGCCTGCCATCTTGCGTCGGACGATGGCGAGCGTCGTATCGATGATCGGGATGGCGTAGATCACGAGCCCGGCGATGACGAGGTGGGTCTTGCCCGTGTCGCCCAGCATGAGGATGAGGACGACGGTGCAGTAGCCCAGCAGGAGGCTGCCGCAGTCGCCCAGGAAGATGTTGGCGGGGTTGAAGTTGTGCGGGAGGAAGCCCATGCAGGCGCCCATCAGTGCGAGAGCGAGGACGACGCGCTGGGTGTCGCGCGGCCCGTCGTCGGCCAGGGCGAGGCCCAGGGCGATGACGAGGATGCCGGCGGCGGCGATGGCGGTGACACCCGACAGCAGGCCGTCGAGCCCGTCGATCAGGTTGGAGGCGTTGCACCCGCCCAGGACGAAGAGCGCGATGAGCGCGGCGCCGGTCCAGTAGACGAGATCGAAGTTGATTGCCTCGCCGAAGATCGGGATCGCGTTGGGCAGTTGGATCGCGAAGCCGACGGTCTCGATGATCTGGTCGGTGCCCGCGATAGGAAGCTCGACGGTGGGGATGCCCAGTGTCTCGGCGACGGGCATGATGAAGCCCCGGGCGACCTGAACGCCGATCTGGTCGGCGGCGAGCGCGGCGGCGGCAAAGAGCTGGCCCGCGATCTTCAGGCGCGGGCTGATGCCCACGATGTCGTCGAGCAGCCCGACGAGCATGATGACCGTCATGCCCAGCATGATCGACCAGGGCATGATGCGCTGGGCGCGTAGGGGGGTGTGCTCGGAGGGATGGAAGTCGGCCAGCCAGTGGTAGCGGACCGCCATGATGCTGAAGAAGATCGCGGCGACCAGGCCCAGGTAGACCGCGGCACCGCCCAGATACGCGACGGGGATCCTGTGGACCTTGCGCGGGTCGGAGGGGTTGTCGATGATGCCGTTGGCGACCGCGAGGCGTCGCATGATCGGGGTCGCGATGATCGTGGTGAGGAACGCGACGACGAAGACGCCCACATAGCCGTTGAAGATGGTGGTGCGTGTGACGACCTCGGCGGTCTCGGTAAGCGGCTGCTCGGCGGCGGCGCTCGGAACGGTGCCAAGGAAGTCGTTGGCGAGCTGTGCGAGCACCGGGATCATCGGGCGGCCTCGGGCTCGGCACGCCTGGCTTCCGCGAGATCGGCGATGGTCTGTTCGAGCGGCGTCTCAGCAGCGAAGCCGATGGCTTCGCGGATACGGCTCAGATCGGGCCTGCGTCGCTTGAGGTCCTCGAACCCGTTCGGATAGGCCGCGCTGAAGGGCAGGGTCGCGATCTCGGACTCCGAACCGGTCACGCGGATCACGGTCTCGGCGAGCTCGCGGATCGTGATGGGCGTGTCGGCGCCGATGTTGAAGACCCGGCCTCGGCATCCGTCTCGGCGCAGCAGCGCGGGCAGGGCCCGGATGACGTCGCGGACGTCCGCGAAGCAGCGCGACTGCGAGCCATCCCCGAAGACGGTGAGCGGCTCGCCCGCGAGGGCGGCGTCGACGAACCGTGGAAGCACCATGCCGTACTCGCCGACCTGGCGCGGGCCGACGGTGTTGAAGAAGCGTGCGACGACGACCGGCAGGGCATGGTCGCGGTGGTGCGCGAGCGCGAGGTGCTCGTCGAGCGCCTTGCTGGCTGCGTAAGACCAGCGGGTGACGGTGGTGGGGCCGTAGACGACGTCGTCGTCCTCGCTGAAGACCTCTCCCGTGCCCTTGCCGTAGACCTCGCTGGAGGACGCGATGAGCGTTGGGCACGGCGCGCTTGCTGGTCCAGCGGTGAGGGCTGCGGTGAGCAGTTCGGCGGTGAGGGCGACGTTGGTCTCGATGGCCTCGGCGGGCTTGTCCATGACGAGCTTGACGCCCACGGCGGCGGCGAGGTGGTAGATCTCGTCGACGGGGCCCACCTCTGCACCGAGGTGGGGGAGCACGTCCGCGAGGTTGGCCTCGATCACGCGCAGGCGATCGTGGTCGGGCAGGTTGGCGAGTCGGCCCGTGGAGAGGTTATCGACGACGGTGACGCTGGCGCCCTCTCCGAGCAGCAGCTCGGTGAGGTGCGAGCCGATGAACCCCGCGCCCCCGGTGACGAGGGCGTGGATTCCTGGTTTCGCTGACGCCTCGCTCACTTTGAGGGTGTCTCCGTCGGGTCAGGCGTCGGCGGCGGTCTTCTTGGCCTTGTGCTGGTAGGCGTGCGCCTCGCGCATGTTGCGCTTGAAGTAGCCGCCTGCGGCGGAGCGTACGCCGTTGACGACGACGCCGAGGAACTCGGCGTTGGTGCCGGAGAGTTCGTTCTTGAGTCGGGCGATGAGGCCCCGCTTCTGTGCCATCGCGCGCGTGACGAGGACGACGCCTCCGACGCGGTTGGCGAGGCCCGCCGCATCGCCCGCGACCTGTGCGGGCGCGACGTCGAGCAGGACGAGGTCGTAGCGGGCCTCGAGCCTGGCGAGCAGCTCGCTCATGGTCTCGGTCGAGAGCCGCTCGAAGACGCGGTGCTCGCTGGAGCCGACGGTCATGACGTCGAGGTTCGCGTTGTCGGTCTTGCAGAGAGCGTCCTCGACCTCGGCGGTCTTGGCGAGCACGTCGGCGAGGCCCGGCGCGGGGTCGAGGTTGAAGAGCTTGTGGACCGCGGGCCGGCGGAGGTTGGCGTCGAGGATGAGGACGCGGGCGTCTGCGCGGCTGATGGCCTCGGCGAGGTTCGTCACGAGAGTCGTGCCGCCCGATTCGGGCGAGGCGGGCACGATGAGCACGGAGCGGTGCCCTGCTTGCTGCACCTTGGTGCTCAGCGCGATGCGGAGCTGGCGGACGCTCTCTGCGAAGACGCCCGCGGGGCGGTCGTGGAAGGCGGACTCGGCGCGCTCGGGGCGCGAGGGGTCCTCGGCAACATCGGGGAGCATCCCGAGCACGGGCGTGCGCGGGATCATGGCGATGTCGGCGGGGCCCTTGACGCGCTGGTCGAGCAGCTCGCGGACCAGGATGAATCCGGTGGTGAGCCCCATGACGATGAGGAAGCCCGCCGGGACGACCACGATGCGCCGAGGCCAGGCGAGGTGCTGGGGCACGCGCGGGGACTGGAAGACGGTGACCCGGCCCTGCTCGGCGACGTTGAGCAGGCCCTCGACCTCGTCGAGGTCTTCTTCGGTCTTCGAGACACGGGCCTGCTTCTGCTCGACGGAACGGCGGAGGGCAGCGACCTCTTGCCCGATGCGCGCGATCTCGGTCAGGCGTTCCTGGGCGACCTCGATGCGTCCGGTCAGGTCGCTCTCGAGAGCCCGGGCCTGGGCGAGCGAGAGGCGGAGGCTGTTGATGGCGTTGTCGAACTCCTGCTCCTGGAGTTCGACGCGGCGCGAGGCCATCTCTTCGCGGAGGCCGTCGATGTCGGCCTGGATCGCCTTGCGCGAGGGGTGCTCGGCGCCGAAGCCCAGGCGCTCGAGGGAGCGTTGGCGGGCCATGACGTCCTGGAGCTGGCCTTCGAGCCTCTGGATGAGGGGGTTCTGCTGGACGCGCTGGCGGATGTCGTCGGGGATCTGCGCGCCCGTCGGGTCGTTGAGCTCGCGCTGGTACTCCTCCATCTGCGTCTCGATGACCGAGATCTGCTCCTGAACGCTTGCGCGGTCGCGGACGGCGAGGTCGAGCTCCTCGCCCGCCTCGGTGAGCTTGGCGTCGACCGACTCGATCTGGTTCTCGAGCAGCAGGCGGTCGATGGCGTTCTGGTCGCGCTCGATGCTGTCCTGCAGCTCTTTAAGACGCTGGCCGAGCTGGTCGCGGACGGGCTGCTGGTCGATCCGGGTGACCTCGCGGAGGAAACGCTCGTAGGCGCGGGTGACCACGGCGACGACGGTGTAGACATCGTTCTTCTTCGAGTAGCCCAGCTCGAGCTGGATGTAGTTGGTGTTGGGGATCGGGCGCGAGACGAGGGTCTCCTGCAGCTCCATGATGGCATCCGCGGAGATGAGACGCCCGTTGTTGTCGAGGAAGGGGGCGCACCAGTTCGCGGCCTCGCTGAGCAGCGTCGGATCGGAGACGGCGCGGTCGAGGACCTGGCTGGAGATGATGGCCTGGGCCTGCGAGGCCATGTAGCGCTCGAGCTCGGCCTTGTTGACGTCGCCCGTGTTGGCGGTGGCGACGGTCTTGCGAGGCGGGTCGACCTCGAAGATGGTCTGGGCCTTGTACTGCGGGGCGACGCGGAGGAGGACCATGTAGCCCCCGATGCCCACCGCGACGCCCAGGACGCCCGCGACGCCCAGCAGGAAGAAGTACTTCTTGAGGAGCTTGATGGGATCGATGTTGACCTGCGACGACGGCTGGCCCGCTGGGGCGGGCCTGGGCGGCGTCGGTCGGCTCGGTCGGGTGGTCTGTGTCGGGGCGGTGGTCATGGCGTCTCGATCCGGGGTGTCCGATCAGCGTGGGCTGTTCAGGTCGTCGAGCACGCGCTGGAGCTCGGCCTGGGTGTTCTCGTTCGGGTCATCGAGCGACTCGAGGATGTCTCGTGCCTCGTTGGCGGCGTCCTCCGCTCCCGGGCGGTTGCCTGTGGCCAGCCTCGCCTCGGCGAGATGGACCAGCACCGGTGCTCTCTCGGGATCGGTTGTTGCGAGCATCAAGGCCCGTTCGAGTGGGGCGATTGCCTTCTCAGGCTCGCCCGCGCGGACATAGACCGTGCCCAGGGTGTCCAGGTATCCCCGGTTCTCGGGGGCGAGCTCGACGGCGCGCTGGGCGTGGGGGAGCGCCTCGGCGGACTGATCCAGCTCGACGCTCAGGATGTAGGCGATGTTGTTGTTGAACTCGGGGTCGTCGGGGGCGATCGCCAGACCCGCGCGGATGTCATCGATCGCGGCCTGGTGCTCGCCGTCCTGGTAGTTGGCGATGCTGCGGAGCCTGATGGCGGCGAGCTTGAGCGGGCCTTCGGGCGAGGCGTTGATGAGGCTGGCGAGGATCTGGCGGGCCTGCGACCGCCCGTCGTCGGCCTGCGCGAGGACGTTGGCCTGCGCGAAGCGTCCCCAGGGCGAGAGGCTCTCTCTCGCGTCGAGCCTGGTGAGGTAGTCGAGCGCGCTGTCGCGGTCGCCGAGGAGGGTCTCGAGCGATTGCGCCCAGGGCACGAGCACCTGCGGGTTGTCGCGGCTGGCCAGGTAGGCCTCGGTGAGCAGGCTCTCGGTCGCGCCGGTGTTGTCGCCCGCGGACTCGATGCGTGCACGCATCATCAGCACGGACGGGCTCTCTTGATCGAGCGCGCTGTCGGAGGCGATCTGGCGGGCGGCGCGGAGGTCGGGCCTCGGGATCTCGAGCATGGAGGCGATGAGCGGGCCTGCGATCGATGCGTCTCGCGACTGGTCCCAGGCCTGTTCGAAGTACTGCACCGCCTTGAGGTGGCTCTCGGCGCCGGCGAAGATGCGCCCGGCGTTGAAGAGCAGGCGGAGGTTGCCCGCCTGACGCTCGAGGCCCTCGTCGATGACATCGGCGGCGAGATCCTCGCGGCCCATCTCGACCAGACGCGTCGCGGCGGCGAGGCGGATCTGGTCGTCGAGGGGGCGGGCGCGTGTCGCGGCGATGATGTCGGCGGTCGCTTCGCTCTCTCGACCCATGGCGGTGTAGGCCATCGCCCGGAAGCGGAACGCGTCGGGGTTGGCCGGGTCGAACTCGATCGCACGGGTCAGGTCCTCGAGCGCGTCCGAGAGCAGTGTCTGGTCGACCATGAGGAGGGTGCCCCGACGGAGGTAGGGCATGGGTTCCTCGGGGTAGGCGGTGATGGTGTCATCGAGGAGGCGCCGCGCTTCGTCGGCCTCGCCGCGTCCGCGCGAGACCTCGGACTGGAGGAGACGCATGGTCAGCCCGTCGCGCTGGTCGGGGGTCAGCTCGTCGAGGCGTCCCTGGGCGGCGTCCCATTCGCCGAGCCGAACGTAGGTCTCGATCAGGGTGGGGCGGGCCTGCTCCGCGACGGCGGACTCCGAAGCGGGGCCCGTGAGGATGGGTTCGAGGGTCTCGGCGGCTTCGGCGTAGCGCCGTGCCGCGAAGAGCCGGCGCGCAAGCTCGAGATCGACCACAGGGTTGTCGTCGGGCTGGAGGCGTCGTCCCTGACGGAGCGTGCGAAGCCCGGCGTCGAGCTGGCCGTTGTCGATCAAGAAGTTCCCGTAGGCGATGTAGGCGGCCGCCGAGTCGGCGCCCTCCGCGTCGGAGACAAGGAACTGGTTGTACTGGTCCGCCGCGGCGTTGAAGTCGCCTCGCTGCATGTGCCAGAGGGCGTCGAGCTGGCAGAGGGCGAGTGTGTCGCGTTCGGCGCGGGCCTGGTCGAGGCGGTCGCGGGCCTCGTCGAAGCGTCGCAGATCGAGTGAGAGGCGGATGAGGGCTGCTGTGTTGGTGTCGTCGTCGGGGCGGGTCTGGCTGATGGCCAGGCGTTCGTCGTAGGCGACCTGCTTGCTGCCGATGGTGCCCTCGAGCGCGAGCCAGAGGTCGGTGAAGTCGCGGTCGGTGCGCCCGATCTGGAGCGCCTCGCGGGCGGCGTCGAGCGCCGCGGTCTCGCGGCCTGAGCTGGCGAGGGCTCGGATGTAGTCGTTCGTGAAGCTGATGTCGCCCGGTCGGATCTCTCGGGCGCGGCGGAAGCTCTCGATGGACGCGGCGGTGTTGCCGCGGAGGGTCTGGACCCGCCCGAGCAGGCTGAGTGTGTTCGCGTTGAGGCTGCCCCTCTCGACGGCGGCGCTGAGCGTGCGCTCGGCCTCTTCGTACTCGCCCTCGGCGATGTTGAGCCTGGCGCGGAGCGCGAGCCCGTTGGCGCCGTCGATGTCGCGTCCCTGAGTCTGCGCGATGATGGCGCGGGCGTCGTCGAGGGCGCCCGTGCGAAGGGCGAAGTCGAAGGCGGCCCGCAGCACGTCGGGGTCGTCGGGCGAGGCCTCCCTCGCGGCGCGGAGCGGGGCCTGGGCGGCCTCGATCTGGTCTCCGGAGACGTAGAGGCGGTGGACGCGGAGGTTCTTCTCGGTCTCGCTGAGGGTGTCCTGCGAGCGGACGAAGGCGATCGCTGCCTCGATGTCGTCGCCGATCTCGGCCTGACGCTTGATGATCTGGAGCGATCGGCTGGCGGGGTCGATGGCGAGCCCGGCGTCGGCGACCCGGGCGGCGCGCTCGGCGTCGCCCGCACCGAGGAGCGTGCTCGCGAGGACGGTGTGGACCCGGATGTGGTCGGGCGCGGGGTTGGTGTCGAGTGCGGTCTGGAGGATGTCGATCGCGCGCGGGGCGTCGCCCTCGTCGAGCGCGAGCTGCGCGTTGACGATCGCGGCCTCGAACGGGTCCTCGATCTTGGTGTTGCCCAGCACCGCGGAGATCATCGCCAGGCGGTTGCCGATCGCATCGAGATCTGGGCGGAGCTCGCTGGCGATCGTGAGGAGACGCTCGGCCTCGCCGTACTCGCGGAGCTCGATCTGCACCTCGGCGAGATCGAGCATGCCGCGCACGTCGGTGGGGTTGACATCGAGCAGTCGCTCGAGCAGGCGGCGCTGCTCGCCCGAGTTGTTCAGGCGGCGGGCGATATCGGCCGCGAGGCGGAGCCCCTCGGCGTCGAACTCGCTGGTCGATTCGTTGTAGCGTCGGGCGAGGATGTCGGCGGCGGGGATGTTGCCGTCCGCGAAGGCGATCTTGGCGTTGAGCAGCACGAGGCCCGGTTCGTCCTCGGCGAGGTCCTGCTGGGCCTGGTCGCGGTAGGTCTTGGCGTTCTCGAGGGCCTCGTCTGCGGTCGTGAGCATGGCGGCTCGTTCTTCCGAGCCCGACGGGAGGCGGGAGGCGTTGGTCGTGCGCGTGTACCACTGCTCGTACGCGCACGAGCCCATCGCGATGCCGGCCTGCTTCTTGAGGATGATCAGCAGCTCGCCGGCGGCCGAGACGGGCGGGCGGGGCAGGTCGAGGATCTCCTGGTAGGAGTCGATGGCCTCCTGGTACCGGCTGACGGTCTGGAGGAAGTGCGCGCGGCTCTGGATGACGAGTACGTCCTCGGGGTGGTGCCCGAGCGTGTGGTTCCAGATGTCGACGACGCGGTCGGTGCGGTCGCCCCGGAGGACGCGTGCGAGCAGCGCGGTCAGCTCGGTCCCCGCGACGTGGCTCGTCCGCTCGGGCGGGGCCTGCATGTAGTCCTCGTAGATCGACCGGGCGGTGTCCTCGTAGGCGAGGATGGCGTCCATGACCGCCTGGTTCTGGTCGGCGCCGAACAGCCCGAGTTCCTTGATGTCGGAGAGGGCCGATCCGATGGCGATGTTGGTCTGGTGGATGCGCCCGCGGATGCTGTCGGGGTTCGAGTCGACGAACCCGTCCACGATCTGGGAGAGTTCCTGCCAGATCTGCGTGGCGTCTTCGCCCCGGCGATCGCGTTCGGCCTCGTCGGCGCGGACGGCGTCGATGCGGACGATCGCGGCGATCGCGTCCTCGTCGCCCGGGTCGCCCGCGAGGGCGGCGAGCAGGTCCTCGCGGAGCAGCGTGACCTCGTCGTCGTCGAGCTCGACGCCCCGCACGAGCGCGAGCGCGCCGATGATGCCCCGGTAGCGTCGGATCTGGCCCCGCTCGGCGGTCATGCTGTCGGGGAACGCCAGCAGGGAACGCTCGACCTCGCTCGCGGTGTTGTTGTACACCGCGACGCCCGCGCCGGTGGCCTGGGTCGTGTAGGTCAGCTCATCGAGGTACTCGCGGTAGGCGTCGATGTCGCTGCCCTTGACCTCGGCGACGGTCCGCAGGATGCCGAGGTGCATCCGGGTGTCGGAGAGGTACTCGGCCTCGGTGTCGTACTCGACCTTCTTGAGGGTCTGGCGCCAGCCCTCGAGCCAGTCGAGGCGGGTCCGGTCGTGCCCGACGGCGCGCTCCCAGCTGTTGGCGGCCTTCTTGTACTCGCCGGTCTGCTCGAACTCGACCGCCCGCGCGGCGTAGTCCTCGCCCGACTTGAGCACGACGGTCATCGCCGCGAACACGACCGCGGCCATGACCGCGACGAGCGCTACGGAGAGGACGATGACAAACTTGACGTTGACTCTGGCTGCCATGGGTCTCTCTTCTTGATCCGGCGTTGGTCAGCGTGCCTGCTGATCGTCCCGGTCGGGTGGGTATCGGCCCGCCGAGACCTCGACCCAGTCGG
This sequence comes from Phycisphaerales bacterium, assembly GCA_028284805.1. Lineage (GTDB taxonomy): Bacteria > Planctomycetota > Phycisphaerae > Phycisphaerales > UBA1924 > JANQQZ01. Next base: position 11,897 of record JANQQZ010000022.1, read on the forward strand.
GGACGCAACGCATGAGGTCGGGCAGGAGTTCGGAGAGGAGGTCGGCCGAGACCTCGGCGAGCTCCTCGGGTGAATCGATCTGGCTTCCGGCGGCGGCGTTGAACTGAACCTTGAGGTAGTAGGCGTAGTCGTTCGAGAGGTCGAACGCCAGGAGGCGGACCTGCTCGGCGCTGGTGGCGATGGCGCCGTTGGCGATGAAGAAGTAGCCGGCGTAGATCTCGCCCATGCGGGGGATGCTGTAACCGCTTGTGCGCAGGCCGATGTCGTCGATGCCGCGGGGGAGGTTGACGCGTGCGCCTCGGGCGGGCGACCATTTGGTGCTCGTGCGGGCGGCCATGACGGGCTCGCCCAAGGCGCCGACGGCACCGGGGGGGATCCAGCCCGAGCGGTCGAGTTGCATGGGCATCACGGTCGATTCGGCGGTGCGCTGCAGGCCGCCTCCCACGAAGCAGCGCTCGGGCACGTGCGGGACGGTGTCGATCTGGTCGGTGTAGTAGGCGGCGTGGAGCTCGACGCTGCGCGGCGGACGACCCTCGGGCGGGTTCTTCTCGACGTAGACGCGGGTGACGTAGTTCTGCGTGCCCAGCTCCTCGAGAACCTCGGCGGTCTCGATCTTGTCTGGGCCGACGGCGCGCCAGCTCTCGGTCTCGCGGGGGACGGTGCCCAGGGTTCGCCCCTCGGGGGCGTAGATCGGGAGCTTGTCGAGGTGGATGCCCAGCGTCCGGATCGACCATCCCATGCCCAGCGCGCAGACCGAGAGGACGGCGAGCAGGACCGCGGCCGTGGGCTTGGCGAGCCCGGGGCGGAAGGGACGTGTGGGCGTTGGCGCCACGGGTTTGGGCAGGTCGACGACCTTGTTGAGGATCCAGACGACGCCCAGGAAGAACCCGAGGCCCGGGATGAGCAGGAGGGTGCCGATGAGGGTGTGGGCCTCGCCCTGTGCGAGGTCGGGGTTCCTGAGCGTGAGCAACCCGAGCACCGCAACGCGCAGGATGTTCATGATCAGCGCGATCGGCACCGCGAGCAGGAAGACGGCGATGCGCTGCCACCAGAGGCGGCAGGAGAGCAGGGCGACCGTGGCGCCGAGCGCGACGAAGGCGACGACCATGCGCATGCCGCTGCAGGCCTGGGCGACGTTGAGCGGGAACTCCTCGCCCTGGCTGTTGATGATGGTGAGGATGTTGCCGTCGACATCGACCTGGAAGCCTGCGAGGAGTCCCAGGACGCCCAGCAGGACGTGGGCGCCCTGGCTGGCGATGAGCTGCATGGGCCAGGTGATGGTGAGCATGATCATCTCGGAGATGGTCACTCCGAAGGCGAGGAAGGCGATGGGCAGCGCGAGGAACCGCGAGGTGTCTGGCCCGAGCAGCGTGAGCCCGATTCCGAAGACGGCGAGCACAACCGCGAATCCCTGGATCATGTGCGTGCCCGGGATCGGCGCGTAGGAGTACTGAAGGTAAACGGCGATACCGAGCAGGACGGGGATGAGCCCCGGCAGGAAGACGCTTGGCGAGGTTGCGGCGATCTGCTGCCGGCGTTGCCAGATCAGATACGCGGTGATCGCGGGGACGAAGAACGCGTGCCCCCAGTCTTCGAGCTTGGCGAGGCTGAACTCGCTCTGCTTCCCGAACCAGCGGAAGAAGAGGCCGATGAAGGCGACCGCGGTCATCGCGGCGATGGCGATGCTCGCTGGCGAGAGCGCGCCGGCGGTGGGCGATTGCGCTGCTGCGACGGCGCCCTGCTGTGCGGGTGCCGTTGTCATGGTGTTGATGTTCCGGTGTCGTTCGCCACGCCGCACTCCCCGCAGAACCGTCCGCATATCCGCCTGGACCCGTTCCACGAGTCCGCACGGGTCTATCGGCCACAACCCGGGCCCGGACCACCCCGACGGGCGATCGTTCGACACGGGACGGGTCCTACGTCCTTGGGAACCGGCCGGTTCGCTGACGCCGGCGTACTCCCCTCACGCCGGGCTGGATCATTGTTGCCGCTCGGACCCGCCAAGCCAAGACAGAGCGGGGCTGGTCCGTGAATCGATCAGACCGTGGGGTCAGTTGCCGATGTTGGTCGGCGGGGCGCCGAAGACATCGTTGCCGAAGTTGCGGTCGGCGAGCAGGCCGACGCCGTACGAGACCCGCAGTCCGCCCCGGACCACCGCGAGCGGGAAGGCCCAGAAGTTGGTGCCGATGTTGATGCGGTCGTTCGGTTTCAGGAAAATGTCAGGGTGGGTGCCCTCTGAAACCTTGCGGAGATCGAGCATGACCGTGGCCTGTCGATCGGTGCCGATCATTCGGGTGATGTCGACCCGCTCGGGTATCGCGAGCCCACCCAGGCCGCCCGCGGAATCGATGAGACGCAGGAGCGTGAGCTGTGGGTCGTACTGGTAGGCGCCGGGTCGGCCGATCTGTCCGCCCACGTAAATGGTGCCCGCGCCGGGCGTCGGGACGCGGACAACGTCGCCCGGGCGGACGACGATGTTGACGCTCGCGCTGCCCTGGAGCAGCTCCTGGGCGGGCACGGAGATGATGCGCTGGGTGACGAGCTGCTCGGCGTCGGCAGCCGCGTCAGCGAGCTCGGGCAGGCCTCCGGGCACGCCCACGCCGCTCTCACGGATGCGGACCCACTTGCCGTCGAGGAAGATCCACTGGCTCGGGTTGGTGTCGAAGCGGTTCTCGGGCTGGACGAGATCGACGGCTGGGTCGCGCGGCTCGGGGTCCTCGGGCTGGGCCGTGAGGCGCAGCTCCCTTGAGCCCATGATCGAGGGCTCGGGGTCTTCTTCCTGGTTGATCTCTTCGATGAGGTCGAGCAGGCGGCCGGGGCGGTCGTCGATGTCTTCGGGCACGCCCGCGGCGTTCTCGGGGCCCGAGGATCCCGGGCGTCCGGGATCGCCAAACTCGCCCGCGAGGGCGATCTGGCGGATGACGAAGATCTCGGCGGTGGACTCGTCGGTGAGCCCGCCTGCGGCGGAGATCGCGTCGAGCAGGCGGTAACCGGGCTCCGGGATGAAGTACGGGCCCGGGGCGCGGACGGCACCGATCACGTTGAACAGGTTCTGGCGGCGCTGGATGAAGTTGGCAGACACCGTGGCGTTGCGGATGAGGTCCTGGGCCTCGAGGCCCTCGGCGACGGTGCTGCGGATCTGGTCGCTGGTGAGACCGAGGATGAAGAACTTGCCGATGCCGGCGAGCTCGATGGTGCCGTTGTCCTCGACGCGTGCCTCGAATGGTGTCTGGGCGCCGCTGGCGGGGTAGTCGAAGATGATGATGACGATCACGTCGCCCGGGCTGGCGCGGTACTCGGTGATCTCGGGGCGGAGGTCTTCGGGCTGGGGCTCGCTGAACTCGACGGAGAGGTCGTCGCCCGGCTCGATGGCGGCGATGCGCCTGAGGATGGGGACCTCGACGGGGGTGCGCTCCCACCGGCCTGTGATGCTGGGGTCGAGATAGGAGTCGACGCCGCAGCCGGTCTGGGTGAGGGCGGCGAAGCCGAGCAGGGCGGCGGCGGCAACGAGGGAGCGTGGAGCGTTTCGGCGGGTGGTGTTCATCACGTCGTGCTTCCCGTAGATCTCGGGCCGATCCGTCGGCCTTGGTCGGCGATGTTCTCGGACGCGCCGGGTGCGATTCGGCCAGTCTAGCGGCGTGGGCGGGAACGGTCCGATCACGCTGCCTGAGCATTGATCGACGCACAGGCTGATCGGCGTGAACGAAAGGGCCGATGTTCTCGGTCGTCGGCGTCCGGTGCGCGGCCCGCGGGTGCGGGGCGCATCGCCGGGCCCGCCCTAGGATTGCCCATGACGACCGTCCCACGCACCGGCGGCCCCACCCCCGAGGCTCTGGCTCGCACGCTGGCCCGTCACCCCAGGCCCGCGGGCGGCGACCCGATGCGGCGGGCCGACCGCCCCTTGGTCAGCCTCTCGGGCATGGTGATCAACAACCAGGACCAGCCCGCACAGCTCGCGACCAAGCGCAAGCCCAAGTGGCTCAAGGCCAAGGTGCCAGGCGGGCCCGGCTACGAGAAGCTCCGGTCGATCATGGACGAGCACAAGCTCCACACGGTCTGCGAGGAGGCGGGCTGCCCCAACATGGGCGAGTGCTGGGCCCGGGGCGTTGCGACCATCATGATCCTGGGCGACACCTGCACGCGGGCCTGCGGGTTCTGCAACGTGAAGACCGGACGCCCGGCCGAGCTCGACAAGGACGAGCCCCGGCGCGTCGCCGAGTCGCTCGCGCTCATGAACCTGAGGCACGTCGTCATCACGAGCGTGAACCGCGATGAGCTGAAGGACGGCGGCGCGGGCATCTGGGCCGAGACGATCGTGCGGAGCAGAGAGTCGTGCCCCGACATGTCGATCGAGGTGCTGATCCCCGACTTCGAGGGTGACGCCGCGGCGCTGCAGATGGTCATCGATGCGAAGCCCCACATCATCAATCACAACATCGAGTGCGTGAAGCGGATGTACCCGGCGGTGCGGCCCAGCGCCAAGTTCGACCGCTCGCTTGAGCTGCTGCGGCGCGTCAAGGAGCAGGGGGGCGTCGCGAAGACCGGCATCATGGTCGGCATCGGCGAGAAGGACGAGGAAGTGCTCGAGCTGATGGACGAGCTGGTCGAGGCGACGAGCAGGCATGCCGGCCCGCACCCGGGGGACCCGTGCGACATTCTGACGATCGGGCAGTACCTGCAGCCCACGCGGAATCACCTGCCGATCGATCGGTGGGTGCATCCGGAGACGTTCGAGATGTTCCGGGACGAGGGCCTGAAGCGGGGGCTGAAGGTCGTGGAGAGCGGGCCGATGGTGCGGTCGAGCTACCACGCGGACCACCAGGCGGACGTGCTGAGCACGATCGAGGCGGAGCGGAAGGCCCGCGTCGGCGGCGATCACTCAGGCTGAGGTGTCGTTGTTCCTTGACGCCGCTTCATTGCTGGCGGGGGCCCTGCCGAGCCGGTGGGGCTTCTGTCGCACGTACCCCCCCATCACCGCTGCGGCGCTGAGCAGCATCAGGTCCTTGATGATGTACTGGCCCGCGATCGTTGGGATGAAGGGCGGCACGACGAAGCAGGCCTCTGGCTTGAGCACGAGCGCGAGCACCGTGCCAGGCATGCGGATCGCGAGCAGCACGAAGGCGACGCGGTGGAGCCTGTGGAAGAACAGCGTGACACCGATGGCGATCTCCCACCCGCCGAGGATCGGGACGGTGACCTCGGGGCTGCCGAGGTAGACGGTCTTGGCGATGATGCTGGTGGCGGTTTCCTGGCCGACGACCTTGAGGGCGCCGAACCAGATGAAGACGCAGCCGAGCGTGACGCCGTGGGTGCGGTGCCCGAAGACGTAGAGCAGGTGCTCGATGCGTCGGTCGATGCGGATCAGGTGGCGCCTCATGCGGTACCCTCCGTGCTGCTTCGCGGCGTCGGGCTCGTGCGCGGCGCGTGGTGCGGGCTCATGCCGCGGGAGTCGAGCCATGTCAGACGATTCGGGCATCATCCATCGGATCGAGCCCGGGAGCAAGGTCGATCTGCGTGCGATCGACCCGCGCCGGACGCCCGGGCTGAGCGGGAGCAAGGAAGAGGAGCGTGCCGACGCCGAGCGGCTTCACGGCGAGAACATCGCCGCGATGCGCTCGCTGCAGTACCGCCTGTGGGCGGAGCAGAAGCAGAGCCTGCTCGTCGTTCTGCAGGGGATGGACACGTCGGGCAAGGACGGCACGATCCGGCACGTCTTCGGCCCGCTCAACCCCCAGGGCGTGCGCACGCGGGGGTTCAAGAAGCCCACACCCGAGGAGCTGCGCCACGATTTCCTCTGGCGCGTGCACAAGCACACGCCAGAGGCGGGGCGGATCGTGGTCTTCAACCGCTCGCACTACGAGGACGTGCTCGCGGTCCGCGTGCTAGGGCTGATCCCGGAGGAGCGGTGGCGCCAGCGGTACGACCACATCAACGACTTCGAGACACTTCTGCACGAGTCGGGCACGCGGGTCGTCAAGATCATGCTGCACATCTCCAAGGACGAGCAGAAGGAGCGGCTGCAGGCGAGGCTCGACGAGCCCGACAAGCGGTGGAAGTTCGAGCGGGGCGACCTCGAGACGCGCAAGCTGTGGGACGACTATTGGGCGGCCTACGAGGAGGCGATTGAGCGGTGCAACGCGGAGCACGCGCCGTGGCACGTGGTCCCAGCGGACCGGAAGTGGTACCGCAACTGGGTGGTGTCGTCGATCGTGCGTTCGGCGCTCGAGTCGATGGATCCGCGGACGCCCCCACCCGCCCCGGACCTGGACGGGCTGGTAATCGAGTAGCATCGGCCGATGCCCAAGCGCCGAGTGCCAGGTGAGCCTTCGCGGTACGTGGACATGCTGTCGCCCCGGGCGCGTCGGCTGCTGGCGCTGGCGCTGTTTCTGACGTTTGCGCCGCTGCTGGTGGTGCCGATCGAGTCGGAGGGGTACCGGCTCGGTTCGGTGGTGTTCATCTCGCTGGTGTCGGGCGTGATGGGCGCGTGCTACGGGCTGGCGTTCATGTGGTCGATCCGCCTGTTGCCCGTGGCGCTCGGGCTGCACGTGCTGACGTTCTTCGGCTTCGGGGGTGCATTCCCGGCGTGGCTCTGGCCCCCGGCGAGCGGGTTCAGCCTGACGGGCATCGCCGCGGTCGTCACGGTTGCCGCGGCATACGTGGTGTTCGTCGTCATCATCGCGGGCGAGGGGCAGCGGTCGGTCCGCCAGCGTGCGGAGCTGGACCTGGCGACGCGGATCCACCAGGAGTTGACGCCGCCGATCGACGCGGGGGGTGCGTGGGGGCGAGCGGTTGGGATCAGCGAGGCGTCGAACTCGATGGGCGGCGACCTGATCGACGTGGTCGAGCATGGGGACTCGGCTGACGTGATCCTGGCGGACGTCTCGGGGCACGGCGTGCGCGCGGGCGTGGTCATGGCGATGCTCAAGACGGCGTTCCGAGGGGCGGCGGACGGTTCGAACGGGCCGGGGCGGATCGCGGAGGCGGTGAACGCCGCGCTCGTGTCGCTGACGGCGGGCGACGTGTTCGCGACGGCGTGGCTGCTGCGGTTCGAGCGGGGCGGGCGGGTGTCGGCGGTGGGCTGCGGGCACCCGCCGCTGTTTCGGGTGCGCGTGGAGGGCGCGATCGATCGCATCGAGAGCGGCTCGATGCCGATGGGCGTCGCCGACGGTGCGTCGTTCGAGGCTGTGAGGCTGGAGTTGTCGCCAGGCGAGCGGCTCGTGGTGTACTCCGACGGGCTGACGGAGGCTGGCGTCGAGCAGGGGGCGATGATCGGCGTGGACGGGCTGGAATCGATCGTGCGCGATGCGCTCACCCGCGACGCGGAGGGGCTGCCCGACGCGGTGGTCGCGGGTGTGCGCACGTCGGCGACGACGGAGGACGACTTGTCCATCCTGGTTCTCGAGACGGGCGGGGCGGGGGCGTGAGCGCCTCGGGTTCCGAGCCGGGTTCTCGTCGACGTGGGTGGGCTCGTGGGCACCGGGTCGCGGCGGCCGCGGCGAAATCGTCGTGGCTGCTGTACACGGGCGTGTTCTTCGTGTTCAGCCCGATCGGTGTGCTGATCGGGTTCCTGCAGCCCGAGCCTCCGGGGTGGTCGTCTGCGCTGTTGATGTGTGCGCTGAGCGGCGCGATCGCACTGGGCTGGACGGTGTCGATCCAGAAGGGTGGGCCGTGGTTGGGGCTGATCCCGGTGCTGCTGGGCGTGCCGTTCTCGTTCCCTTGGCTGTTCGGCGTGTTCGACACGATGGGGCTGCTCGGTGCCGGCGCGGCGATGAGTGAGCTGTCGCGCAAGGTGATCCTGGTGGTCGCGGCGGGTGTGCAGGTGTCTCTGGGATTCACGCTGGTGATCCGCTACGTGACGCTGACCGAGCGTCGCGAGGCGGGCTACGAGGCGGAACTCGCGCTCGCGTCGCGTCTGCACGGGGAGCTGACGCCCGCGGTGGATCGCGCCGGCGCCTGGGGACGCGCGATCGGCGAGAGCCGCGCGTCGAGCCAGATGGGCGGGGATCTGATCGACGTCGTCGACTACGGGGACCACGCGGATCTCGTGCTGGCGGACGTGTCGGGTCACGGCGTGCGCGCGGGCGTCGTGATGGCGATGGTCAAAACCGCGGTGCGTGGTGCTGGCGGGCGCGATACGTCCCTCGGGGCGTTGGTGGGGTCGGTCAACGCCTCGCTCTACGGGCTGATGGCGCCGGAGGTGTTCGCGACC
>JANQQZ010000031.1 GCA_028284805.1 Phycisphaerales bacterium
CCGCCGGTGTATACATACGCGAACAGAAACGCCCCTCCTGCGCTGTGGACGCATATCGCCATGTTGGTGCGGAATCGATCGCTGTGAGCCGTCGGTTACCGTGCGGCTTTTCGGTCCTTTGTTGTTGTCGTGGTGCATCGGATCGCTACACTGAGCGAACTTGGGGGGGAGATGCGATGCCGGGATGGCGTCGCCGAGAGGGAGCGGTTCGACGAGGCACTGACGCATTCGTCGCGAACCGAAACTGAGCCCCGGCTGGGATATGCCGGAGTGGCCGAACTCGAGCGCAACTACAAAAGCAATTCACGGTGTGTGCGTTTTTTCCGTGTCTGGCTTCGGCTCGAGCCGCCATTGCACACGGAGGTACCAAACTTGTATTCCAATCTGATTCGTCGTCTGTTGCTACTGATCGCTGCCCCGCTGGCCTTGGTGCTGGCCCCGGCGGCGCAGGGGCAGACCGCTGCGCAGTTCTCGCAATGGCTCGCTTGGTACGGGCAGGGCGACATGCGGGCGGACTACAACAACGACCAGCGCGTCTCGCCCGCGGACTTCAGCGCGTTTCTGATGTACTACTCACAGAACTCGCCGACCGACCAGTCGGACAGCAGCACGTCCGACGGCTCGGTCGACGCCGAGAGAGACCGCAACGGATGGACGGTCCTGGAGCCCTCGGCTGACAGCCGCCAGATTTACGTTTCCCCATCGGGCAACGACGCCAACTCGGGTCTGAGCGCTGCTAGCCCGGTGCGCACGCTGGACATGGCGTACTCGCTGCTTCGTGACGGGTACCCCGACTGGATCCTGATCCAGCGCGGCGCCGTCTACAACGACACCTTCCCGAGCTGGAAGAAGTCCGGGCGGTCCGCGACAGAGCCGATGGTGGTTACGACCTACGGCAACAGCACGCAGCGCCCGGCGATCCACACCGGTTCGGACTCGGCGATCGTCTCGGGCAGCAACGAGATTCGCAAGCACCTTCGTTTCGTGGGCCTGAGGCTGCACCCGCACACCCGCGGCAGTGCGGCTCCGATCGGCGTCCGTTTCATCGGTCCGGTCGATGACGTGCTCGTCGAGGACTGCTACATCTACGGCTTCTCGACGGGCATCATCTTCCAGGGTTCGGACGACGCCCGCGCGAGCAACGTGCAGATCCGCAGGTCGATCGTGGCCAACAACTGGGCGATGGGCCAGCACGCGCAGGGCATCTTCCTGAAGAACATCGATGACGTGCTGATCGAGGACTGCGTGATCGACCAGAACGGCTGGCACCCGCAGTTCGAGGCCCAGACGCGGACGATCTTTAACCACAACGTCTACGTGCAGCGGGACGTGGACGGGCTTCGCTTCATTGGCAACTTCGTGAGCCGTGCCGCGGCTCATGGCCTTCAGGCGCGGAACGGCGGGATCGTCGAGCGGAATGTCTTCTGGAAGAATCCGATGTCGATCCTCTGGGGCAACGAGGGCGATCGGTCGCGGGGTGAGTTTCCCGTCAGCGGGCGCGTGGATGACAACGTCGTGCTCGAGGGCATCGATCTGATCGACAGCGGACGCGGCTGGGGCATCCATGTCCAGAATGTGACGGAGGGCTCGGTCCGGCGGAACATCCTGTCGGACTCGCAGTCTCTGCCCGGCGCTACCTGGGGCATCGGTGTCCGCGGCCCGGACGTCGCGCAGGTCCGCAATCTCGACATCGTGGACAACGTCGTGCACAACTGGGACAACAGCGTGTCGATCCCGAACCGCAACGCGGTGGACGTGCTCGTATCGCGCAACGTGCTCTCGAGCACGCGCACGACCGAGCACCTGATCGAGCACCGGGAGCCGGACACCCTGGACAACGTCGATTACGTCGATAACAAGTACTTCCAGGCCGACAGCAGCAGGACGTGGTTCACGATCGACTTCCGTGACGTGAACCTCTCGGACTGGCGCCGGGACCACGACCCGCAGGGGGACGTGGTGCCCAACCCGGTGACGTACTTCCCCGACTCGTCGTGGTCGCTGGAGTCCTACGCGACCCAGAACGGCCTGGCGTCGCTCAACGATCTGCTCGCGAAGCTGCGTGAGCAGCGCCGCGAGAAGTGGCGTAGCGAGCTCGCGACGCGGGCGATCCTGAACAGCGCCCGCGGGGCGTACGGGGTCACGGCCGTTCCCTAAGATCTTGGTCCGAGCGTGTCGATAGTGCATGGGCCGGTCCGCATGGGCCGGCCCGTGCTACTTTTGGTCGGCCCGGATGGGTCGCGTCGCGTGCTCGGGTGCGGAGGATCGATGGGCGTCGGTGTCGCCGAGGATGAGGGGGGGCGTGCCCCGGCACCCGTGTCGGTGCGTCAGCGTGCGCTGAGCGGCTCGGTGTGGATGCTGGGCGGGTTCGGGTACGGGCAGGGTGTCCGCCTGGCGGGCAACGTCGTCTTGGCCTTCCTGCTCCGGAACAACATCGAGGCGATCGGGATCATGGCGCTGGTGAACTCGCTGAACCGCGGGCTCCAGATGGCGTCGGACGTTGGCTTGAACATGAGCGTGGTGCAGCACGAACGCGGCGAGGACCGCGCGTTCCTGGACACCGCGTGGACGCTGCAGCTGATCCGCGGGGGGGCGCTGTTCCTGGTGTGCTGCGCGGTTGGGGTGCCGTACGCGCTGTTCTACGGCGAGCCTGTGCTGGCGTGGCTCGTGCCCGTGACGGGGCTGGTGCTCGTCGCGGTCTCGGCGCAGTCGCCCGGCGTGCTGCTGGCTGAGCGTCGGATCGAGGTGTGGCGGAAGATCCTGCTGGACTCGGTCGCGCAGACCGCGACGCTCGTGACGATGCTGGTGTGGGCGTTTCTGTCGCCCACGGTGTGGGCGATGGCTGGTGGCGTGGTCGTGGGGGGCGTGGTGCGCGCGGTGAGCTCGTACTGGCTCGCGCCGTCGGCTGCGCCGCGGCTCCGGCTCGAGCGTGCGGCGTGCTCGACCATGCTCCGCTTCGGGGGCTGGCTGCTGCTGAGCACCGTGCTGACGTATTTCGCGACCGAGCTGCCCACGCTCACGATGGGGCGCGTGTTCAGCATGGAGGATCTCGCGGTCTTCGCGGTGGCCTACATGCTCGCGACGTTCTCGTCGCAGGGCGTGTCGCGGCTCGCGCGGCACGTCGTGTTCCCGGTGTTCTCCGCGGTGAAGAACCGCGGGGGGGACATGGTCGAGGCGGCGGCCCGTATGCAACGCCCCCTTCGGGTGTTTGCGGGCGCGGCGACCGCGGCGATGTACGCTTCTGGGCCCTCGCTCGTGCTTCTGCTCTACCCGTTTCAGTACGCGAACGCCGCGTGGATGGTGCGTCTGCTGGCGGTGACGGCGATCCTGGTGGTGCTGGGCGAGAGCCTGAAGATGGCGCTGCTCTCGCTCGGGCAGGCGCGGTCGGCGGTGTGGGGTCAGAGCGCGAAGCTGATCGCTCTGGCGGTGCTGATGCCGCTCGGTGCGATGCTGACAGCCCGGACGATGGGGTGGGGTCTTCCGGGTTTCGTGGCCGCGGCGGCGCTGGCGGAGGCGGCGCGCTACCTTGCGTTCGCGATGATGACACGCACGCACGGGATCCGGTTGCTTGGGGGTGACGCGGCGTGGATCGCGATCACGGGTTTCGTGGGCGTGGTCGCGGGGCTGGCGGCTGACGCGGCGGCGGGTGCAGCGGCGGTCAGCCTGCCCGGCCGCGTGGCGTCGGGCGTCGGTGCGGGGGTGGGCGCTGTCGTGGTGCTGGCGGCGTTCGCGTGGCCTCTGGTGCGTGCGGTGGGTGAGCTTCGTGGGGTGCGGCGATGAGCGATGCGATGGCGCCGGCGCTGCTGATCGCGGAGTCGGCGAACCCGGAGTGGGCGAGCGTGCCGCTCGAGGGCTGGTCGCACTCGCGCGCGATCCAGCGGCTTGTGGGCGGGCACATCGTGACGCAGGTGCGCAACCGCGCTGCGTTCGAGCGTGCGGGCGTCGGTGCCGACGAGTTCACGCCGATCGACTCGGAGAAGATCGCTGCGGGCGTGTACTCGGTGGGCAAGAAGCTGCGCGGCGGGAAGGGCAAGGGCTGGACCACGCTGATGGCGGCGGCGGCGCCCTCGTACTACTACTTCGAGCACCTGGTGTGGAAGCGGTTTGGTGAGCGGCTCCGTCGGGGCGAGTTCTCGTTGGTGCACCGCCTGACTCCGTTGAGCCCGACGCTGCCCAGTTTGCTGGCGGCGCGGTGCAGGCGGATCGGTGTGCCGTTCGTGTGGGGGCCGATCAACGGGGGCGTGCCCTGGCCCGCGGCGTTCGACCGGGAGCGGCGGCGCGAGCGCGAGTGGCTGAGCTATGTGCGCGGGGCGTACCGGCTCTTGCCCGGTTACAACTCGACGCGTCGGCACGCGGCGGCGCTGATCTGCGGGTCGCGGCACACGGCTTCGGAGATCGCGGCCCGTCACCAGGACCGCGTTGTGTACATCCCGGAGAACGCATTCGACCCCGAACGGTTCGTGGAACGCCGCGAGCGCCGGGCGGAGGTGCCCCTGCGGTGTGTCTTTCTCGGGCGGCTCGTGCCGTACAAGGGAGGCGACATGCTGCTCGGGGCGGCGGCGGATCTGGTCCGCGCGGGGAAGGTCATGATCGACTTCGTGGGCGACGGTCCGGAGCGGGGGCGGCTCGAGGCGATGGTCCGCGAGCAGGGGCTCGGGGCGGGGGTGCGCTTTCTCGGGCTCGTCCCGCACCGCGAGGTGCAGCGGCATCTCGCGCAGGCGGATCTGATGACGTTCCCGAGCATCCGAGAGTTCGGGGGCGCGGTGATCCTTGAGGCGATGGCGGTCGGGGTGGTGCCCATGGCGGTGGCCTACGGCGGGCCTGGCGAGTTGATGACCGAATCCACCGCGTACCCGATCGAGATCGGCACGCGCGAGGAGGTGATCGCGCGGTTTCGCGCGGCGCTGGAGGGTGCTGTCGGCGATCCCGCGGGGATCGACCGGCGCTCGGCGGCGGCGCTGGAGCGGGCGCACCGGCTCTACACCTGGGACGCCAAGGCGGCGCAGACACGCGAGGTCTACCGCTGGGTGCTGGGCGAGCGCAGCGACAGGCCCGAGTTCGACTTCAGCTAGCTACGGCCTCGGGATCGCGACGATCGCGTCGTGGACGACTCTGGCGCCGATGCGGCTGTCGTAGTGCTCGATGATGCGTTCGCGCCCGGCCCTTCCGAGTCTGGTTGCGAGCTGCGGGTCGTCGTGGATGCTGGCGATCGCCCGGGCGAGCGCCTCGGGGTCCTTGGGTGGGACGAGCAGGCCCGACTCGCCGTCGACGATGATCTCCTTGGGGCCCGCGGCGTCGGTGCCGATCGTGGGCACGCCCAGGGCCATGGCCTCGATGTAGACGACACCCAGCGGCTCGGCGTGGCTCGCGCCGACGAAGACGTGCGAGGCTTCGAGTCGCTCGCGGACCTCGTGCTCGGGGACGGACCCGGTGAACTCCGCGGCGTCGCCCATGCCCAGAGAGGCGGCGAGTTGCTCGAGCTCCTGGCGTTGCGGGCCCTCGCCCAGCAGCGTGAGCGTGATGTCGCGGTCTTGTTCGCGGAGTGCCGCGACGGCGCGGATCAGGTCGTCGTGCCCCTTTGAGGGGTGCAGGCGCCCCACGGTGACGACACGGAGCGGGTCGGGGGGTGTCGGTGGTGTTCGCTCGGGCCACTCGCGGGTGTCGACGCCCAGCTTGGCGAGGTGCATCTTGCTCGTGATGTCCTGGGCGAAGTCGCGCCGGGCCTGCGCTTCCATCCAGCCCACGATGACGAAGAGTGCGTCGATCTCGGCGAACTTGGCGTTGAGCCCGCCTCCCCACCACTCGAAGTTGGCGTTGACGGTGCAGTCGACCGTGAAGCTCGGGTTGATCTGCCTTGCGAGGAGCGTGGTGATGAGCGAGCGCGAGGGGGTCGCGACGTGGACGTGCTGGATTCCGGTGTGCCTGATCCACGAGGCGAAGCGGTAGGCGGAGGGGAGGAGCTTGAGCGAGTCGAGCGTGGAGGGGCCGCGGTCGCGCTGGATGCGCCGGCAGAGCGCGACGCACGCCAGCAGGGCGGGGAGCCGGACCGTCAGCAACGCGAGCATGGCGGCGAGGATCTGCGTCGCGGGCATGGGCCAGAGGTAGGTGGTGGCGGCCTTGGCACCCTCGGCCCAGGCGTGGCGGGCCCGGTCGCGATCGATGGGGGGGCGTGTGGAGACCATGCGGACATCGAGCCCGAACTCCTCGAGGTGGAGCTTCTCCCGCCACATCCAGGTGTGTGTCTGTCCGGGGAATTCTGGGGCGAGATACGCGATGCGCATGTGGGGCTCCGGTGCGGTCCGATGGAGTATCGGCGATCGGGGGCTGGCCTCCGGAATGGGTGCGGTTCGGGCGGTCGGGTATCGATCCGGGGGTCGAATCGTCCGACAATTGGGGGGAGTCGCGGCTGGTGCGAGCCCGGCAGGGTCCGAGAACGGCCAGCTAGTATGCACGTGCGTGGTTGGACGGGGAGTGGAGCGGGCTGCCTTCGATGTCGAGTCTGGCAAACATCGCGTTGTACGGCTGGACGTTCGTGGTGGTGCCCGTGCTGTTCGTGGTGCTGCCCGCGCGGCTGGCGGTGTTCTCGGGGGTGATCTTCGGCTGGCTGTTCCTGCCCTTCAGCGTGGTCGACATCCCTGGTCCGCTGGAGCTGAGCAAGTACGGGGCGTGCACGCTGACGGTGATGCTGTGCGCGGCGCTGTTCGACACGGCCCGGCTCACGCGGTTGCGCGTGCACCTGCTCGATGTGCCCATGCTGCTCTGGCTCATCTCGCCCCCGATCTCGTCGCTGTTGAACGGTCTTGGGGTGAACGACGCGATGTCGGGCCTGTTCAATCAGCTGACGGTCTGGGGGATCCCTTACATTCTCGGGCGGCTCTACGTCACGGACGCCGCGGGCCTCCGGCAGCTGGCGCTCGTCGTGTTCTTCGCGGGTGTGACGTACGCGCCCTTCGTGTTGTGGGAGATGCGGATGAGCCCGGTTCTGCACAAGCAGGTCTACGGGTTCGTGACGTACGCGCACGGCGGGCACGCGAACGTCCGTTTCGACGGGTGGCGGCCCGTGGTCTTCCAGCAGCACGGGCTGATGCTGGGGCTGCTGATGGGCGCGGTCGCGGTCGTGGGTGGATGGCTGTGGTACTCCGGCGCGTGGCGTCGGTTCGACCCGTTCCGGCCCTTCCGATCCTCCGGGCAGGGGACGTGGCGGACGTGGTCGGGGATCGCCCGCCGGACGGGCGGGGCTGGCGTCCTGACGCTCGCGCCGACGCTCCCCCTGGTGCTGGGGATGATCCTGCTGGCGGTGATGTGCCGGGCGCTGAACGCGTTCATCCTGATGGTGATGGTGGGCGGCGTGCTTCTGGCGCTGCGGAACCCGATCTGGCGGACCCGTTTGGGCATCGTGTGCCTGTTGCTGATCCCGGTGGTGTATGTGGGGGACCGCCTGGCTCCGAGCCTGGTGGGCATCAGCCTGGACAAGCCCGTGATGGCGGCTGTCTCGATGGTGGACCCGGGTCGTGCGAGCTCGATGCAGTTCCGGGTCGATTCGGAGCACATGCTGGTGGAGCACGCGCTCCAGCGTCCGGTGTTCGGCTGGGCGGGGTGGGGCCGGAACCGCGTGTACGACGAGTACGGCAACGACATCAGCGTGACCGACGGCTACTGGATCATCGTCCTTGGCGTAAACGGGCTGTTTGGTCTGACGGTGTGGTATCTGGCGGTTACGGGCCCGATCTGGCTGATGGTGCTGCGGTACCCGGTGCGGGTGCTCGGCTCGCCCGAGGCGGCGCCGGCGGTGGCGCTGTCGATGGTCGTGCTCATGTTCATGATCGACTGCTTGCCGAACGCGATGCTGACGGTGATCTACCCGCTGGCGGTGGGCGGGTTGTCCGGGCTGATGATCGCGCAGGGGGCCCGTGCGCGCCGGCCTCGCGTCGTGCCCGCGGCGAGCGGTGCCCCGCGGGCGGTGCCGGCGGGTGTCGGGGGCTGAGGCGTGCGCGTGGGGGTCGTGATCGTGAACTACCGCACGGCCGATCTCGTGGTCGACTGTTTGCGCTCGCTCGAGGGCGAGCTGTCTTCGGGTGATTCGTTTCGCGTCGTGGTGGTGGACAACGCGTCGGGCGACGGGTCGCTCGAGGTGCTCCGTCAGGCGGTGACAGAGCACGGCTGGGGCGCGTGGTGCGAGGTGGTCGACGCCGGGCGGAACGGCGGTTTCGCGTTCGGGAACAACGTCGGGATCCGGCGCGTGCTGTCGTGGGACGAGCCGGCGGACGCGGTGCACCTGCTGAACCCGGACACGTACGTGCGTCCCGGCGCGGTGCGGGCGTTGGCGTCGTTCCTGGAAGAGCACCCCGAGGCCGGGGTCGTCGGGAGCGGGCTGGAGAACCCGGATGGGACCGTTCGGCGGGGCGCGTTCCGGTACCCGAGCGCGGCGAGCGAGTTCGAGGGGCAGCTCCGGTTCGGTCCGGTCTCGAAGCTTCTGAGCCGGTGGGTGGTTGCCCCGCCAGCGCCGGAGGGCGCGTGGCGCCCGGGCTGGGTGACCGGGGCGAGCATGATGGTGCGTCGCGAGGCGCTCGAGCGTGTGGGGTTGTTCGACGACTCGTACTTCTTGTACTTCGAGGAGACCGATCTGTGCCTGCGCGTGGCGCGGGCGGGCTGGGAGATCTGGCAGGAGCCGGCGTCGCGGGTGGTGCATCTCGTGGGGCAGTCGACGGGCGTGAACCGCAAGGATGAGAAGCCCCGCCCGAAGCCGGCCTACTGGTATGACTCGCGCCGCCGGTACTTCGAGAAGAACCTCGGGCGGGTGCACGCGGACGCGGTGGACGCGTGCCGGTGCGTCGCGGTGCTGCTGAGCCGGGTGCTTGGTGTGCTTCTTGGCAAGCCCGGTGATGAGTCGATCACGATCGATGGCCTGCTCGCCGCGCGGCGCCGGCTGCGAGGCGGAGCTACCGGAGAGGCGGCTGGGGCATGAGCGTCGCTCCTCGTGACGAGACGGTGCCCCCGCCTCCGGGCAAGGCGTTGCCGCGGGGTGATCGGAACTGCAACCCGGACGGGATGGGGTTCTGGTCCCTGGTGCGCGAGGACTTCCGCACGCACGCGCGGAGCGTGATGGAGCCCGGATTCTGGGTGCTCTTCGTGCACCGGTTCGGCAACAAGCGGATGGACTTCCGGTTCCGCCCGTTCCGTGCGGTGCTGTCGCTGATGTACTCGATCGGGTACTTCTGGTGCCAGTGGGTGTGGGGGATCAAGCTGTCGTACGTGGTGAAGGTGGGGCGGCGGGTGCGGATCTGGCATCAGAGCGGCATGGTGTTCGGCGCGCGCGAGATCGGCGATGACGTGCACCTGCGTCAGAACACCACGCTTGGCGTGGCGACGCGTCGTGAGCCCTGGGCCAAGCCCACGCTGGGCGATCGGGTCGAGGTGGGCGCGGGCGCGGTGATCGTCGGGGACATCGTGGTGGGCGAGGACTCTGTGGTTGGGGCGAACGCAGTGGTGACGAAGGACGTGCCCCCCCGGGTGATGGTGGGGGGCGTGCCTGCCAGGATCGTCAAGCGGTTCGATGAGATCGAGGCCGGCGAGGGGCTGTCGGAGGCGTCGGCGTGATCGGGGGCGTCGCGATCGGGCGGAACGAGGGCGAGCGCCTGGTGGCGTGCCTCGATGCGTTGCTGCGCGACGCGGATCGCGTGGTGTACGTCGACTCGGGGTCGACGGACGGGAGCGTCGAGCGGGCGCGGTCGATGGGTGTGGAGGTGGTGGAGCTGGACCTGAGCGTGCCGTTCACGGCGGCCCGCGCGCGCAACGAGGGCTTCGCACGCCTGCGCACGATCGCTCCGGGTGAGTCGTTCGTGCTGTTCGTGGACGGCGACTGCGAGGTGGTGGATGAGTTCGTGGACGCGGCGCTTGAGGCGATGGAGGACGACGACCGGCTCGCGGCGGTGTGCGGGCGTCGACGCGAGCGGTTCCCCGAGGCGTCGATCTGGAACCGCCTGACGGACATGGAGTGGGAGACGCCCGTGGGTGAGGCGGCGAGTTGCGGGGGCGACGCGCTGATCCGGGTTGAGGCGTTCGAAGAGGTCGGGGGTTTCGACCCGGCCGTGATCGCGGGCGAGGAGCCCGAGATGTGCTTCCGGCTCCGCGAGCGGGGCTGGCGGATCCGGCGGATCAACCGCGAGATGACGATGCACGACGCGGCCCTGACGCGGTTCGGGCAGTGGTGGACGCGGATGGTGCGCGCGGGGCATGCCGCGGCCGAGGGCATGGCGATGCACGGGCGGTCGCCCGAGCGCTTCAACGTTCGGCGGACGCTGAGGCCCGTGTTCTGGGCGGGCGTGGCGCCGCTGTTCGCGTTGGTGCTCGCGCCGCTGACGTTCGGGCTGAGCCTGGTCGCGCTCGTGGGTCTCTACGGCGTGCAGTTCGCGCGGCTGTGGCATCGCGAGACGAGGCGGATGGGATGGCGGAACGCCCGCCTGTTCGCGGCCTTCACGGTGCTCGGTCAGTTCGCGTTGTTCGCGGGCGTGCTGAAGTACTGGTGGGGCCGGTGGCGCGGGAAGCGGTCGGCGATCATCGAGTACAAATCGGCCGACGGATCGGCCGATGCGACGCCCGCTGGGTGATCGCGGGCCGCGCGATCAGTCGTCGACGTTGACCGGGTCGAGCTCGGGCACGCCTGTGATCGGGTCGCGCTGGGGCGGGGCGTCGCGGCCCGGGTCGGTGCCGGCCGGGCTGACGGTCGTGGTCGTGGGCGAGGGGCGCGCGGTGGCGCGGGTGTCGGTCGCGTACTCGGGGCCCTCGCGCAGCTCGTAGTTGATCTTGCGTGCGGTGGCGATCGGGACGGCGACCTCGTTCTTGAGCGAGCCGGCGCCCTTGCCGATGTCGACGACCTGCCAACGCATCAGGGCGGTCCGGGTCGGTGTGGCGTCGTCGGGGTCGCGGTCGTCGTAGAAACGCAGGGCGAGCTTCTGCCCGACGGGCACGTCCATCGACCAGACGGCCTCGCCCGTGCGGGTGTCGACGATGGTGACCGTCGCGGGCATCAGCGGGTGGCTCTCGTACTGGAACTTGTCGCGCGAGGCGGGGAACCCGCCGATGGAGTAGCAGCCGGTCAGGGCCAGGAGGGCGGCGGCGGCGAGCGTGAGTGCGGTTGGCTTGATCATCCTGATCGGTCTCCGTTGGCGGGCCCGGCGTGCGGGCCGGGTCGGCGGTCCAGCGAGTCTATCGGACCCATCGGGGCGGGTCATTGAGCGGGAGTGGGTAGAGTGTGGGCCATGCAGCGAGACGACGTTCGGGTTGGGCACGGGTACGACCTGCACCGGCTGGAGGCCTTGGCCCCGGCGGGGGCCGGGCGGCCCCTCGTGCTGGGCGGGGTGCCCCTGGAGCACCACCGGGGGCCCGTGGGGCACTCCGATGGCGATGCCCTGCTTCACGCGGTGACGGACGCGCTCCTGGGAGCTCTGGGTCTGCCCGACATCGGGGAGCTCTTCCCGAACACGGACCCCGCGTGGGAGGGAGCGGACTCGGCGGTGTTCCTCGCCGAGGCCCTGAAGCGGGTGGGCGAGGCCGGCTGGTCGATCGTGAACCTCGATGCGACGGTGATCTTGGAGCGGCCCAAGCTCGCGCCCGCGAAGGCGGCGATCCGTGCGAGGCTGGCGGGGCTGCTGGGCGTGGACGGGTCGCGGGTGAACGTGAAGGGCAAGACCCACGAGAAGGTCGACGCGGTGGGCGAGGGGCGCGCCGTCGAGGTTCACGCGGTCGTGCTGCTCTCGCGGGCCTGATCGTTCAGCCGCTTGGCGATCGCCTTGCGCATGGCGAAGCCCGCGAGACGGGGAAAGAAGCCGCTCGCGATCATGGCGTAGCGGGCGGGCGCGCTGGTCCAGACCTCGGGGCGGGGCCGACGGAGGCAGCGGACGATGGCGTTGGCGACGGCCGACGCGGGTTGCATGAACGACTCGGAGCTGCCCGCGACGGTCAGCGTGCCCTGCTTGGCTTTCATCTCGTCGAAGAACTCGGTCTTGGTGCCCACGGGGTGGACGGTTGAGCAGCGGATGTTGTGCTCGCGCAGCTCGACGTCGAGGGCCCGGCCGATGTGGTGCTGGGAGGCCTTTGTCGCGCTGTAGATGCTGTACCAGGGCGTGGGGAAGAGACCGAGGCAACTCGAGCAGATGAGCAGGTGGCCCTGGGCGTGCCCCTTCATGCGCTCGGCGGCGGGGCGGACGACGTTGAGGGTGCCGAAGAGGTTGGTCTCGAACATCGCGCGGGTGTCGGCGTCGGACATGTCGAGCAGAGGCGATTCTTGGCCGAAGCCGGCGTTGGCGAAGACGGCATAGACCGGGCCGAGCTCGGTCTCGGCCTGGTCGACCATGCGTGCGCAGGCTTCGGCGTCGGTCACGTCGCACTCGATGACGCTGGTGGGGACATCGTGCTTCATGCAGTCGCTCGCGACCTGCTCGAGCTTGTCGAGGCGGCGTGCGGCGAGGGCGACGGGCATGCCCGCGGCGGCGCAGGCCCGGGCGGTGGCGGCCCCGATGCCAGAGGAGGCGCCGGCGATGAGGATGGGCTTGGCTGTGAGTTCGATGGGCATGGACAAGTCTTGGCCCCTCGCCTCTGCGGGGCAGTGTGCTAACGCCGGCTGATGAGCTGGCTGAGCTCGGAGCTGCGTGTCGCGAGGGAGAGGGCGAGGTAGGCGATGCCGCCGACGGTGACAGCGGCGGCGAGGCGGATCGCTCGGTCGGTCCAGGTCTCGGGCGTTGGCAGGAGCGACTGCGCGAGCCAGACGGCGGCGGCCATCCCGAGCGAGACGCCCGCGATGCGGAGTGCCGCAGGGGCGATGGGCGGGGCGCCGCGATGACGCCGATGGAGGGTGACCGAGAGCAGGAGCATCTGGAGCGTGGCGGTGATCGCGGTCGCGTAGGCCAGGCCCGCTTCACGGAAGCGCCAGATCAGCACGAGATTCAGCGCGAGGTTGACCGCGACCATCGCGAGGCTGATGCGCATCGGGGTCCGCGTGTCATCGGCCGCGTAGAACGCGGGGGGGGGCAGGTGGTTGGGGGTGGAGGC
>JANQQZ010000050.1 GCA_028284805.1 Phycisphaerales bacterium
GGTGGCGCTCCTGCTGCGTGGCTGGAACGAGACCGTGAAGCGGGTTGAGCAGGCGAACCTCGACTTGAAGATCGAGAACCCCGAGGCCGGCGTTCAGGCGCTGCGCGAGATCCGGGCCGAGATCGACAGGGTCCAGGCGGAGCTCGACGACTTCCTCGACGGCAAGAATCTGGGCAATCAGATCAAGCTCGCCCTGAGCGGCACCAGCCTGGACGAGGTCGTTGCCGAGGCCGAGTCGAGGATCAGCCGCCTGCAAGATCTGGCCGCCGAGCGGGTCCGCATCGCCCGCAAGAAGGCGTTCGATGAGCAGGCGTCCGAGCTGGAAGCCGAGGCCGCCCAATTCGAGCAGGACCGGCTGAGTGCCCTGGACCGGATCCAGGCCGACGAGCGGGCCAAGCTTGACGAGCTGTCGGATCTTCGCGAGAAGGCGCGCACCGAGGAGGACCGCCGCCGGCTGGAAGACGCCGAGGCGGCGATCCGGGCCGAGTACGACACCCGCCGAGAGGAGGCGATGCGGCTCATCGCCGACGAGCAGGCGGCGCGTGAGGAAGCCGCTCGGGGCCGTGTCGATGAGATCAACAGGCAGGCCGAGGCGATCGAGCTGTCGGGCCTCGACCCGCTCGAACGGAAGATGGCCGAGCTCGGGCTGCAGCTCGGGGACGTTCGGTCGGAGCTGGAAGAGGCACGCCGAGCCGACGACCCGAGGGACGGTGTCGATCCGGTCGTGACGGCTTTGGAACGACTGCAGGCCGCCCTGACGGGCGAGCTGAAACAGACCCAAGAGGCGGTCGGCAGGGTTGGAGATCCGCAGCAGATGGCTGACGCGATCGCCCACCGCATCGAGCCGATGTTCCGCAACGACATCACGCGTATCGCCCGCAACGTCCGGGAGGTGGTGCAGGGAGTCAGAGATGTTGCGGATCGGCGATAGCGGAAGCAGACCGCCTCGCTAGCGCATCGCATCCTCGAGCGCGCCGGCGACGTCGAGCTGAGCAGCGACAGACAGTGCCGCCTCTGCATCCTGGCGGCCGTCGATCTGTCCGGCCTCGATGTAGATCTTCCTCGTCGTCTCGAACGAGCTGTGGCGCATCAGGCGTTGGATGAGATTTGGGTTCGCACCGCCACGTGCCAGCGCGGTGCCGAAGAACTTGCGGAATGAATGAAACGAGGCACGCCGATCGTGGTCATCAACCACCGCGACCCCGGCGCGCTCCATGTCGCTGATGATGGTCCGCTCGTCGCACATCTTGAAGACCGAGGCGTCCGGACCCGTGCGTGCATCTAGCACACCCCGCAGAGCGGGGATGGCGGGCGCAAGCAACGGTAGTACCTCTCTGCGACGGTTCTTGGTGATGGCTGCTGGCAGCACCAGGTGTGGCTCATCGGCGTGGAGGAACACATGCCGCCATCTGAGCCGTCTAAGCTCGGACCATCTGAGTCCGGTGTAGGCGGCCAGGCGGTAGATGTGCCGTCTTGGCTCCGGAGTCGTGGCGAGCAACGCATCGACCTCGTCCTGGGTGAATCCACGTTGGCCCTCTCCGGCGATCAGTGGGGGCAAGGGCACGCTCGCTGCCGGGTTCTCAGTGGCGTAACCCGCCTCCACACAGAAATCCATGAACTTCTTGAAGCGCGACAGGTTGAGACGAACCGTCTTTGGTGAGACACCCGTCATCAGTCCCTTGGCCGAGAGGACGTCCTCGCGCGTGATATCCGAGACGTGCTCCCACCCGAGCTGCTCAGTGAAGCGATTCACGCAACTCCGCTTCAACCCGATCTCCCGGGCCGAGTGACGATCGGCGGTCAGCATCGCTATCCACTCCCCCAGAGCCCGGCTAACCGGCACGCTTGGAGTCGGCGCCGCCGGCGCAGTTGCGGCCACGACAATGCTGACTCCGCCGACCAGCAGCGACGCCTCGCCGGACGCCGGGGGGATGAACTCGTAGCGGTGCCCGCCGACCTCGATGGCCACCGGTGTAGGTGACGACTCGCTAACATCTGGCACCCCAGAAGCGTCATGCTCACGGGGAGGGGGACCGTTGCGTTCGGAATCGGTGCTCATTCGGCGTCCCCCTCGGCGAGGCCGTTGGCGATGATCTCCATGACCATGCCCTTGGTCAGGTCTGAGAGGCGAGGCCAGACTCGGGCGATCAGGTTGAGGTCGCGTTGAGTCTCGGGGTCAGGCGGCCTGGGAATTGCGTCGGATTCTGCATCACAGGAACTGGCTACTGCCGAGTTTCCCGACGAATCCTTGAAATGTTCAAGTCCCACCGGGCCCATTCCGTGCCGAACGACACCAGATCCAACGCGGTCGCATTGGGCATCATCGGTGTTGTGCTCTTCCTCGGCGCAGCGGCGTTGCTCGTTTCCCTGGACGGTCAGGGGCGACGGACCAATCCGCAGTTGATGGATTCGACGAAGCTTCGCTTCATCGCGCACGGTGTGATGACGGCTCACTTCGACCGGCTCACGATCCGCCACGATCGCGAGCAGCTCCTCGACGCAGGAATCCTCGATACTTGGGTGCTGATGCCAGGCACATCGGGGGCTGACCTGCCGCCCCAGGGCGAGGAGCCTTTCGAGGAGTACGGCGAGACATGGGTGCTCTGGGGCGAGGCCTACATCGACGACGACCCGGAGGTGTGGAACTCCGAGTCCAACGTGATCGCGGTCGTGCTCCGGTTTCCCGATGGCGATTGGGGCTTCGCGACCTCCTTGGGCGAGGCCCAGGAAGGTGCTGACCCAACAGACGTTCTTGATCGCATGCGGACCGAACGAGCGGAAACGGGGTTCAGCCGTGTGCCAGAACCGCTCGTCGAAGCACTCACCAGCGGGAAGTGAGCGTCATCGCGTCAT
Organism: Phycisphaerales bacterium; assembly: GCA_028284805.1. GTDB lineage: Bacteria > Planctomycetota > Phycisphaerae > Phycisphaerales > UBA1924 > JANQQZ01. The sequence goes on from JANQQZ010000050.1 coordinate 2,854, forward strand.
CCCGCCTTGTTCTGCGCCATGATCCCGTCGAGCTCGGTGAGGAGCTTCCGGATCTTCTCTTCGCGGCGGTTGTCGATCGCCTTGCTCAGCTTGCCGAGCTGCCCGTGGAGCTGATCCGCTGCGCGTGACTCGATGTAGGGCTTGTTGTGCTCGAGCCACTTGCTCAGGTTGATGACCACGCCCTGGGCGTGATCGCAGAGATCGACCTTCGCGCGCCGGTCGCGTCGATCGATGCGCCGGTTCTTGCCTTCTTCAACCAGGCGCTCGTGGTCGTCTTTGGTGAGGCCGGAACCGCCCTGGATGACCACCTCCTGCGACTTACCCGTGTCGGCATCGGCGGCGTTCACACTCAGGATCCCGTCGGCGTCGATGTCGAAGGTCACCTTGATCTTCGGCACTCCACGCTTGGCCCGGCGGATGCCCTTGAGGCGGAACAGGCCGAGCGTCCTGTTGTCGGGCGCCGACGCGGAATCGCCCTCGAGCACGTTGATCGGGACCGAGGTCTGGTTGTCCCGCGGTGTCGAGTAAACGCGGCTGATCGAGTGCGGGATCGGCGTGTTCTTGGGGACGATGATGGAGACCCCCCCGCCCGCGCTCTCCACCCCGAGCGTCTGCGAGGTGACATCCATGAGGTGCACGTTCTTCATCTGACCCGCGAGCACGGCCGCGAGCACGCCCGCGCCGACACCCACGACCTCGTCGGGGTTGACCGACTTGTTGAGCTTGTCGGTCTTGAACGCCTCTGCGATGATCCGACGGACCGCGGGCATCCGCGTCGAGCCACCGACGAGGATGATCTCGATGTTGGGCCCGGTCCCGACGCCTCCGATCTGGCGCAGCTCCTGGCAGCACGTCCGCAGGCTCTCGAACAAGTCGGCGCAGACGCCCTCGAAGGTCTCGCGCGTCAGTGTGTACTGCAGGTGTACCGGGCCGTGCTTGTTCACCCCGACGTACGGCAGGATGATCTCGGTCTGCTCGCGGGTGGAGAGCTCCACCTTGGCGTGCTGCGCAGCCTCCTTGAGCCGCTGGAGCGCCATCGCGTCCTCACGCAGGTCGATCCGCTCCCGGCGAAGGAAGTCATCGGCGACGATGTCGATGATGCGCTGGTCGAAGTCGTCACCCCCGAGATGGGTGTTGCCGTGAACGGCGGTCACCTCGAAGCGCCCGTTGTTGATGTTCATGGCGGATAGGTCGAGCGTGCCGCCGCCGAAGTCGATGACGATCGCACGCTTGGATCGCATGCTCTCGAGCCCGTAGGCCAGTGCGGCAGCGGTCGGCTCGTTGATGATGCGACGGGCGTTCATGCCCGCGATCTCAGCGGCCTCCCGGGTCGCCTGACGCTGCGCGTCGTTGAAGTAGGCCGGGACGGTGATGACCGACTCGGTCACGGGCTCCCCGATCGCCGCCTCCGCGATGTCCTTCAGCTCTTCGAGGATCATCGCGGAGATCTCCTGGGGCGTGTGCAGCTTCCGCCCCATCCGGACCTTCACGAGCTCGTTCGGCTTGCCAACCACGGTGTAGGGAACAAGCTTCTCTTCGTGAGCGACCTCCGCATGGCGCCGCCCCATGAAGCGTTTGATCGAGTAGACAGAGCGGTCGGGCGAGGTCACCTGCTGGTTCTTGGCAGCGTGACCGACCAGGTGCGAGCCGCCCTCGGGGAACGTCACCATCGAGGGGATCGTGCGCGTGCCGGAGGCGTTCTCGAGCGGCACCACGCGCCCGTCGATCAACGCGGACACCACCGAGTTCGTCGTCCCCAAGTCGACACCGATCGCGATACCCATATCTGGATCCCCCTCCCGGAACGGTCGCTACTCTGCCGGTCTCGGCTCGATCTGTGCCGCGAAGACAAGCCCGTCATCCGACCAGCTTGGCGCCGACGCAAAGGTCACCTGAACCGTGCTGGGCCCCGTCTCACCCGCCAGCGTGTAGGGGAGCGTCGCCCCGGGGCGGAACTCCCACAGGCTGAACCCGGGCGCAACGTCAGCTCGCCTAGTCAATGCTGCATCCGAAGAGCCCGCGGAAACCGCCTGTGTCCACACCGCGGACGAAGCCGCTTCGACCGAGAGCCAGGCCATCCCGATCAGGAGGGCGAGGACCAAGATCTGGATGATCGTGCCGATCGCGCCGGCCCAATAGGCAACCCTGAGCGACGCCGAAGCGGTCAGGCTGGCGTCGCCTCGCATCTTCACCCTGGCGATCGAGAGGAGCACCAGACCGATCGCGGGCGCTGCCGGGACCGGGAACAGGCAGGCCACGAGCGCCGCGAGCTGCGCAAAGCGGGACGGCCTGGTCGACACATTGACTCTGATCCCCGTGCTCTGTCCGAACGAGTCGGACCGGCCGAGGGCGTTCTGTCCAATCAGCGACATGCATCGAACATCGAATCGGAGAACACGCGACTCAAGCCGGTGGCCGTGTCCAGAACAGTTTCGCCCGCGTTCGCCCCGCACAGACCGAACCTCGCGCGGTTCCCAGCCCGTCTAGAGGCATGCCCTTTCTAATCGCTCCGATAAATTCACAGCCTCCAGAAAGAGACCACCTCCGGACGGGGCGATGTTGATCCACCACCGACGCATCGCCTGGACAGACGAACCGGGTGTTTCTACCGGGTTCGTGCGCACGGCTGGCGAGCACCGCCCAGACCCGCGCAAGGAAAGACCCCCGTCGCTTCGGTTCGAAGGGGCGGGGGCCGAACGCAGCCGGGCGGGGCAGAACGGACCCGTGCCCGCCCGGCAAGAGTCGGTGGTCAGGCGTCAACGCCTGCGTTGAAGTTCAGGATCCAGGCGCTGAAGTCGTCGGGGGCGCAGGCACCGTCACCGTTCTGATCGCAGCCCGGTCCCTTGGTGTTGAAGGCGAGGATCCACGCGCTGAAGTCGGCAGCGGTCACCAGGCCGTCGCGGTTGACGTCGGCGTGGTTCACCTCGGGCGGCGTTGCCACCAGTGTGTTGCCCGTCCCATCGGCGAAGCCGACCGTGAAGACGGTGTCGCCCAGACGGTTGACGGCGCTGGGCAGCCCGTCGTCGCCGCGCGAGACCGAGTCGAGCGTCAGGCTGGTCACCACGGGTGTTGGCTCGGTGACGCCGTTGGTGTACTCGAGCCCGAAGCCCGTGCGAGCGACCAAGACAGGCCGGCCGAAGTCGTCGGTCTGCCACAGGCCGAGATCATTGACGCCGTGCTCGACCCCGATGCCGTCGACGGTCGCGACGAAGGCCACATGCCCCCGATCACCGAACGCGTGCCCCACGAAGCCTGTGATCGTCACGCCCTCTTCCATGTCGAAGGCCGGGCCTCCGGTCATGGCGATGGGGGTGACGCCCCCGTAGCGGCAGATGCTCCAGAAGCCGTGCTGGGCCTCGAAGCCCTCGCCCAGTGTGGCGACGCCCTTGACCACCGTCGCGCAGTTGTCCGCGAGGCTCAGCTCGTCGAAGCGATGGAAGACCGAGCCAGGCAGGGCCCCGGGTGCCTCGTCGCCCTTGCGGACGAGCTCGCGGAGCACACCATCGGAGTAGACGACCCATGCGCCTTCGTTGTTGAACGCATCGACGCCAGGCCCTTCGAGCGAAGCGATGAACCCCGCGATGCCTGCGAAGTTGAGCGTGACCCTGGGATCGAAGTGCTCGAAGGTCACGCCGTCCGCGACTGTGTCGCCCGAGCGTGCGATGCGCTCCAGCCCTGTGAGCCGCCGATCGATCCAGATGCCCGCGCCGAAGGTGTCGGTCAGCGCGTCGTGGATCACCGCGCTGAACACGGTCTCCCCGTAGCTGTTCATCGCCAGGTGGCGGCTCATGCCGTCGACCGGGGACACGCCTCCCAGCACGAAGTAGGACGTTCCCGGGATCTCCATGACGGGCGTGTCGCCCTCGCGCACGAGGAGCTCGGGCGGAGCGTCGCCGGTCTGGGTCAGGATGGCGCGGTTCCCTGCGGCCAAGTGCGTCGAATCGAGCCCGGTAAAGAACGCCGAGCCCATCTCGTTGCCCGCGACCTCCCAAGCCGGCTCGTGGAGCAGGCTGAGCAGCACATCGTCGCCCGTGTCCAGCGGCTGACCGTTCATCGCGATCGGCGTCAGCACGCCATCGGCGAAGCGGAAGTGAGCGAAGGGATGCGGCGTGGACAGGTGGTCGTAGACCAGACTCACCGAGAAGGTCACGGTGCCGTCGGGCTGAACCGCGAGACGCGAGAAGTCCTCACCGAAGCGTGCCAGCCCAAAGGCCGGCTCACCAGCGGCGGCGACCAGGGTCAGATCGCCCGCGGGCGTCCGGGCCCAGACCGCTGGCACGGCCCCCTCCTCGTCGGATTGGGTCGCGAAGCCAAGCATCGCCGTCTCACAGGCGTCGTTGATGACCATGCCGTGAGCCCGGCCCAGCAGGACGGGCTCCCAGTCCACCCCGGGGATGGTGGTCGCGCTCCCGGCGCTGAGGTCGTCAGCGGCCACTGTGCTCAGGAAGTCCCTGCTCTGACCGGCGGCCTGAGCCACCGCCAGCGTGAGCGTTGTCGTCCACAGGCTTGCGTTCAGTGCGTGTGCCATGGCGGGTCCTCCAAGTTAGGCGTTCGTTTCCCAACAGGGCATCATAGGCGCACGGCTTATAAATTGACAGTTTTGTAGAAATAATCTTATGAGGTTTTTTGTTCGTTCTTAGATTGTTCGTAGCAACAGGCCGACCCGCGCGAGAGACGGTGCTCAGCCCAGGGCATCGAGCAGCGGCGCGATGTGGGCGGCGTACTTCTCGCGCCGGTTGAGCGAGGTCGTGTAGATCGGCTGGCGGACCTGATCGTTGCTCGCCGTGCGAGCGGCGCGCCGGTTCTCGTGGAACCGGAGGCAGTCATCGGTCCATTCGAGCCCTGCGAACGCCACGAGCCGGCGGGCCTCGGTCTCGAAGTCCTCAACCACCGTCTCGTAGTTCGCCTCGGTGACCTCGAGGCCCAGGTCGGGCGCGATCGTGAGCCAGTGGTCGACGAGCCGGTCATGATCCCGATGGAACCGCCCGAGGTGTGCGAGATCGTGGATGTGCGGGTGGCTGCCCGCGAGTGTCTGGAAGTAGTTGCTCAGGCAGGTGTCCACCGGGTCGCGCGTGCAGCGGATGACCCTGGCACCGGGGAACATCCGCGCGATGAGGGGCAGGTAGAAGAAGTTGTAGGGCATCTTGTCGGTCACGTGCGTCGGCGCATCGAGCTTCAGAGCCCGGCGCATCGCCTCGATCCGCTCGGCGTACCACGCCGAGGCCTCGGTGAGCGTCGACTCGCGGAGCCACTCGGGGTGATGGAGCAGGGCACGCTCGCCGGGTTGCGGCTTCTCGATCTTCTCGGCGATCTGACGCAGCTCGGGGCGCTCTCCAGCGGCGAACACGCCTGGCACCGAAGCGAGCACCTGCTCGACCAGGCTCGTGCCCGAGCGGGGCATGCCCACGATGAAGATGAAGCCAGGCCTCCCCTCGACCGGCTTGAGCCGAGGCACACCCCACGCGGCGTCGGGCGTCCACACGCGGATGACATCATCGACGCGCCGGCTGAACACGTCGGGATCCCAAGGCTCGCTGATCTGTGCGTGCGACTCGCGGAAGGCACGGAAGGCGTCGTCGTAGTGACCGAGCTTGTCGAAGAGCTCGCCGCGTCGCCGGTGGATGATCCGCGTAGCCATCGGCGCCAGCTCGCGGACGGTCAGGGCCCGCCCCAGCATGCGGAGCGCACGCTCACGGTCACCCCCGCGCAGAGCGTGACGGGCGTAGACGAGCGACGGGCCGTGATCCTTGGGTGGTGCCGCCTCGTACCGGTCGGCGAGCGGCTCGAGAAGTGCGCCCGCGTCTTCGTACCGCCCGAGATCCATGAGCAGATTGGCCTTGGTGCGAGCGGCGATCGCGGACCGGGGGCTCGAGGCGAGAGCCGCGTCGAGCTGCGCGAGCGCCTCGTCGCTCCGACCCTCGCGCGTGAGCAGCGTGGCGTAGTCCACGCGGGTCGCGTCGTGATCGGGCCTCGCCTCGATCGCGTACTTGAAGCAGAGTTCCGCGGGCTGGATCTGGCCCAGGTTCATCAGGCTCGTGCCGGCGAGGTGCTGGAGATCCGCGTCGCGCGTCGCGCCCTGCGGGTCGACGCGGCGGAGGTGCTCGAGGGTGTTGATCGCCTCTGCGTACTTCGCCGCCCCGATCAACTCGCGGGCGCGGTTGAGCACCGCGTTGCGGTTCGCGGGCGGGTTCACTCGGCGGATTCCGTCGCGTTCGCCTCGGCGAGCGCCAGGCGGACGGCGTCGGCGTCAAAGTCCGCGATCCAGAGCTGGCTGCTAGCCCGCCCCCCCCACTGCGTGTCGTCGCCCCGCTGGGCGGTCCACATCATCTTCGTGCCGTCGGGGTTGAAGACGGGCAGCCCGTCGAAGCCATCCGCGTAGGTAACCCGCACGGGCGTCGTCGGCTTGGGGTCGTTCTCGTCGAAGCGGATCGCGAAGACCTCGTAGTTGCGGTGGCTCACCTCGCTGGACGCGTAGACGAGGAAGTCGCCCGAGGGGTGGAAAAAGGGCGCCCAGTTGACGTGCTGGTTGTCGGTGAGCTGGACCTCGCGCGTGATGCCCGTGATCGCGCCCGACTCGTCGAAGTCGAGTTCGGCGACGAAGAGCTGGAGCAGGTTGTCACCCCGGCGGTCGGAGCGGTAGCAGATCCAGGTGCCATCGGGCGAGAAGAAGGGCCCGCCGTCGTAGCCCTCGGCCTCGACGATCAGCGTGTGCTGCTCGGTCTGGGTGTCGTAGATCCAGAGGTCGGCGTCGGCACGACCGAGCTCGTTGGACTTGGTCTCGTCGACGTTGGCGTAGAGGATGTGCCGGCCGTCGGGGGAGTATGAGCACTCGGCGGTGTAGCCCGGCTTCTCGAAGACTATCGAGGGCGCAATGTCGTTGGTCTCGAAACCATCGAGCGAGGGGATCGCCTGTTCGATAACTTCCATCTCGCTCGGGAATGCCCAGCTGTACCGTCCGGAAGACCGCTGGTACCCCGGAACATTCTCCTCGCTCGGGGGCACAAGCGTCGAGCCGAACAGCAATCGGCTGCTGTCATGCGGATGGAACCAGCCGCAGGTGTTTGCCGAGTCGCCGGGGCTGATGAGCCACGTTGAGCCAACCGACGACCCTGTGTAGGAGGTGACGTACATGCCGTAGTGCGGGCTCGGCTCCTCTCCATCCGCTGGCACGGGGACACCCTGAAACACGATCAGTTTGCCGTCGTGCGAGAAGTAGCTCTCCCCCGCCTTCACGAAGTCCTCGGCAAAGGTCAACTGGACTGAATCGGCCAGGAACCGGGACTCACCCGTGTCGGGCTGGGCTGTGAGGGCGGCGAGTGTCAGGGCGGCGGCGGTCAGCATGGCGTCCTCCTTGAGACTGAATCTCAGGGTAGATGGAGCGAGCGGGGCTGACGACTCCGAGAGGCCGCCGGTTGGCCTACAGTTGAGGCCGCGAAGGGATTTGGACCCCCTCGGGAACACGAACCCCGGCGCTCGACTGGCTCTGACCGGCCGCGGGCCCCGTCCTGGAGAATCTGTCATGGTCAAGCTCCGCTTTCAGCGGCACGGTCGCACGCACCGCCCCTTCTACCGCCTGGTTGCCGTCGATTCCCGTTTCAAGAGGAACGGGAAGTACCTCGAGAACCTCGGCTGGTTCAACCCGACCCCGGGCGAGGGCGAGCAGGACCTCGAGCTCAACACGGATCGCATCAAGCACTGGCTGAGCGTGGGCGCGCAGCCGAGCGAGACCGTGCGCGACCTTCTCGGTCACCGCGACATGCTGACCGAGAAGCAGAAGAAGGCCTGGGAGGCGGACCGCGAGTACGCGCGGAAGCGTGTCGAGGCGGCGAGCGCGGTGAAGTCGGCCGACGCGACGGTCGAGGCGTTGACGACATTCGTCGACGATGCGGACGCGGACCTGGGCTCGTTCCTCAGCGACGCAAAGTCGGCTCAGGCCGAGGCCAAGTCGGCGGCGAAGAAGGGCCAGATCGAGGCCGCGCAGGCCGCGGCTTCGAAGGCCGCTGACGTGAAGGCCGCCGCGGAGAAGGCCGAAGCGGATCACAAGGCGAAGAAGGAAGCCGAGGAGAAGGCCGCCGCTGAAGCCGAAGCCGCTTCCGAGTCGTCAGACGAGGGGGGCGAGGAAGCCAGCGAGTAATCGCTCCCGGTCCTAGCTGCCCATCAGACGCCTGTTGAGTTCCGCGGTGCCTCCGGGCGCCACGGTAAACCAGTGCCATCGGTCCGTGCCCACGATCTGGCGGGCGATGATGTTGATCTGACCGACGTGGAAGCTGTAATGATCGATCTGACGCAGCGCCGCGGCAAACGCGGTGTGGGGCTTGGATCGGATCAGCACGGTCTTCTTGAGGTCATCGGCCGAGAGCGAGGCGAGCGTGTCGAACAGCACGCTCCAGCCTGCCCGCCAGTCGCGCATGACCTCCGCTCGTACGACCGCCCGCTCATCGGGAACGGGATCGAGCACCGCGAGCTCGGCATCGCGGTCCCGGGTGGGCTTCTCGCCATCAGTGATCAGGAAGTCGGTCCAGCGGCTCGCAAGGTTGCCGGCCATGTGGCGGGCGATGACCGCGACCGAGTTCAGCCCCGGATCGAGCACGCGGAAGAAGCCCTCATCGTGAAGCTGATCGAACGCGTGCTCCGCGAAGGCCTTCTGACGCTCGAAGATCGACGCGATGACGTCGACGGGGTCGCCCCCGAGACCTCGGCTGTACTCGGCGTCCATCGCGCGTTCGTCCTTTCAGGCATCCTGGGGCTCGCGAGGTAGTATTGCCCGTGCGCTTCGACATCCTCACAACCTTCCCGGAGATGTTCGAGGTCGGCGGGCCCTTGGGCTCGTCGATCCCGTCGCGTGCGCGCGAGGTCGGCTTGGTCGAATGGCACGCGACCGATATCCGCGGGTTCGCGAACAACAAGCACGACAAGACCGACGACCGCCCGTTCGGAGGCGGGCCGGGCATGGTCATGTCGTGCCAGCCGCTGTGGGACGCGGTGCAGGCCGTCGAAGCCTTGGACGACCGCCCCGCGACGCGCGTGCTGCTGACGCCCCAGGGCGTGCCGCTGTCACAGCCGCTGGTCGAGGATCTGGCGGGCAAGCCCCGGCTGCTCCTGCTCTGCGGGCACTACGAGGGCATCGACGAGCGGGTGATCCAGAGGCTCGATCCGCTTGAGGTCTCAGTGGGCGACTATGTGCTGTCTGGAGGCGAGGTAGCAGCGGTGACGCTGATGGACGCGGTGATCCGTCTCGTGCCGGGCGTGCTGGGGGACGAGGCCTCGGCGGTGCAGGACAGCTTCTCGCCCGTGCCCACGACCACACCCAACGGCGACCCGATCCCTCCCAAGCAGCTCGCCAGGTGGTGCGCAGAGCTGGGTATCACGCCCGAATCGAGGCTCTTGGACTGCCCCCACTACACCCGACCACGCGAGTGGGAAGGCGACGAGGTGCCAGCGGAGCTGCTCAGCGGGGATCACCTGGCCGTGGCCCGCTGGCGTCTGGAGCAGATGGTGGAGCGGACGCGGGCACGAAGACCCGATCTGCTTGATGAATCGGATCTGAAATCAGAGCCGCGGGCGTAAGCACGCGGGCCTCTTCGACCCGGTTCGGGATCGAGCGGGTCCCGGTGCCCTCCCCCTCACCCCGGCCCTCTCCCCCGCGGGGGGAGAGGGAGCAAGGCATGGACCCCAAATCGCCCCGGGCCTATGCTTGAGGCCGCTCCGGAGGTGGGTTCCGGACGCGCCTGACCCTGATTTGCACCTTACGGAGCGCGCCATGAGCACGCAGCAGCTGATCGAAAGCCTGAACGACGGCGCTCTCAAGACCGACATCCCCCGTTTCGACGTGGGCGACACGATCAACGTGCACGCGCGGATCGTCGAGGGCGACAAGGAGCGGATCCAGGTCTTCCAGGGCGTGCTGATCTCGCGCAAGGGTCGCGGCATCGACGAGATGATCACCGTGCGGCGCATCGTCGATGACATCGGCGTCGAGCGGACGTGGCCCATCAACAGCCCGCTGATCGCCAAGTTCGAGGTCGTCCGCCGGGGCGATGCCCGTCGGGCGAAGCTCTACTACCTCCGCGACCGCGTCGGCAAGAGCCGCCGCCTCCGCGACCGCCGCCGCGGCATGAAGCACGTCGAGGGTCAGAAGACGATCCAGTAGCCGGATCATCCAGATCGAACCACACGAGCCCCTCGCACGAGCGAGGGGTTTTTCATGGGCGGTAGACTCCCCGCATGAACGCAGCAGTCATCATCGCGCAGGGCAACCCGGTCGCACCCCAGATCGCGTATCGGGCTGATTGGCCGGACGCGAGCGAGCCCGGAGCCGGCGAGGTCGTCATCAAAACACTCGCCAGCGCGCTGAACCACATGGACCTCTGGGTCGGGCGGGGCGTGCCCGGGCTGGATCTCACCTATCCGCGGGTCTCGGGCTGCGACGCCTGCGGCATCGTGGAATCGGTCGGCGCGGGCGTCGACCCGGCATGGGTCGGCAGGCGGGTGATCGTCAATGCCGCGGTGGATCTCGATCGGCCTGCCCGGCCCGACGACGGCACGCCCAGCACGCTTGCGCCGGAGTACGAACTGATCGGGGAGCATCACAACGGGATGCACGCCGAGCGGTTCGTCGCGCCTGCGGCGAACCTCGCGCCGGTGCCCGATGACTGCGACCCGTGCGAGGCCGCGGCGTTCGGTCTGACCGCGCTCACGGCGTACAGCATGATGATCACCAAGGGCGACCTGCGCCCCGGGCAGACGGTGCTGATCACGGGCATCGGGGGCGGGGTGGCGACGATCGCGATGAAGCTGGCGCTGCACCTGGGCTGCCGGGTGATCGTGACGAGCCGGAGCCAGGACAAAGTTGATGCCGCCAAGGCCCTGGGTGCGCACGAGGGCATCGTGGATACAAGCGAGGACTGGTCCCGACAGGTCCGGCAACTCACTAACAAGCGTGGCGTCGACATGGCGGTCGATTCGGTCGGCAAGGCGACGCACCTGTCGTGCATCAAGAGCCTGGCCCGGGGCGGGGCGTACGTGACGCCCGGCTGCACGACCGGACCCGACGCGACGACGGATCTGGCGCGGATCTTCTGGAACCAGCTGCGCGTGCTGGGCTCGACGATGGGCACCAACGACGAGTTCCGCGAGGTCGCGGCGCTGTTCGCGTGCGGCGCGGTGACGCCCGTGGTCGATCGCGTCTTCAAGGCGAGCGAGGCGCAGCGGGCGTGGGAACGCCTCGAGGCGGGCGAGCAAATGGGCAAGATCGTGCTCGACTGGCGCTAGGCCGACGCGACACCCGGGCCGGCGTGCGCGGGATGCACACAGGCCGAATCGGGCAGCATCAGCCACGCGGCGCGGGGGTTGGCGGCGCGCTGGACGCTGAAGTCGGGCCCGTGTGCGCAGGCCTCAACGTGCTCAAGATGGATCACGCTCGCGTAACGCGCATTCTCCCGCTCGCGGAAGAACTCCGGATACCCGCGCACGGCCTCGTGCGTGTCCCGCTCCAACTCGCGGATACGGTCGGGTGTCAGGTCTGTGTAGCTCTCGACACGGGCGACGATCGCGGTCGCGCGGATCGGACCGGAAACCTGCTTGATGTAGATGCGCTCCTGCTCGAAGACCCTGCCGTGGGGCACGATGCGGTGGCGGTTGAGCCTCAGTTCCGCGGTCTTGGTCCCGTCGAGAATCAGATCAACGAACCGGCGCCTGATGACCGCGATGTGGATCACGGGGAGAGCCCCTATGACATGCGCAGCTTGTCGATCGTGCCCGTCGTGCTCTTGCCCTCGACGAGGTCGATGAGCGCGACGCGTCCGCCCGAGGCCTCGACAATCTCGTGCCCCACCACCTGCTCGCGGGTGTAGTCGCCCCCCTTGACGAGCACCTCGGGAGTGATGGCCCTGATCAACTCGATCGGGGTGTCGTCCCCGAAGGGCACGATCGCGTCGACGCATCCGAGCGCACCGAGCACGCGGGCGCGGTCGTCGAGCGAGTTGACGGGGCGCTCGGGGCCCTTGAGGCGTTTGATCGACTCGTCGGTGTTGAGCCCGATGATGAGCATTGCGCCCAGGTCCGCGGCCTTCTCGAGCAGCGTGACGTGCCCGGTGTGGATGATGTCGAAGCAGCCGTTGGTGAAGACGACCCTGCCCCCGGTCTTGCGGACCGCCTCGGTTTCGACCAGCACCTGCTCGAGCGTGCGGAGCTTGCCCTGGAGCCTGCCCTCCTGCTTCATCACCGCGTGCCGCACACGCGAGAGCGGGATGGGCTCGACGCCGAAGACCTCGACCTCCAGCCCCGCGGCGACATTGGCGATGCCCACGGCGCTTGCCCAGTCGAGCCCGCAGGCGACGCTGGCTGCCAGACCCGCCAGCACCATGTCGCCCGCGCCGGTGACGTCATACACCTCGCGGGCGACCGTGGGCACGTGCACCGGCTCCGCGTCGCGCTCGAGAAGAAGAGCCCCATGCCGATCGAGGGTCAGCACAACGGTATCGAGCCTGAGCGAGTCGAGCAGCGTACGGGCGAGCCCGGTGTTGGACTCCGGAGACTCGCTGTGCGTCGCAAGTCCCGTAGCACGCTCGGCCTCGGTGCGGTTGGGTGTGATGCAGGTTGCGCCGCGGTACTTGGTGTAATCACTGATCGCCGCGGGGTCGACCAGCACGGGCACCCCCGCGGCTCTTGCCCGCTCGATAACCGCCTGGCAGAGCTCTTCGGTGCACACACCCTTGTTGTAGTCCTCGATGCACACGACATCGGCGGACTCGAGCTCACGGTCGAGCGCCTGAAGCATGCGCCCGCGGACGCCTTCATCGATCGGCTCGCGCGACTCGAAGTCGACGCGGAACATCTTCTGCGGGTGGCGGTGCTGCGCAAGGCCGATCAGCGAACGCTTGACAGTCGTCGGGCGCGAGGGGTCGATGATCAGGCCCTTGGTGCGGATACCCGCCGACGCCAGAGCGTCGCGCAGCTTGCCGGCCTCGGGGTCCTCGCCGGTGACGGTCACGATCGAGACGTCACCCCCAAGCGCAGCGAGATCGAGGCAGACGTTCGCGGCGCCGCCCGCGCGGTGCGACGACCGCTTGACGTGCAGCACGGGCACGGGCGCATCCTGGCTGAGCCGGTCGGCATCGCCGAAGAGCAACTCGTCGAGCATGACATCGCCAACAACGACAGCCTTGAAGGGGCGGAACTCGGCGATCGCCTCGGTCAGACCGGTCATGATTCGAGTGTATCCCTGAACGCGTCGACGCCTTCGAGCACGGCACGATCGAGCGCCTCGGCACCCGACACGAGCTGCATGTCCAGCCTGGGAATGGCGACGGGGCAGGGCCATGCGTTCGGGTCTTCGTGGCGGAGCTTGGCCCAGTCTTTCGCGGTCGTGACCAGGGCGTCGGCGTGTTGTGCCTCGCGGATGATGCGCCGGACCGTTCCGGGGTGGAACGCGTCGTGATCGCGGAGCACGATGGGATCGAGCGTTCGCCCGGCCGATGCCCGTACGGACTCGACGAACGCCCGCGGGTTGCCGATTGCGCAGACGGGCAAGACCGTCTTGCCTGCGAGCCAAGCGACGGGCTCGGTCGTGTCCCAGATCTCGAGTGCTGTCCAGGCGTGCTCCGCGGTCGCGACCAGCAGATCAGGGTTGACCGCCTGCGCGGCACGAGCGATGTCGTTGACAACGACATCGGACGCACGCTCGGTGTGTGTGATGACGACAGCGTGCGCCCGGGCGAGCGACTCCATAGGCTCGCGCAGGCGCCCGAGCGGAAGCAGATGGTCGTCGAGCGGGCTTCGCGTTGCGTCGAGCAACACGATGTCGAGCTGGCGCGCGATGCGCCGGTGCTGGAAGCCATCGTCGAGTACGACGGCGTCGATCGCCTCGCCGCGCTCGCTGCCGAACAGAGCGATGAGGCCCTCGGTGCGGTTGGGCTGTGCGACGACGGGGACGTCGCCCAGGGTCGCGGCATACTCGTCGGCCTCGTCGGACCGCCCGTCCGCTCGTCGGGAGGCGCCGTAGCCCCGCATCGCGATGCAGGGGTCGCGCCCGTGCTCGCGGAGGAGCGAGACGATGCGTCGGACCATCGGGGTCTTGCCCGTACCGCCCACCGATAGATTGCCGACACTGATGACCGGGCGGTCGAGGGTGACGACCCCCCGGCCCTCGTCGAAGCGGTCGTTGCGCTTGGCGATCTGTGAGGCGTAGACGCGCGAGAGCGGCGTGAGGATCGGCGTGAGTATCGGGTGTGCGAGCGGGTTCACCGCGTGAGGTTATGCGTCCGTGGTGCGGTCGCGCTCGTCGCCGCTCACGAGGCGGAGATTCGCGCCAGCGCGGGCCTCATCACGAGCCTCTCGCTTGAGCCGATCGATCTCGGCGTGCATGTCCTTGAACTCCTGGCGCCAGCGGGCCCGCTGCTGGGCGGCGAGCTTGGTGTTGTTGATGGCGTCCATGATCGCGAGGACGACAAGCAGCGCAACGAGGCCCAGCACGAGGGCGGCAGTGAAGACGAAGGGCCGGGGCTGGCTGGCGTTGCCGATGCCGAAGAGGTACACGAGCAGCGGCTGGAGCACGATCATGACGAGGCTGCTGGCGGTGCGGATGCGGCGGCGGGACTCGGGGACGTCCGACTCGCGCAGCGCGTGGACGTAGCCCGCGAGCACGAGCATCATGATCGCCGCGGGCGGGACGAGGACCCAGAGCGGGAGCACACCGCCGCTCACGCGACGGACTCCGAGGGGCGAAGCCAGGCGTCGAGGCGTTCAGGCAGCCTCCGCATGGGCAGGCCCATCACCGTCGCGGGGTCGCCCTCGCATTCGATGGGCCAGCCTTCGTCGGTGCGTTCCGAGAGGTTGTACGCGCCAGCCTTGCCGCGCCACTCACCGGAAGCGACGTACCGCTCGATGGTGTCGTCGTTCACGGGGCCCCAGGTGACGTCGGCGGAGTCCACGATGAGCTCGCGCCGGCCGTCGGGTGTGACGATCGCAACGCCCGTGAGCACCTGGTGCGTGCCGCCCACGAAGGCGCGGAGCATGGCGCGGGCTTCGTCGGCGTTGGCGGGCTTGCCGAGCAGCTCGCCTTCGTGCACGCAAACGGTGTCGGCGCCGAGCACGACGGCGTGCTCGTCCAACCCGCGCGCGACGGACCACGCCTTCAGAAAGGCGAGAGCGGCGACCCAGTGCTCGGGGTCGACGGAGCCCGGGAGCAGCCCGCCGTCGTCCACGCCCTCGGCGATGTCGAACGTGAGGCCTGCCTCTTCGAGCATGGCCCGGCGCCGCGGGCTCCGGCTCGCAAGGATCAGCCTGATCGGGTTGGCGCGGCGTGTCTCCACGGGTGGAGTGTACATCGGTTCTGGCGCGAAACCGTCTAGGCTTCACCATGAGAGCGCACCTGTTTCAGCTTGATCTGGTCTGGGAGGACCGAGAAGCAAACTTCCGCCTTGTGGACCGGGCCGTCGCCAAGGCCGATATCGAGGCGGGCGACCTGATCGTGCTGCCCGAGCTGTTCGATTCGGGGTTCAGCCTGAACGTCAAATCGACGTCCGACAAGGAGGGGCGAACGCTCAGGTTCCTGCTCGAGCTTGCGGACGACCTGGGCGTGACGGTGCAGGGCTCAAGAACCGTCCAGAGCTGTTCGGCGTGCGCAAACGCGACGAACCGCGCGACGATCGTCGCGCCCGGAGAGACGCTGCTCTGCGAGTACTCGAAGATCCACCCGTTCACGTTCGGACGCGAGCCCGAGGCGTTCGACGGGGGTGACTCGATCGAGACCTACGCCTGGAACGGGCTGACCATCTGCCCGGCGGTGTGCTACGACCTGCGCTTCCCCGAGCTGTTCAGGCTCGGGCTCGCACGTGGGGCCGAGCTGTTTGCGCTCGGGGCGAACTGGCCCGACGCCCGACAGCAGCACTGGCAGGCGCTCGCGATCGCGCGCGCCATCGAGAACCAAGCCTTCGTGCTCGCGGTCAACCGCACGGGGCGCGACCCCCACCTGAATTACATCGGCGGCACGATCGCGGTCGGGCCGCAGGGGGAAATCCTGGGCGAGCTCGGTGATGACCCGGGCGTCCTGAGCGTTCAGATCGACACGGACACGGTGCGCTCGTGGCGCGAGACGTTCCCAGCGTGGCGCGACATCAAGCTGATATCAAAGGCCAGTCAAGATCCGGGCTAGGTCGCGCCGGTGACGCGCTCGACCTCGCTGAGCGGCGTCGTGCCCGACGCGGCCATCCGCCAGCCCGACTGCTCGAGCGTGTGGAAGAGCCCCTGCTCGATGACGTGCTTGATGGCGTGGATCGTGGGCCCGCCCAGGATCACGTCGCGGAGTTCGTCGTTGACCTCGAGCAGCTCGTAGATCGCGCCCCGCCCCTGGTAGCCGGTCTTGAGGCAACGCTGGCAGCCCGTGGGCACGTAGAGCCGCTTGGCGTCGCCCAGGAAGCGTCCCATGCGGGTCGACTCGCCCGGAGAGACGGGCACGCCCCGCTTGCACTTGGGGCAGAGCAGGCGGACGAGCCTCTGGGCGATGACCAGCTGGAGGCTGTTGGCGACGAGGTAGGGCTCGACGTCGAGGTCCATGAGCCGGAAGATGCTGCTGATGGTGTCCTTGGCGTGCACGGTCGAGAAGACCACATGCCCGGTCATCGACGCCTGCATCGCGACGCGGGCCGTCTCGGCGTCGCGGATCTCGCCCAGCAGGATCACGTCCGGGTCTTGACGCAGCACCGAACGCAGCAGCGAGGCGAACGTGTGCCCCTTGGCATCGTCGATGGGCATCTGCGTGACCCCCTCGAGCTGGTACTCGACGGGGTCCTCGATGGTGATGACGTTTCGGGTCTCGCGGTCGACCTCCCGAAGCGCGTTGTAGAGGGTCGTCGTCTTACCCGAACCTGTGGGGCCGCAGCAGAGGATCATGCCCGCGTCGAGCTCGCAGGTCTTGCGGACGCGGTCCAGCATGTAGGTCGGGAAGCCCAGCTCCTCGAGCGAGCGGGGCACGTTCTTCATGTCCAGCACGCGGATGACCATCTTCGCGCCGTGGACCGAGGGCGAGATGCTGACGCGGTACTCGACGCGTCGGCTGAGCTCGGCGTCGGCTCGGAACTTGGCGGAGAAGTGCCCGTCGATGACCGCGTCCTTGGCGGACTGCTTGGCCTGCGTCGCGGTCTTGATCAGGCCCACGGTGTTCTGCCCCACGTCGGTGGGCAGGTCGATGATCCAGATCATCTGCCCGTCGACACGCATGCGGACCGAGCAGATGTCCCGCTTGGGCTCGATGTGGATGTCGGTCGCGTTGGTCTCGCTCGCGATCAGCAGCAGCAAACGAGCGGCGATCGAGCCCGAGCCCGAGCCCTGGAGGGCCTCGGAGTCCTCGCCCGCGGCATCGATCAGGCGGACCTTGGTCTTATCGGTGCCTGGCTCACCCGTGGCCTCGAGCGTGCGGAGCAACTCCGCGGACCAGGGCGCGGACTCGGTGGCGGCGGCCTCCTTGAACTCGACGAGAAACTCGAGACTGCCGATCTTGATGATGTCCCCCTCGTGGAGGCGGACCCGGTCGATCTTGCGTTTGTTGACCTTGGTGCCGTTGCGGCTGCCCAGGTCCCGGCAGATGATCCGCCCCTTCTCGTCGACCTCGACGACGCAGTGGAAGCGGCTCGCCCGATCGTCCTTGAGCCTGAGGGTGTTATCCGGGTGCCGCCCGATGGTGACCGGGTCCTCGCCGATACGGATCGGGCGCCCGCGATCGGTCAACGGCTTGAGGCGGGCGTGGCTCAGGGCGGTTTCCATACGCTGTAATGTAGCGGCTTGGCTGTCCATCCGGCCTACTGACGTTTCATCGGCCGGGCGGTTCCCCCCGCTGGAACCGCCCCACTACGATCCGCCCATGATCGATCTCAAACGACTCCGAGAAGAGCCAGACCTGTTCCGCGACGGAGCGGCGGCGAAGCAGATGAGTGTCGATATCGACCGCGTCCTCGAGCTCGATGCCAGACGCCGCGAGCTGCTCACCAGGCAGGAGACCCTGCGCGCCGAGCAGAAGTCGCTCGCCAAGGAGAGCGGCCCGAAGATCGGCCAGCTCATGGGCAGGCTCAAGTCGGCCGAGGGGGACGAGAAGGCCACGATCGAGGCCGAGGTCGATGCGCTGCGTGCCAAGCCCGCGGCGTTGAAGGACGAGATCGCCGGGCTCGATGAGGAACTGGGCAAGGTGGGCCCCGAGCTGGACGAGCTGCTGCTCGAGATCCCCCAGCCCGCGGACCCCGACGTGCCGGTGGGCGCGTCCGCCGACGACAACGTGCAGAAATCGGTTTGGGCCCCCGACTGGTGGGACCCGGGCAAGACCTTCGAGCAGAACAAGGGCTTCAGGCCCAGGCCTCACACGGAGCTGATCCAGTCGCTGGGGCTGGTGGACTTCGAGCGGGGCGTCAAGATTGCAGGCGCACGAAACTACGTGCTCACGGGCGACGGGATGCGCCTGCACCAGGCGGTGCAGCGGTACGCCTTCGACTACATGGCCAACGAGAACGGCTTCGAGCCTCGCTCGGTCCCGGTGCTGGTGCGCGAGGAGGCGATGGTCGGGACGGGGTTCTTCCCCCACGGCAAGGACCAGTCGTACCAAGTCAACGAGTCGGACCGCGGCGGCGGGCAGGACATGTACCTGACCGGCACGGGCGAGGTGGGCCTGATGGGCCTGCACCAGGGCGAGATCCTTGATGAAGCCGATCTGCCGCTGACGTACGTCACGGTCAGCCCGTGTTTCCGACGTGAGGCGGGGGCGGCTGGCAAGGACACGGCGGGCTTCTACCGGGTGCACGCCTTCGACAAGGTCGAGCAGGTGGTGATCTGCAAGGCCGACGAGGCCGAGAGCCGCGCGTGGCACGCGAAGATGATCGGGTTCGTCGAGACGCTGCTGCAACGCCTGGAGCTCCCGTACCGGTTGCTCCAGTGCTGCACGGGTGATCTCGGAGTGAAGAACGCGGACATGATCGACATCGAGTGCTGGATGCCCGGGCGTGGCGAGGTCGACGGCGAGGGCGTGCCCAAGGGTGACTGGGGCGAGACGCACTCGGCGAGCCGTCTGTACGACTTCCAGTGCCGACGCCTGAACATGCGGTACCGTGCGGGAGGCGAGTCGGGCAAGGGGCAGACGGTGTTCTGCCATTCGCTCAACAACACGGTGCTGGCGAGCCCGCGGTTCCTGATCCCGCTGCTCGAGATGCACCATAACGCAGACGGAACCGTGACGATCCCCGAGGCCCTGCGCCCTTACATGGGCGGGCGCGAGCGGATCGGCGGCTGAGACCCGTGGACGCGACTGGCCAGATCGAGACGCTCAGCGTGCTGATGCCCGTGCACAACGAGGCGGGCACGCTCCGCGAGATCGTCCGGAGGGTCCTTGCCGCCCCGATCGAGCAGCGCATCGAGCTGGTGATCGTCGACGACGGGTCCAGCGATGGCTCGCAAGAGCTCGTCGACGAAATCGCGGGCGACGACGACCGCGTCATTGCGATTCATCACGACCGCCCGCGGGGCAAGGGGTCGGCCGTACGTACGGCGATCGAGGCGATGTCGGGCGACGTTGCCGTGCTCCAGGACGCCGACCTCGAGTACGACCCGAATGACTACGCGACCCTGCTCGACCCGATCCTGGCGGGCGAGGCGGACGCGGTGTACGGCTCGCGCTTCCTCAAGAGCCCCCGCCGGCAGGTCCACGGCTTCTGGCACTCGCAGGGCAACCGCGTGCTGACGCTTCTGTGCAACATGGCGTCGAACCTGGCTCTCTCGGATATGGAAACGTGCTACAAGGCGATCGACGCGGAGCTGCTCAAGGGCCTGCCGCTGACGAGCACGCGGTTCGAGATCGAGGTCGAGATCACGATGCGCCTCGCACGACGCGGCGTGCGGATCTACGAGGTGCCCATCAGCTACCACGGCCGAACACGGGCCGAGGGCAAGCAGATCGGCGTGAAGGACGGCTTTCACGCGCTCTGGGCGATTCTGAAGTTCGGGCTACTGGACCGCCGCTGAGATCACTGCCTCCGATGCGTCGCCGGCCTCGACGCTCGCGGCCCACGCGATGTTGGCGGGCATGCACGTGCCGTTGGTGCCCTTCGCGCACCAGGCGAAGCTGAGTTCGACGAGCAGTTCGTCGCCTGCCTCGACCAGACCGCCCGGCACGTCGACGCGGATGGGCAGCTCGGGCGTGCGGACGGTGCGCTGCGTGAGGACCTTGCCGTCGGAGAGACGAGCGACGCGGACGGTCGCGGGGAACTCCGCGTTGGGCGTGGCGTTCTCGGGGAGCTTGGCGTTGACGTCGAGCGCGAAGCCGCCCGCGGCGTCGACCGCGAGCGTTTCGGTGATGGCACCCTCGATGGCAAGCTCTGGCTCGGCGGACGCGCCGAGCCCAGCGATCTTCATCTCGCGGGTGGTGCCCGCGACGTGGTCATACAGCACCACGCGGTGGTTGTTGGTGTCGGCGATGTACGTGACCCCGGTCGCGGGGTCGTGGTGCAGCCCCGCGGGCTCGTCGTAGCCGGCTTCGTCTTGATCGGAGACGCTCGTGATCGACTGCGCAGCCGAGTCGACCCGCTTGATCTTGCTGTTGTAGGTGTCCGCGACGAGCAGCGTGTCGGTGCCGTCTGGCCCCGGGATGAGCGTGACGCCCAAGACGTGCTGGAGGCGCGCGGTCGGGAAGGTGCCGTCGATATCGCCAAACTCGAAGAGGCCGTTGGTGTAGAGGTCGGTGACGTTGTGCCCCACGGTCGTGCGGACCTCGCCCGCTGCGAGATCGACGACGCGGACCGAGCTCGACTCGCTGTCGGCGAAGTACAGGCGTTCACCGTCGGCGGAGAGCGCGAGGCCCGAGGGCTGAGCGAGGGCGGCGTCTTCGAGCGGTCCGTCGAGGGAGTTCTCGTAGCCCGAGCCCGCGAGATTCGCGACGATGCCCGACCCGAGGTCCATCGACCAGATCTGGTGCGGGCCCGCCATCGCGATGTAGAGCGTGCTCCTGTCGTGCGACAACTCGACATCCCAGGGCGAGCTGATGCCCTGCGCGGTGCCCACGCCCCCGCCCTTGCGGTCGTACGACTGCTCGCCCGTGCCCGCGATGGTCTCGACGGTCCACGTGTCCAGATCGAGCGTGCGGATGGCGTGGTTCTTGGTGTCGCTGATGTAGAGCAGATTCTGCTCTGGATCGAGCGCGAAGCCCTGGGGGTCGTGGAACTTGGCTGAGTCGACAGCCCCGTCGACGAGCCCGCGTTCGCCGGTACCCACGATCTTGACCAGCTCGGTGCGGCCGTGCTCATCGGGGTAAGTCGTGACGATCACACGATCGGCCGAGCTGTCGGCGACGAAGACGTAGCCCTTGCCTTCATTCGCTCGCTTGTCGGCAAGCACCTTGCCCGGGAAGGTAAGCCCCGTCGCGGGGGCGACCATGGACTCAAGGTCGTACTGCACACGGGCGAGCGCAACGTCGCCTCGCTTCTCGCCGTCGCTGAGCGCGCGGGCGATGGTCTGGTCGAGCAGCTCGCGCTGGCCCTCGCCGCCCGCGATCCCGATGACCTTGCCATCGGTCCCGATGACCGCGAAGCCGGGCCAACCACGGATGCCGTACTGGCGCCAGATGCCCATCGCGGAGTCGATGACAACGGGGTGCTTGACGTCGTACCGGAACATGGCCTGGCGGATCGACTCGCGGTCGCCCTCGGCGGTGAACTTGGCGGAGTGGACGCCGATGACGACGACCGGGTCGTCCTTGTACTTCTCTTCGAGGTACTCGAGATCGGGCAGGACGTGGATGCAGTTGATGCAGCAGTAGGTCCAGAAGTCGAGCAACACGACGTGACCCTTCAGGTCGCCGTCGAAGCGCAGCGGGCGGTCGGTGTTGAGCCAGCCGAGGTTGGGTTCGAGCTCCGGGGCCATGATCTGTCCTTGCGCGTGGGGCGACAGGGTATTCGAGAGCCCTCGCGGCAGGAGCATGGTCACACCCGCGAGAAACGCGCCGAGCAGGAGTGCGAGGACGAGTCGGGTCACGGTGCGCATGGACATCTCCGGGGGTCTCGGGCTAAGAACGGCACGCCCGAAATCAGTATTCGAACGAGAACGGTGATCGGACGCCCGGAGACCGGAACGATCAGTCTGATCCGCCGAACGCGATGCCGAACCGATCGAGCGGAACGCTGCCGTTGGTGAAGACACGCTCGGGCTCGCACGAGCCCCGGAGCGCCGCGATCAGGGCCCGCATGTCGGGCGGGGGCGGGGCGCAGAAGACCATGGGCTCACCGGTCATCGGGTGCTCGATCGCGAGGAGGGCTGCGTGCAGCGCCTGGCGTGCGAAGGGGGAGCCATCGGGCAGATCGAACGGGTGCCCGCCGTACATGTCGTCGCCCACGATGGGCCAAGCGTCGTCGGACAGGTGCACGCGGATCTGG
Source organism: Phycisphaerales bacterium (assembly GCA_028284805.1). Lineage (GTDB taxonomy): Bacteria > Planctomycetota > Phycisphaerae > Phycisphaerales > UBA1924 > JANQQZ01. The sequence continues at coordinate 25,254 of JANQQZ010000050.1, forward strand.
TGCGTACGCCCGGTCTTGAGCTCGAGCTCGACCAGCGAGAACCGCTGGTCCCCCACCGGTCGGTCGTGCAGTGTGTACCGCTCGTGCACGCGGCAGATCGTCACGCTTGGCTTGCCCAGGTCGTCGTGGCGCACGACCTGCTTCTCGCGGTAGCCCTTGACCTTGGAGGGATGCGGCCCGATGGGCTTGTCGATCACGTGGGCGTCGGGCTCGACGTGCCCGTGCGTGAGAGCGAGGTACCGCTTGTCGGTCGTGCGTTTCTCGAACTGCGCGCCGAGCTTCCAGTGCGATTCCTCGTCCTTGGCGAAGACGATGCAACCTGTCGTGTCGCGGTCGAGCCTGTGCACGACGCCGGGCCTCGCGAGGTCCTTGCCGAGGGGGGAGAGCCCGCCCTGCGAGACGTGCTCGAAGTGCCAGGCGAGGGCGTTTATGAGCGTCCCGTCGAGCTCTGAACGCGCGGGATGCACGATGATGTCGGCGCGCTTGTTGAGCACGATCAGGTGCTCGTCCTCGTAGAGCACGTCGATCGGGATCTGCTGCGGCACGACATCCGTGGGCGGAGGGGGCGGGATCGCGAGGCGGATCCGGTCGTCCTTGCGGAGCTTGGTTGAGCTCTTGGCCTGCTTGCCCGAAACGGTGGCGCCGCCCGCGTCGATGATCTGCTGGAGCTGACTCCGGCTCAGGAACCGGATGCGGCTCGTGAGGTACTTGTCGAGCCTGGGCTCGTTGAGATCACGCGAGAGCGTGAACTGCACGCGGGGCATCGATGCTGAGGCAGATCCATCGCGCGCCTGCTCGACGGCTTCACGCAGACGATCGGGGTCGAGCTTGCCACCTGGCTGGGTGAGCTCGTCGGCGTCGATGATCGGGGCGTCGGCCTCGGGTCCGAACTCCGGCTCGGTTGGCACGGCTCAGCCGCCGTCGGCGTCGGGCTCGGGCGTCGTTTCGGCGTCGCCCTCCGGGTCGGTGCTGGGCTGGGCGTCGGGATCGACGAACTCGAGCTCGGTGCCCTCGGGCTCGGGCTGAACGCCGTCGCCCGGGAGGGTCGGGCCGATCGGGGCGTCGAGCACCGGCGCGGCCTCGTCACCCGCGGGTGCCTCCGCCCCGCTCTCGGGCTCGGGAAGCTCGGGCAGGTCGGCCTCGCGGTAGAGCGTCGCATCGGGCACACCCTCGCTCAGCGATGCGATCCGCTGCTCGGCAAGGGCGGTGTACATCGGGAAGACCGCGGCGTCGGCGGCGGCCCTCGCCGACTCGTACGCGGCGCGGGCGGCGTCGGCGTCGCCTCGAGATTCGGCGACCGCCGCCTTGCCGAACCACGCGCCGACCACATGGATCGCCGGGCCGATCTCGGCTTCGGTGTCTGCGATCACTTGGTCGTAGAGCGCGTCGGCCTTGCTGAGATACTCGTCGCGCTCGGCGTCACCGATGAGATCGGTCTCGGCGACACGGTTGGTCGGGGCCTGGGTGTCTGGGTCGAGCTCGAAGGTCGAGCCAGGCTTCATGCCCGTGGAAACCGCCTGCAGGTAGACGTCGGCCTCGCGCAGGCGGGCCATGGCGCCGATGCCCCGCACGTCCCCGTACTGCTCAGCGAGCGCGGAAAGCGAGTTCGGGTTGGGGCTGTCGGTCTCGGTGATGTCGACGTGCTGGGCGAACGCCTCGTTGACCTTGGCGTTGCCCATGCGATCGAGCTGCTGCTTGCCTGCATAGGCACCGACGATGATCGCAAGGCCGATCAGAACGTGGCTCGAGTACTTGTTGATCAGGTCGAGGAGCTCGGTGTTGATCCGGCTCTCCTCGAGGCCTGCGCCCTCGCGGATCTCGCGGCTGCGGTCGTCCATGGTCGTTCCTTCGCGTTCGGCGGGCTCTTCCACCCCGGGCCGCCCCTCGGTCGAAGAGCATCGTAGCGCCGCGTCGGACGCTGCTCAGGCCCAGAACCGCCAGGGCTCGGGCGAATCGAGGTCGCTTGGCGGCACCAGCGCGTCGCGGACACGGGCGACGAGGGTATCGATGCCCTCGCCTGTCACGGCCGAGATGGTCAGGTCACACGCCCAGCCCGGCAAGCCCAGGTCGCCTTTGCTCGCGACCACGAGGTCGGGAGTCCGGGACATCACCGACCGCGGGTCCGGGCTCCTGGCGTCACCCAGACCGAGCACCAGATCAGCAGCTTCGATCACAGGCTCTGCGGCGAGGATGGCCTGCGCTTCGACGCCCGACGTATCGCGACGCCCTGGAGTGTCGACCCAGTGAACCACGAGCCCGGCGAGCTCGAGGGTGGCGCCGACGTGGTCGCGGGTCGTGCCCGGCTCGTCGGCGACGAGGGCCGCGGCACGCCCGACCAACGCGTTCAGCAGTGTCGACTTGCCGACATTCGGCGGCCCTACCGCGGCAACCAGCGGCGGATCGACCAGGCGGTTCAGGCGGAGGTCGCGGTCGCTGGGCTCGCGAGGCTCTTTGCCCGCCCAGCGGCGGGGCTGGTCGAGGAGCAGATCGACCGCCAGCGGGCTCTGTGCCCGCGCGAGCGCCGCGAGCATCTCGGCCTCGACGTCGGACGCCGCTTCGGGGAACTGATCGCGGGGCGTGGGGTCCGCCTCGTGCGCGAGGCCCAGGTCGGCAAGCGCCCTTGCGATGGCGTCGAGCACCGCGGGCCCGCCGTGCGGCATGAGCAGGGCGTGCGTCGGGTCCACTCGCGCTGCGATGCCCGTGTCAGTACCGCAGATCGGGCGCAGGGTGATGTCCCCCACCGCCTGGACATGACCGAGGACGCTCCGGAGCGCCGCATCGAGGGAGTCGGGTGTATCGGCGTGCAGATCAATGACGGCGAGCGCCGCGGGGCGGCCCCGCGGGGTCGCGATGCGCCAGCACGCGGTCATGCGTCGTCGCTGGCGTCGTCGCCC
>JANQQZ010000051.1 GCA_028284805.1 Phycisphaerales bacterium
GGTGACTTCGACGCCGACGGCGTCCCCGAGATCGCGTTCGGCAATCGGGGTGATTCCTTCACCACCAACCTCGTGCATTTCCTGGATGCCAACTCGGCCTCCCAGACCCCGCTGACGGACAGCATGATCCCGCCAATCCCGATCGAGGGCGATCGCTGGATCTCCGATCTGGCCATCATCGCGCTCGGCAACGGGCCCATCGCGCGCGGGCCCTCGGCGCCCGCCACCGTCCTTACGCTCTCCGACAGCGGGCTCGCGGGAACGGTGACCGCCTCGACCTTCAACACCGCGATCGGTTCGTGGGAGGTCTGCGACATCGACGTCTGCGACGACCCGGACAGCTTCGACCCGATCGACCCGGACGGCCCGGCGGCGGCTCTCGGGCAGGGGTTCGCCTCTACGTCGACCGACGACGACAAGGTCGTCGTTGCGAGCAACACCGGCGTGATGCCCGAGGACTTCCCGACCGAGGGATTCGCATCCGGCAAGAACCCGACAGAGATCCGGGGCGGGGACCTGAACAACGACGGGTTCCCCGACATCGCCGCGATCAACGAAGCAGGCGGGACCGTCTCCGTGTTCGTGAACATCGCCAACGCCGGGTCACCCGGCGGACGCTCGTTCGAGAGCGGGGTCGAGTGGACGCTGCGTTCGGAGCCCGTCGCACCGGATCCGCTGCCCAGCTCGATCGCTCTGGCGGATCTGGACAACGACGGCGATCTGGACATCGCGGTCGTTTCGACCGACAGCGATGGGATCAGGGCCGTGCGATCGCTCACCAACCTGTTCGTCGAGACGGGATCGCTGAGCTTCACGCTCCCGGAGAACCTGCCCACGCAGCCGACCAGCACGCCCCTGCTCGTCCGGGAGTTCGACGCGGAAGCGCCCGGGGGTGTCGTGCTGAACGATGATCTCGTGGTGCTCGTCGATCCGTCCGCTGGTTCGTCCGAAGCTGGCGGCGGGCTGGAGCGGGGTGCGTTCCACGCGGTCCTCTGCTCTGAAGCACCCGTATGCCTCCCCGACACGAACGGCGATGGCCAGCTGACCCCCGCGGATTTCAACGCCTGGATCATCGCGTTCAACAACCAGTCTCCCGCGTGCGACCAGAACGGCGACGGGCTCTGCACCCCCGCGGACTTCAACGCCTGGATCATCAACTACAACGCGGGGTGCTGATCCGACGCCCCCAGGGTCCCCGGTGTATCGTGCGCGTATGAGCGGATCAGAAGCCCCGGCCCCCGTCGTCGGCGTCATCATGGGATCGCGGTCGGACTGGCCCACGATGGAGCGGGCGTCCGAGATGCTCGGGCGGCTCGGTGTGGCGCACGAGTGCCGCGTCGTGTCGGCGCATCGAACGCCGGACCGGATGATCGACTACGCCCGCTCGGCAGCGGGGCGCGGGATGCGCGTGATCATCGCAGGCGCCGGGGGCGCGGCCCATCTTCCGGGCATGGTCGCATCTGTCACCACACTGCCCGTGCTCGGGGTTCCGGTCGAGTCGAAGGCATTGTCGGGCCTGGACTCGCTGCTCTCGATCGTACAGATGCCCTCGGGGATCCCGGTCGCGACGCTGGCGATCGGGATGTCCGGGGCTGCGAACGCGGGCCTGCTGGCGGCCCAGATCGTCGCGCTCAGCGATGCGAGCGTCGCGGAAGCACTCAGGCGCTTCCGCGACGAGCAGACCGCTGGTGTTCCCGAGTCGCCAGTTGAGACATGAGCCAGGTCGTCGCCATCCTCGGCGGGGGTCAACTGGCCCAGATGCTCGGTGCCGCCGCTTCGTCGATGGGTGTGCGCTGCCGCGTGCTCGACCCCGCCCCGGACGCGTGCGCAGCACGCACCTGTGAACACGTCTTGGGCGGGTACGACAACCCGGCGTCGCTCCGGCGATTGGTCACGGGCGCATCAACGCTCACATTCGAGTTCGAGAACGTCCCCGCGTCGTTGCTCGACGAGGCCGAACACCTGGGCATCCCCGCCAGGCCCAACGGTGAGGCGCTCCGAACCGCGTCGGATCGCCTGGCAGAGAAACAGCTCTTCGAATCGATCGGCATGGTCGTTCCCCCCTTCCAAGCGGTCGGGTCCCTTAGCGATCTGACGCGGGCCGTGGACAACGTGGGCTGCCCGCTCGTGCTCAAATCACGATCCGGGGGCTACGACGGACGGAGCCAGGCTCGGGTCGATCGTCCCGAGGCTGCGCAGCGTGCCTGGGAAACGATTGGGTGTGTGCCCTGCCTCGCTGAGCGGCGTGTCGAACTGCTAGACGAGATCTCGGTCATCACCTGCCGAGGAAGATCGGGCGAGGTCAGGCTCTACCCGCTGGTATCCAACACGCACAGCGACAGCATCCTCGTCCGCTCGCAAGCCCCAGCCACGTTGGCCACCCCGATGGCGGAGATGGCGCAAGCCTGGGCGACCGAACTCGCGATTCGCTTGGACTACACGGGCGTGCTGGCGCTAGAGCTTTTCCTCACGCCCGATGGGATCATGGCGAACGAGTTTGCCCCCCGCGTGCACAACACCGGGCACTGGACGATCAACGGCGCCGAGTGCTCCCAGTTCGTGAATCACATCCGCGCGGTGCTCGGCATGGAACTCGGATCAACACAGGCCAGCGGGCATTCGGTGATGCGGAACCTGATCGGCTCCGTCCCCGCCAATAACCTACGGGCCAGACACACGGGCATCCACTGGCACGAGTACGGCAAAGCCGCCCGGCCCGGCCGCAAGCTCGGGCACGTTAACATCACTGCGCCGACAGCCAGCGAGTGCCAAGAACTCGAGTGCTCGCTGAAGCTCGAACCAGTGCATGCTCGCTGAACCGATTGAGTGAATCCCTCTCGCTGGCTGTGTTGCGCGGGGTAGCTTTTCGGGAACCCATGCAAAGAGCCGCATGATCGTGCGGCTCGGTGTAGGGTGCTCCAGTGGGCGATACAGGACTTGAACTCCCCCACAATTCCCGGGGGATTTGTGACTGTCCCGATTCGAGTGACGCAGCATCCGGCGCATCTTCGGACGATCCCGACCCAAACACCCGACGCGACCTCGATCTGATCGCCCGTGTCTGGCCGCGCCTGTCCGACCTCGCCAAGGGCATGGTCATGGAGGTCATCGCCGACGGCCTCACCGAGCAGGAAGCCGAATGAGCGCCGATGACTCGCCGGCGTTACTAGCGATTCCGCTGGCGGCGGCCCTGACCGACTGGATCAAGATCCTGAGCGCCGAGCACCACAGCCGCAAGGAAACCCGGAAGAAGCAACAGACGGTGGAGAAGTCGTCGAGCTCCGCCTGGACCCTGTCGATCTCGGCCCGGATCTCGCGCATTGCCTGAACGCCGGCCTCGGGGTTCTCGATCTTCAAGTCGAGGTTCGCCTGCTCAACCCGCTTCACGGTCTCGTTCCAGCCACGCAGCAGGAGCGCCACC
>JANQQZ010000074.1 GCA_028284805.1 Phycisphaerales bacterium
CCGGCACCGCGACTACCCGGCCATGCTCGCCGAGGCGATCGATGTCGTGCACGCCTCGGGGCTGGACCTCAAGCGTGCGGGTCTGCGTCTGGAGTGCAGCGCCAGCCAACTGATCAAGCTGATCGGCAAGGAACCGGCCGCGCTCGCAGCGCTGAACCGCGCACGCGAAGCGAGGGGCGAGCATCCGCTGAAGCCGTAAAAAGAACAGCCCCGCCGACCGTCGGCGGGGCTGCCATCGCAGGACGTATCTCAGAATGAAACCGGGATCGGATTAGCGGCGACGGCGGACGGCGGCGAGGCCACCGAGGCCGAGCAGCGCGGCCGAAGCCGGGGCCGGGATGGCCACGATCTCGAAGGTGTGGTGCAGAGGCTCGCCGCCCGGGCCCGAGAAGCCAGCGCTGGCGCCGTTGTTGCCGATGGTGGCGGCATCGGCGGTCAGGAACCAGGTGCCGACCGCGGCCGGGCCGAAGCTGCCGTCGTCGTCGGCGAGCATCTGCAGGAAGCCGCTCTCGGCGAACGCGACATCGTCGTTGGTGATGTCGATGGTCCAGATGAAGTTGCCAGCCTGGCTGAGCGCAACGCCGAAGCCATCGACGAAGGTGCTGCTCGAGTCAAAGAAGTCGAAGAACAGCACGCCGCCGGCCACGTCAACGCCGCCGATGAACCGGAACTCGTCCATCAGGCCGCCGCCGGTGGCGATCGAGGTGTAGTCGTCGAAGTTGACGACCTGGGGGTTGCCGTCGGCATCGCCCGCACCCGAGCTCGTGCTGAAGAAGCCAACGTCGTCGCCGGTCATGTTCGAGTAGACCGGGCCGGCGATGCTGCTCTGCAGGCTGCCGTCGACCGTGCCGCCGATATCGGAGGCGGTCGCCGTGTAGATGGTGTAGTTCGAGCGATCGATGTCGGCAGAAGCCGAACCCGCGATGGCAATCATCGCAACAACAACAGTCTTCATGTCTGTCTCCTGTCTCTCTCTTCCGGCCTCGGCACACTGCCCAGGCACCTCTGTCTCTCTCGTGCAACGCCGCACTTGCGACGCCCCTGTGGCTCGACAGACCGGGCTGCGAATCCCGGTGAACCTGTCCGGACCGGCCTTCCGTGCAGAACGGATTCGCCGATCCTCATGCCGGTGTCTCAAGCCGGCATCGCGTAAGCATGCCCGAATTCCGGGCTTCTGTCAACAACAAACCCCCCGGATTCAGTTGCCGGACCTCAAGTCTGTATTTTGTTCGGAGCTTATCCTGCAGAGTCTGCCCAGCCTGACATCAGTCGCCGTGGCGTTGACGGAGCTTCGTGCTCAGTCGAGCCATCAGGTGGGCCCGCTCGAAGGCGTCGACCCAGTCCTGGAGCGTCGCGGCGACCTCCTCGGCGGGCACGGGTGCTCCGGGCAGCGGGCAGCTCGGTCCCAACTGACGCGCAGCCATCGCACGGTACCGGGCGAGCGAGCGGTCGCCCTCCAAAGAAAGGATATCAAAATCCTCATTGAGGATCAGAACGACGGGAACCCGCAGACCGCCGCAGAGCATCACCCGCTCGGCCAGGTCCGGGTGCTCGTCGCGGTCGAGGTACCTGGTCTCGATCCGCCCGTTCGCGGCACCGGCGATCACGTCGATCATGGGCACCTGCTGCACGCAATCCCCGCACCATGTGCCGCTGGACACGACCACGGTGAGCCTGCGCTCGAACCCCCCCAGCACCTCGCGTTGGTGCCCGCTGAGCCGGATGCCCTCGCCGAAGCCCAGCCAGGCCTTTCGGTGGGCGTCGCTCCCGGTCGCCAGGTACTCGTCGTACGGCAGGCCGGCGTCGAACTTGGATCGCAGAAACTCTGGGTTCAGCATGACCGAGCGTACGCCCGTTCGCCGCCCGCTATTCCATCACCAGCGTTCATCATCGCTCTTGGGCGCCATGTCCCACGGATCCCGGCTGTCCCCGTTCACGGTCGTGCCGCCCTGGATCACGGTCGGGATGTTGCCGAGGAACGCGTGCGGGAAGGCCTGGGGCATGTCGCTCGCCTCGTCGAGCCTCGCGGTCTGCTCGGGCGAGAGTTCGACCCCGAGCGCGCCCAGGTTCGCGTCCAGCTGCTCCATCGTGCGGGCCCCGATGATCGTGCTGGTCACGCCCGAGCGGTCCTGGACCCACTTGAGCGCCGCCTGCGCGGGCGTACACCCGGCTTCGTTGGCGACCTCGACGAGCGCGTCGATGATGTCGAAGCCGCGGTCGTCGATCTTCCGCTCCCACGCGGCGCCCCGTCCCTCGTCCTGCTTGATCGAGTCGCGGGTGTACTTGCCCGTCAGAATCCCCCCCTTGAGCGGGCTCCAGGGCGTCACGCCCATGCCCAGCTCTTGCGCCATGGGCAGCAGCTCGCCCTCCACCGAACGCTCGATCAGCGAGTACTCGATCTGCAAGCCGATCAGCGGCTCCCAGCCGTTGGCTCGGCACAGGTGCTGCGCGTGCGCGCACAGCCACGCGGGGTGATCGCTCAGCCCGATGTGGCGCACCTTGCCCGAGCGCACCAGATCGTCGAACGTCCGCAGCATCTCTTCGATCGGCGTGTGCTTGTCCCAGAAGTGCGACCAGAGCAGATCGATGTGATCGGTGTTGAGCCGACGCAGTGACTCGTCGACGGCGTTGATCAGGCTCTTCCGCCCACCCCCACCCCCGTTCGGGTCGCCCGGGATCATGTTGCCTGTGCACTTGGTCGCGATGACGAGGCGGTCGCGCTTGCCCGGGGTCTTCGCCAGGTGCTCCCCGATGATGTGCTCGCTGTGCCCCTTGGTGTAGATGTTCGCGGTGTCGATGAAGTTCCCGCCCCGGTCGAGGTAGGCGTCGAGGATGGCGGCCGAGTCTTCGGGTGTCGAGCCCCAGCCCCAGTCCATGCCGAAGGTCATGGTGCCCAGGCAGAGCGGGCTGACCCGAAGCCCCGAGCGGCCCAGCGTGACGTAGTGATCGAGCGGCATCGTGTGTCCCTTTCGGTATGCTCCAACGCCGGGGAGGATACGTCCATGGCCGTCGACTTGTACGCGGGGCCGCTCTGCCGGTACTACGCCCGTGACTTCAAGACCAAGGTTCAGCAGAGATTCCCGGGTGCGGTTCGACTTGAAGTCGGCGCCGACGGCTCGAGAGAGGTCCGGCCCAAGAACCCGAGCCGCTTCCGCGATCAGACCATCGCCTGGCAGCGGGGCGTCGCGAGAATCTTCCACGAGCGTGGAGCCCAGAAAGTCCGCTGGCCCGACCTGCCCAAGGGCGAGTACTCCTGCGACCAGTTTCTCTGCTGGCGTCAACTGGTCGTCGTCGCGGCCTACGCCTCGCTCGGCGAGCTGCCGATCCCGGACGAGATGATCAAGGACGAGCGCACCGACGCCGCGATGACGTTCGTCCGCGAGACCGAGTCGGCATTCGACTACCCCACGATCTGCCTCTGCACGTTCTGGGTCCCGTTCGCATTTGAGGGCCCGGTGGGCTTGGTCCCGCTGCCCGACGAGCGCGCCGCGTTCATCGGGAGCGTGCAGAAGCTCCGCGACGAATGCCACCGCCTGCTGCGGCAGCACGCGGGCATCGAGAATCCGGATGGCGAGACACTCACGTCGGCGTCGAAGGACGAGAGCCGCACGCCGCTGATGCGCGAGGCGATCTGGGGAGCCGTCAAGCTGCTCGAGGCGTGTGCGTTCGCGCTCGAGCACACGCAGCCGATGCTGGTGGACTACTGAGCAGCCCTTGCCGCCAGCCCGCACTCGGGGCAGATTGCGAGCCCGTCGAGGGTGTACCCGCAGGCGGCGCACGCCCCGCGGCGTCGGCGTCTGGCCCGGCGCATCCCCCTGAGCCCGTGTACGAGCACGAACAGCACCGCGCCCCAGAAGGCCCCGCCGATCAGCAGGCCCGGCCACGCGGGCATGATCGGCAGCGTGTGCGGCACGAACGGTCCGCCCCCACGTGCTGGCTTCGCCAGTTCGATCCCGCCGTCCACGGTCGTCGGTCCCGACCAGGCCGTCGCGCCCCACACCCAGAACACGCCCGGTGTCCAGCACCGGAGCGCGGGCGTCGGCCAGCCGGCCGTGTGCTCGATGGGCCAGCGCGCGTACAGCCCCGGGGCTCGGCCGGCGGAGATCACCTCGCGTTCGTTCTCGTCGGGCGCATCCCGCCGCGGCAGACGCACGGTCCTTGGTGCGTTGCCGCCGTCGGACCAGGGTCTGAGGATGTCGATCCCCTCCGAGTTCGCGCCGCTCGCGACACCAAAGCTGTGCGACGCGAGCGCCTCCCACGACCAGCGCTGCCCGAACTGGCTGTGCGTGACCCGGAATCGGGTGAGGGTGTGATCACCGTCCGACCAAGCCTCGACGTGAGTCGAGAACCGGCTCGCGGGGGGCGACACCCAGGCGATGACAACCGCCACCACGAGGTGCAACGCCATCCCGGCCAGCAGGAAGCCGGGCAGGACAAACACGAGCAGAGTCGCGAGGCGTCCGCGTGCTGTCGCTCGGTCCGAGGCGTGCGCCATGGCGGGCTCCCGGCCGCAGCCTACCGAATCGGGTGCGCCCATGCGGACCGGGTGCCGCACCGAGGGCTTCCACCCAAGCGAATCCGGAATGGGGGCCCGGCCGAATCCACAGCATGCAACCACGCGCGCAGAACGCTTCCGAGCACGCAGCCCCGCCGGCAAGCCGCCGATCCGGCTTACTGCTGCTGGTGCTCGCGATCGGGTCTCTGGGTGTGACCGCGGGCGCGGTCGGCTTCAGCCTCAGCGGGATCTACGGCGCCGGGGTCGCCAGCGTGATCCTCCTGGCGGGCTTGCTCGCCGCCTCGCCCATGCTCGAAGCACGCCTCACCCGCGCGTGAACCGGGCCGCCGCTCGATGAGCGACAGTCAGGCGTCCTGACCGTCTTGGGCGTCGACCATCCCCCGCAGCTCGCGCAGCAGCTCGAACGCCGCAATGGGCGAGCACTCGTCCAGGTTCACCTCACGGATGCGATCGACCGCGGGGTGGGGCAGGATCTCGGTGAACAGCGAGAGCTGGGCCGCGTTTGCCCTCGATGCGTGGTTGGCCCGCGCGGTGTCAGCCGCCGGCCCGTGCTGCACCGCGAGTGACTCGAGGACCTCCCTCGCTCGCTTCGTCACCGGATCGGGCACCCCCGCGAGGCGTGCGACGTGCACGCCGTAGCTCTGGTCGCTCCTCCCGGGCTTGATGCGGTGCAGGAACACGATCTCGCTCTCGCCCCCTGCAGGAGTCCACTCGCGCACGGCGACGTGCAGGTTCGCGACGCGTCCTTGCAGCAGCGCATCGAGGTCGGTCAGCTCGTGGTAGTGCGTCGCGAACAGCGTCCGAGGTCCGGGCGACGCATCGCTCCCCGCCAGCGTCTCGACGATCGCCCACGCGAGGCTCAGCCCGTCGAGGGTTGACGTGCCCCGCCCGATCTCGTCGAGGATCACGAGCGATCTCGGCGTCGCGTGGTTGAGGATGTTGGCGGTCTCGATCATCTCGACCATGAAGGTCGACTGCCCGCGGTGCAGCGCATCGTCGGCGCCGACACGCGTGAACACGCGGTCGCACAGCCCGATCGTCGCGCTCGAGGCCGGCACGAAGCTGCCCGCGTGCGCGAGGACCGCGATGAGCGCCACCTGGCGGATGAACGTGCTCTTGCCAGCCATGTTGGGGCCCGTGATGAGCGACAGGCCCGGGGCCGATCCGCCGACGCCCACCGAGTTGGGGACGAACTCGCCGCCGAGCGTCTCCTCGAGCACGGGGTGCCGCCCCTCGTCGATATCGAGCACGGGATCGGCGGTCATCGCTGGGCGGGCCCATGCGTGCTTGGCGGCGAGTTCGTCCCCAACTCGGTGGGCGTCGGCGGATCGGCCCCGGGCCTGTCGCTCATCACGGGCCCCAACATGGCTGGCAAGAG
>JANQQZ010000076.1 GCA_028284805.1 Phycisphaerales bacterium
CGCCCGCCAGCAGGGCCGGGGCGTCGCCTCCCGTCGCGATGATCTGGGGATAGGCGTCGTAGTAGTCGGCGTACCGCTCGGCGAGGTAGCGAACAGCCCCGCGCACCGCGGCACGGACACCCAGGAACATGGCATGCTCAGTGGAACGCCCGAAGGGCTCGAGCGGGTCGGGCATGTCGGCGAGAGCGAGCCCGGGCAGCGCTGCGGTCTCGGTATGGAGCGCATCGAGCATCATCTGGCCTCCCGGCAGGATGGCGCCGCCGTGGAAGACCCCGGTCCCGTCAACGAAGTCGACGGTGAGCGCCGTGCCCGCGTCGACGACGATGCAGGCCTGCCGCACCGTGGCGAACGCGCCGAGGGCGGCGAGCAGGCGGTCCTGCCCGGCCTTGCTCGGCTCGGGCAGTTCGGTGGCGATCGGCACGGGCAGCGACGGGCCGAAACGCTCGACGTGCAGCCCGGTGCTTTCTCGGATCGCCGCGGCGATCCGCTCCGCGTGGGCGTCGTTGACCGAGGCGAGCATGACTGCATCGGGCCGGTCCTGGGCGAGCTCGAGAAGGCTCGTCGCAGCCGAGGCCGCCCCGACCGGATCGGCGCTCGGGACGGTCCGCTGGTGGGCGATCTCCAGCCCGGCGACGCACCCGATGGCGGTCCGGGTGTTGCCAACCGAAACGGCCAGCACGGCGCCCGGAGGCGGGGTGAACTCGGTGGGTTCGTTGTCGGGCATGGGTGTCCTCAGTCGGGCTCGTCCGCGACGCGGTATGGACCCGGACGATACGCTGTCGTGACGGACGCCGGGCGGCGTCCGCGATGGGGACGTGTGTGATCGTGACGGCCGAGCGATGCGAGAGCGACCCGTCCATCGAGCGTGTCGCGGTCGATGAGATGGCGTTCCCCCTCGGGGTCTACCCGATCGAGGGCATGGAGCCCCGCCAGGGCTACACGCTGGACTTCGAGTCGGCCGACGGCGACGAGGAACAGGGCGAATGGGAGGAGTGGCCCGACCGGTACGTGTTCGACATCGTGGTCTCGGCTGAGCGGCTTGGCCCGCTGGTGCAGAGCCTGCTCAGCCTGATGCCCCCGCGTGTCTTCCCGATCCTCGACGTGCTCGGGCGCGACGCGTACCGCGAGATCGACCCCTACATCAGCTACGACCTGATGGGGCTCGACCAGATGCTGGATGGACTGATCCGGTACGCGCCCTTCTTCTTCGAGGACGGATTGGTTGGCTTTGGGGCGATGGCGGAGGCACCGTTCTTCTACGTCTTCGTCGACGAGCACAAGATCGTCACGGTCCGGGCAGAGCCCACGCTGAAGGAGCGGATCGAGAGGATCCTGAAGGCCTTCGACCTCTCCGAGCGGGATGACCCGGCGGGCGCCGACTCGGTCGCCCACGAGCACCGAGGTGTGCTGCTCGCCCCTGCGGACGACGCGTCCTACCTGTCGTTCGACGAGATCGTGGAGCGGCTCCGCGACGAGTGGCGCCTGCTGCTGAACGTGGACCCCGAGAGCAATCTGGACGAGCGCGGGCGCGATCTGGGCGTCACCCCCTGGCGTTGCATCGTGCGCGTGGGTGACGGATCGGATCTTGTACGGTATTCCGAAGTGCTGCTGACCGCGTCTTGCACCCGCGATGCAGAAGATTTGGCGATCGACGCGGTGCTCAGCGACCTGCCGGAATCACCCCCAGGGGCCGAGCCGCTCGTGGTGGTCGCGGATCGGCTGACCGCGGAAGGATTCCGGCGTGAGATCGGGGAGACCGGGCGTGGGATGAAGCAGAACGACCTCTCGGTATCGCGGATTTTTGTGCGTCGCTGGCTTGGCGGAGAGCCCGGGTGACGCGACTGCGCGCCGGTGTCGTGACACCGGAGATTCCGCGGAAGTGAGAATCGAGGGGGCCTGGCGTTTGCAAGCTGGCGTCGGGAGGTGTATCTTCCGGCATCGGCGAGCCTGGGCAGCGAGGCCCGGGCTGAGCCGAGCGGCGGGATTCGAAGCCGACCCCGGTGGGTCTGCGTGCGAATCTGGCGGGGTCGGGCTGGTGATGGGGACCGGCCGCAACCGCACATGCCGTTGGACAGCGCGCACGTCCGGCGTGATCGAGGGACCGATCGCGGCGGCACGGGGGAGCGCTTCCCCAGCGAAACAATCGGAGCCTCGGACGAGCATCCATGCGCGGCGATCGGAGTTCCGCCGCCTGATCGGAGATGAAGATGAGCAGCAAGAGCATCCGTTCGGCCCTCGCGCTCGGGCAGCTGAGCACGTCGTTGATCCTGGCCTCGGCCGGCCTGGCGGCGAGCCTGACCCCCGGAGCGGCGATCGCCCAGTCCGACGCCGTCGAGCACACCGCCCCCGAGGCATCCGCGGTGCTGGACGACGCGCAGAGGCTGCTGGACCGCGGCGAACTGATCCAGGTCAGCGAGTTGCTCAAGACCGTCGGCGACCTCGACACACTCAGCGAGCGCGACGCCCAGCAGATGATGGACCTCATCGGTTCGCTCGAGCGACGCCTCAAGACCGCTGATCCGGTCGAGCTGAGCATCCAGAAGGCCGCCCTCGCGTCATCGCGCGGCGACCTGGCCGCGATGGAGCGTCACCTGAGCGCAGCAGAGCGCGAGGGGTCGATCGGGTACGGGCAGCGCACACGCATCGGTGAGCTGCGCGAGGAGGCCGACGCCATCCGGGGCTCGCTCGGCGCCGTATCTGGTGACTTCGAGTCGCAGGCACTGACTGACTTCGACGCAGGGCGTTACGGGCGGGCCAAGAGCACGCTCATGATCCTGACCCGCGCGGGCGTCGAGCTGTCGCCCGAGGCGGACGCGGTCCGTGTGGCGATCTTCGATCTCGAGCTCGACCGCGGGGCGCCCTTCCGCTCGGCAGAGGCCGCCGCGCTCTTCGAGCCGGGCGTGCTCGAGCGCGTCGCTGCGGACGATCTCGAGCTCCCCGCGATCGCGCTCTTCGGCGACGTCGCGTTCGAAGACCAGCCCGGCGTGATCGTGCGCGACGAGGACCGCGAGGACGCGGGACAGCCCGAGAACCAGGACCCGCCTGCGGACGACATCCTGGATCGCTCGCTGCGCAACGCGGCACAGGAGAAGTTCGCCCAGGCCAACGCCGCCTACCAGAACGCCAGCTTTGCGACGGCGATCCGGCTCTACGAGGAGCTGCTCACCGCCGACCGGGCGTACCTGAGCGCCGAGCAGATCCAGCAGGCAGAGGATCGCCTGCTGGACTCGCGTGTGGCGCTCGATCAGCCAGTCGACGATCAGATCGGTGATTTCGAGATCAGCCGCCAGTTGCAGCGCGACCGGACAGACGCGGAGTTCAACAACTTCATCACGCAGGCGCAGGAGGCGCTCGCTCAGGACCAGACGCAGCAGGCCCGCGACGCGGTCGCGAACGCCCGGCTGACGCTCGGCGCCAACCGCGACGTCTACTCCGAGAGCGAGTACGAGGCCCGCCAAGACCGGATGACCGCGCTCTTGGAGCAGATCGCGGCCGAGGAGATCCGGATCCAGGCGGAAGAGGCCGATGAGCTCACCCGTCAGCTGCTTCAGCAGCAGCAGATCCAGGCCCGCGACCAGGAGCAGTCGCGTCAGGCCAAGATCAACGAGCAGCTCGACCGGGCCCGCGCGCTGCAGTTGGACATGAAGTACAGCGAGGCCCTGCAGGTGCTGGACCAGGTGCTCTTCCTGGACCCGAACAACCCCGCCGCCCTGCTGATGCGCGACATCATCTACGACATCGCGCTCGTGCGTCGGTACAACGATCTGCGTGAGACCCGCTCGCAGGACTTCGCGAAGCTGCGCGTCGATAATCTTGAGGCGTCGATGCCGATCACGGATCTGATGACCTTCCCGAACGACTGGCCCCGCGTGAGCTTGAACCGGGGCGAGCCCGTGGCGCAGTCGGAGTCGCCCGAGAACCGGCGCGTGCTCGCCGAGCTCGAGACGCAGCGCCTGCCCGAGATCAACTTCGACAACCCGCTGGGCGACGTCGTGAGCTTCCTCGAGACCGTCACCCAGCAGAACTTCGACGTGGACTGGCAGAGCCTCGAGCTGCTCTCGATCGACGAGCAGACGCCCGTGACGCTGCGTCTGAACAACGTCTCGGTCAAGACCGTCCTCGACCGGCTCGTCGACAAGGTCAGCGACCCGCTCGCCCCGGCGGACTGGGCGATCAACGACGGCATCGTGCAGATCGCCTCGGACGAGCAGCTCCGCCGCAACACGTCGCTCGTCATGTACGACATCCGCGACCTGCTCATCGAGGTCCCGGACTACCAGGACGCCCCCGAGATCGACCTGCAGTCGGTGCTCCAGAACAACCAGGGCGGCGGCGGCGGGCAGAGCCCGTTCGGAGGCGACACCCAGGGCAACGACGACGAGGAGCGCGACCGCCAGGAGCGCATCGATCAGATCATCGACATCATCCAGAACAACGTCGACTTCGAGGGCTGGCAGGCCAACGGCGGCGACACGGGCTTCATCCAAGAGCTCAACGGCAGCCTGATCATCCGCAACACCCCCAAGAACCACCGCGAGATCCAGGGCCTGCTGAGCCAGATCCGCCAGCAGCGCGCGATGCAGATCAACGTTGAGACCCGATTCCTGCTCGTGAACCAGGACTTCTTCGAGGAGATCGGCTTCGACATCGACGTCTACCTGAACGCGAACAACAACCAGGTGCGCGTCGCGCGGGGCAACGACCCGACCGTCCAGGCGGGCGACTTCTTCGCGTTCGACCCGGGCCAGACCTCACCCGACTCGGGTCAGGGCCTGCAGCGCTCGGTCTCGGGTGCCGCCAACGACACGGCGGGCGGGCAGGTGCAGGTGACGCAGGGCGTGGTGAACCCGACGCGGTTCAGCCCGATCGGCGTTGGCTCGAACTCGCTGGGCCTGGCTGAGAACCTGGCGATCGGCGACTTCGCGACCTCGATCCTCGGTGCCGCCCCGGCGCTGGGCGTAGCGGGCCAGTTCCTGAACGACATCCAGGTCGACTTCCTCGTGAAGGCGACGCAGGCGGACCGCCGCTCGGTGCAGCTCACCGCGCCGCGTCTGACGTTCACCAACGGGCAGATCGCCAACATCGTCGTCGCGACGCAGACCGCGTTCGTGTCGCAGCTCCAGCCCGTCGTCGCGACGTCGGCCGTCGGCTTCAACCCCACGATCAGCGTCGCCTCCGAGGGTGTGACGCTCGAGGTCGAGGGCACCGTGAGCTCCGACCGGCGCTACGTCACCCTCAACGTCCAGACGGGCGTCTCCCGGATCGACGGCTTCGCCCAGCAGGGCGTGACCGCCGCGGTCGGCGGCGACGTGGTCGACTCCTCCGAGACCCAGTCGTTCATCCAGCTGCCCACGGTCACCGTCACCCGGATCCAGACGACCGTCACGGTGCCCGACCAGGGCACGGTGCTGCTGGGCGGCCAGCGCCTGGTGACCGAGTTCGAGGTGGAGACGGGCGTGCCCGTGGTCAGCAAGATCCCGGTCATCAACCGCTTCTTCACCAACCGGGTCGAGAGCAAGGAGGAGCAGACGCTGCTCGTGCTCATCAAGCCCACGATCCTCATCCAGTCGGAAGAGGAGGAGCGAAACTTCCCGGGGCTGAACGACACGATCCGCAACAGCTTCGGCGGCTGACCGGCCCCCACCCGGGCGCACGGCTATCGTTGACCGCAGACGAGTCAGACGCGGCCGCGTTGGCGGCGCGCCGGGAGGCCGATTCCATGCCAAGCCAGTCGCGGCTCCGCATGTCCGAGAACGACGGGATCATGACGGTCGAGTTCGTCGATCGGAACATCCTCGACGAGGCGAACATCCAGGCGATCGGTGACGAGATCGCCACGGTGATCGAACGCGCCAGCCCGCCCAAGCTGGTCCTCAGCTTCTCGAACGTCGACCACCTGTCCTCTGCCGCGCTCGGGCAGCTCATCACGATCAATAACAAGGTCCGAGACAAGGCCGGGCAGCTCCGGCTGTGCAACATCGACCCGCAGATCTACGAGGTCTTCGCGATCACGAAGCTCAACAAGATCTTCGAGATCCACGACACAACTGAGGAGGCGGTGGGCAGCATCGCCTGAGGCGCCGGAGCCCAGCCCTGGGAGATCGGTGGAGATTGGGGGTTCCAGGCCGGTGGCAGCGCCCGACCGTTCCAACGAAGCAGACCGCACCGAGCCCATGCGAGGCACGGTGTCGGTGCTGAACGAGCGGGGCGCGATCACGGCGCTGGGCGAGCGGGTCGTGCGAGCCGCCGGGGCGGCTGGGTACGCAGAGGCGTCCTGCTTCGCGGTGCGACTCGCGCTCGAGGAAGCGGTCGTCAACGCGTTTCGTCACGGGCACAAGGACCTGGACGCCTCCGTCCCAGTGGAGGTCTCGTACGACATCGACCCGGCCCGGATCACGATCTCGATCGAGGACGCCGGGCCCGGGTTCGACCCGAGTGCCGTGCCCGACCCCACGGCCCCCGAGAACATCACCAAGACCAGCGGACGCGGGCTGCTGCTGATCCGGTCGTACATGACCGAGGTGCGGCACACCGGACGGGGCAACCGGATCGAGATGCGGTACGACCGCCCCGACGCCTGACGACTGTCGGCGGACCGGTGCATCTTGATCGCGTCCCGGACGAACCCTAAACTGGAATAGTTCTAAAAAACAAACCACACCGGTGTCGACATCTGTCGGCCGGTCGAGGCGAGGAACCCCGATGAGCCTGAACTTCCCGCTGTATCTCGACAACGCCGCCACGACCCGCACCGATCCGCGCGTGGTCGAGGCGATGCTGCCCGCGTTCACGGAGACCTACGGCAATCCGGGCAGCCGGAACCACGCGTTCGGCTGGCGGGCGGAGGACCTGGTCGACACCGCCCGGAGGCAGGTCGCGGATCTCATCGGCGCTGACCGCAAGGAGGTGATCTTCACCAGCGGCGCGACCGAGTCGAACAACCTCGCGATCAAGGGCGCGGCGTACATGTACGAGAAGGCGGCCGCCGGCTCGGGCAAGCCCCGCGGGCACATCATCACGGGCAACATCGAGCACAAGGCGACCCTTGACCCCTGCAAACGCCTGCAGAAGGAGGGCTTCGACGTCACCTACCTCGAGCCCGGCCCCGACGGCGTCTTCACCCGCGAGATGGTCGAGAACGCCATGCGTGACGACACGATCCTCGTGACCATCATGTGGGCCAACAACGAGATCGGCGTGATCAACGAGATCCCGCAGATCGGTGAGCTGTGCCACGACCGGGGCGTGATCTTCCACACCGACGCGACGCAGTGGGTCGGGAAGATGCCCACGGACGTGACTCGGGACAACATCGACCTGCTCTCTCTCAGCGGGCACAAGCTCTACGGGCCCAAGGGCGTGGGTGCCCTGTACGTCCGTCGGCGACGCCCGCGAGTGCGTCTGGTCGCGATCCAGGAGGGCGGCGGGCAGGAGCGGGGCTACCGCTCGGGCACGCTGAACGTTCCCGGGATCGTGGGCCTGGGCAAGGCGTGCGAGCTCTGCGCCTCGGAGATGGATACCGAGCGCGACCGTCTCCGGGCGCTGCGCGACCGGCTCGAGCAGAGCATCGTGAGCCGGCTCGACACGGTGCAGGTGAACGGGCACGCCGAGAAACGCCTGCCGCACACCACGAACATCAGCTTCGGTTTCGTCGAGGGCGAGAGCCTGATGATGGCGTGCAAGGAGATCGCGATGAGCTCGGGCTCGGCATGCACGAGCGCGAGCCTCGGGCCCAGCTACGTGCTCAAGGGCCTGGGCGTGGGCGACGACCTTGCCCACAGCTCCCTCCGCCTGAGCCTGGGGCGCTTCACGACCGAGGACGAGGTGAACTACGCCGCGGACGCGATCGTGACCGCGGTCACCAAGCTCCGCGAGCTGAGCCCCTTGTACGACATGCACAACGAGGGCATCGACATCACGAAGATCGAGTGGCAGGCACACTGAACCGAGTCACGCCCACGCGGGCGTGAGCCATGCCCCCGAGCGGGCAGCAAGCGAAAGGACACCCACGATGGCGTACGGCGACAAGGTCATCGACCATTACGAGAACCCCCGCAACGTCGGCAACTTCGGCACCACGGGCGAGGTGAAGGGCCGCAAGGACATCGGCGTCGGCCTCGTCGGCGCGCCCGAGTGCGGCGACGTGATGCAACTGCAGATCAAGGTCAACGACGAGGGCGTGATCGAGGACGCGAAGTTCAAGTGCTTCGGGTGCGGCTCCGCGATCGCCAGTTCCTCGCTCGCGACCGAGTGGCTCAAGGGACGCACGGTCGATCAGGGCCTCGAGATCCGCAACACCGAGATCGTCGAGGAGCTCAGCCTGCCGCCCGTGAAGATCCACTGCTCGGTGCTGGCCGAGGACGCGATCCGCGCGGCGATCGCGGATTACAAGACCAAGAACGGTGAGACCGCGGCGGCCGAGACCACGGCGCACTGAGGCCCGACCTCAGCCCCGCTCGTCCTGGCCCCGCCTCGAACCGATACAATGGGGGACACGTATCCCCCGCTGGAAAGGAGCATGCCGTGAGCACCGACACCCAAGCGCCCCCCGGCGTCATCGTGACCGAGACTGCCGCCCGCGAGGTCAACACGATCATCGAGCAGCAGGAGCTCAACCGCGAGACCGTGGCTCTCCGCGTGGGCGTCAAGGGCGGCGGCTGCAGCGGCTTCAGCTACGTGCTCGACCTCACGGAGACCATCAAGGACACCGACGAGGTCTTCGAGCAGCACGGCATCCGCGTGGTCTGCGATCCCAAGAGCCTGCTCTACCTGAACGGCACCACGGTCGACTTCAAGGACGAGCTCATGGGTCGGGGCTTTGTCTTCCAAAACCCGAACGCGACCAGCTCGTGCGGGTGCGGGTCGAGCTTCTCGGCCTGAGCCGGGAGCTGACACGCCCGAGAACCTGTTGAATCTTGCGCCCCCGGCGTTCGCCGGGGGTGTTTGTTTTCGGACACGGCGATGGTGTGCCGAAACCCCTCCTGGTACACTCTTTCCAGCGTCGGACGCGGGCTCCTTGGGACGAGGGGCCCCGTCGGCACACGGACCCGTGCATGAGCCAGACCCCGATGCCACCCGAGACGATGCAGGGCTACGCCCCGCCTTCGGTGACGCAGTTCTCGGTGTTCCTGGACAACAAGGTCGGCAAGCTGTTCGATCTCGTAGAGGCCTTCGACGGGTCCACCTGTGAGATCTGTGCGATCAGCGTGCACGAGGCCTCGGACCACGCGGTGGTGCGCCTGATCACAAACGACAGCCGGCTGGCGCGAGACCTGCTCCGGGCCGAGGGGCTGCCGTTCAGCGAGTTGGATGTCCTGGTCGTCGAGCTCGGGTCTGGGCACAGCCTGAGTTCGCTCTGCCTGCACCTGCTGGCCGCTGAACTGAACATCCGGTTCGCGTACCCTCTGATGCTCAGACCGAACGGAACACCAACGATCGCGATCGCCGTCGACGACATGACCCTTGCGGGCCAGATCCTGCGGCGGAAGGAGTACCGCCTGTTCGGAGAGTTCGACCTGCCCAGGTCCGCCTGAGGCGTCGTGCGATCCAGGAAACACGCCCGGATCGGAACATTTGTCGTCAGGCCCCGGTAGCACAGGGCAAGAATGACTGGAATCGGCCGTCGGGTGTGTGTTGCGCTGGAGGCGCGGCGGGCGTGACCGGCCTTGGACGGGCACAAGCCCGAGCACACAGGAGACTGCGATGCGGATGACACGGAAATCAGTTGCGGCGATGGCGATGGCGCTTGCCGCGGGCACGCTCATGGCGTCGGCGAACGCGCAGACAGCTGCGGAGATCATCGCTGCCGAGAAGCAGCACCTCGACGCGCCCGAAGTCAAGCCCACGCTCATGCCCGGCGATGCCGCCCCGGAGCTGAAGGTCGCGACCTTCGTGAAGGGCGCCCCGATCTCAGAATTCGAAGAGGGCACGGCCTACCTGGTCGACTTCTGGGCAACCTGGTGCGGGCCCTGCATCGCCTCGATCCCGAAGCTGACGGAGCTTCAGTCCAAGTACGCGGGCGACAACTTCACCTTGCTCGCGGTCTCGATCTGGGAGCGTCCGACGGGCGACGAGCTGATCGATCACGTGACCGCGTTCGTCGACAAGCGCGACGAGGATATGGGCTACACCGTGGCGATCGACGACGACGGGCAGATGGCCGAGTCGTGGGTCGAGGCTTCGGGTCAGCAGGGCATCCCGACCGCGATGATCGTCGACCGCGCGGGCAAGGTCGCCTGGATCGGCTACGGGACCGACCCGGCGATGTCGGGCGTGCTCGAGTCGGTGATCAACGACGAGTGGGACCTGGCCGACGCCCGCGCGAAGCGCGAGAAGTCGTTGCATGAGATGTCGTGGTTCCAGCGGATCGGGGAGCTCGCCAAGTCTGACCGTGACCGCGCCGTGACGCTCGCCGGGGCGCTCGCCTCTGAGGGCGCGTTCGTGAGCCCCCGCATCATGAACGCGATCGCGTGGGGCATGGTCGAGGACGACACCTGGAGCGCCGACGCGCACGCGGTTGCCCGCGATCTGGCGAAGGCCGCGATCGACGAGGGCGGCGACGACGCCGCGATCCTCGACACGCTGGCTTGGGCGCACTACCGCCTGGGTGAGGTCGACACCGCGATCGAGATCCAGACCAAGGCGGTCGACATGGCGGACGAGCGCATGAAGGCCGATCTGGAGAAGGGGCTCGAGACCTTCAAATCGGGCGGCTGAGACCGTCGACACCATCCGATTCAGTCAAGCGACGCTTAGGCGTCGCTTTTTTGGTGCGCTCCAAGGTGGACCCCGGCGTGGGCCGCTTCAGTTCAGCCCGTGATCGCCCAGCCAGTGCTCGGCGTCGAGCGCCGCCTGGCAGCCCATGCCCGCGGCGGTGATGGCCTGGCGGTACTTGGCGTCCGCGACGTCGCCCGCGGCGAACACACCCGGGACGTTGGTCGCGCTCGACCGGGTTTTGAGGCTCAGGTACCCGTCGTCCTCGAACTCCAGACCCGAATCCTGGATGAACCCGACCGCCGGCGTGTGCCCGATCGCAACGAACATGCCCGAGACATCCAGCTTCGAGCGCTCGCCGGTCTGGGTGTCCTCCAGCTCGACGGCCTCGATCGACTTCTCGCCGATCACATCGACCACGACCTTGTTCCACTCGACGGTCGCGTTGTCCTTCGAGAGGAACCGCTCCTGCATGACCTTGCTCGCGCGGAGCTGGTCGCGCCGGTGGATAACGTGCACCATGCTCGCGAACTTGGTGAGATAGGTCGCCTCTTCCATCGCGGTGTCCCCCCCACCGACGACCGCGAGCGGCTTGTCGCGGAACTGGGGCAGGGCACCGTCGCAGACGGCGCACGCCGAGACACCGCCCCCGATCTGGGCAAGACGGAGCTCGTTCTCGAGCCCGAGCCAGTTGGCGGTGGCGCCGGTCGCGATGACGACGGTGTGCGCACGGACGACGTCGCCCTTGTCGGTCACCAGCTCGTGCGGCGTGTTGGGGTCGGGGTTGAAGCGGACCTCGGCGATGTCACGACCAACGACCTCGGTCCCGAACCGCTCGGCCTGCTTCTGGAACATGCCCATCATGTCCGGGCCCGTGACGCCCTCGGGAAATCCCGGGTAGTTCTCGACATCGGTCGTGAGCATCAGCTGCCCGCCCGGGAGGACGGGCCCAGGGTTGGCCTTGGGGACGCCCACGTAGACCACGGGATCGAGCTGGGCCCGCGCGGCATAGATGGCGGCGGTCCAGCCGGCGGGGCCGGAGCCGATGATCACGATCTTGCGGGCGTCGTCGGCCATGCTCGAGGTCTCCTTGGTCGTGTTGGGCGTGGAACGCGCTGTCGGGTGTGTGTGTTCCGGATGCCGGGATTTCTTATTCCGAGGCGCCCGTCTGGCGCAGGTGCTCGCGGGTGAGGCTGAGCACCGGGGGCCAGACGAGGTAGTCGCCGAAGATGTCCGAGGGGTTGTCGGACACGTTGATCGCTCGGTCGTCGGCGCCGTTGCCGCCGGGCGAGTACACGACGAAGTCGTCGTCGGTCAGCAGGACGCTGAAGTTCGTGCGAAGCCTGGGCGCCACGTTCATGCGGTGGGGCTCGCCGTTCACGTCGTCGCGCTCGGGGACGAAGTACAGGAACTCGGGGCGGTTGCCGAGATCGGTGTTGGGGTTGAACGGGTCGACGCCGAGATCATCGATGTAGCGAGGACGGAGCAGGGCGAGCGAGGTCGCCTTGGCCCCGGTAGCAACCGTCAGAGCGTGGGCCGCGAGCGCAACGCGGGTGCCGACGGTCTCCGCCTGGATCGCCTTGCGGAGATCGAAGAGCCGCCCGAGATCCGGGACCGATTCGGTCACGAGGCCGTAGCCCTCGCTGCGCTGGCCGAGCGATCGGTAGGCCGAGCGTGTGCGCTGGATCGGGTCGAAGGCGCCGGAGTTCCACCGCGTACTCCAGTCGTTGTAGATGCCCGAGATCGCGTTGCGCGTCTGCGCGGCGTCCGCGTGGGCGTCGACCTGCTCGGCCCAGCGTCCGGCCTCGCCGAAGAGACGCAGCGGCCTGCCGGTCGCGGCCATCTCAGCCATCGCCGCGGGGAAGATGGCCTGATCGGGGCGACCCGCGCTGTCGAAGACACGCTCCACGAGCTGGAGCGCGGACTGACGGTCGCCCTCGGGCAAACGGAAACGATCGACGCGGTACAGCCCTCGGTCGACATCAATCGACTCGACCGTGTCGGTCAGGAACTGCGCCGAGAGCGCGCGGGCGCCCTTGCTGTCGACGTAGACCGCGTCACGCACACGGCGCATCGCCGCGGCGATCGTCTCGTAGGCCCACTCGACCTCTTGCCCGAGCTTGCGGTCGGCGATCTGCCTCGCGAAGGCCGCCAGGTCGAGGTTGATGTTGATCGCATCCTCGGGCTGCCCCTGCTCGATGAGCCGCGTGGTCTCGATATCGACCAGCAGCTTCATCCAGTCGAAGCGGTCCATGTAGCCGAGCTGAGCCCCCGCGAGCGTGGGCGGGTCGCCGAGCTCGGCGTGGATGCCCGCGCGGATGAAGCCGGTCGGGACACCGTTGATGCCGTAGGGCAGCGCGAACTGCATCGCGCGGCGTGGGTTGGTCTCCTCGGTGATCGTCGCCAGGGCGGCGAGCACGGCCTGCTGGGCGTCGGCAGCGGCCCAGGTCTCGAGCGCATCCCAGACGGGTCCCGACGGGAGCACGAGCGCCGCGCGGTCGGCCCTTTGCAGCAGCAGCTCGGGCGGGGGCTGCATCTCGATCAGCACGGGCAGCAGCACGAGATCGCTCCGACGGTTCTCAGGGATCCTCGCGAAATCGGCGTTGACGGTGTCGACGAAGTTGTCACCCGCGGCGGGCACCGCGGCGGTGAACGCCAGGAGCAGGGTGAGTGCGCGGAGGAGAGTGGCCATGGCGTGTCGCCCCTGTGTGCGGTCACGGAGATCGCGGCGTGCCGAACGCTTCGGGCCGCGGCGCGATACTAGGGGCTGGGCGGGGTTTGGATCAGGACGGGCGAGGCCCGGTTCAGGCGTGCGTGAGCCTGAGCGGCGGCTCGTCGGCATCGGTGTCGAGGCGCTGTCCCTGAATCTGGCTGTGCAGACGGGCGAGTGTCTCTTCGACGATCTGACGCACGCGCTCGCGGCTCAGACCGATGCTCGAGGCGATGTCCTTGAGGGTCATCGGCTCCTGGCCGTCGAGCCCGAAGCGGAGGGTGAGGATCTCGGCCTCGCGCTCGTCCATGCTCTCAAGCAAGCGGCGGAGAATGGAGATCTCTTCCTCGCGGAGCGTCGCGTCGGCGGGCGAGCCGGCCCGGTGGTCGGAGATCATCTCGGCGAAGCTCGTGAGGTCGCCGTCCTCGCCCACGGGCTGCTGGTTCGAAGCCTGGAAGGCGCGGATGGCCCGCTTGATGATCTTGGCCTTCTTGATGGGCAGGTCCATCGCCTGGGCGAGATCCTCAATGCCGGGCGGGTACCCGAGCTCGGCCTCGAGCTTGCGGCTGTGGGCCTTCCACTTCGCGATCAACTCGACCATGTAGGCGGGCACGTGGATCGGCTGCGTGGCGTTCATCAGGGCCCGCTTGATGGCCTGCTTGATCCACCAGGAGCCGTAGGTGCTGAAGCGAGCCCCCTGGGAGGGATCGAAGCCCTCAACGGCGCGCATCAGCCCGACGTTGCCCTCTTCAATAAGGTCAGCGAGGGGCAGGCCCCGATTGGCGTAGTTCTTGGCGATGGCCACCACCAGCCTGAGGTTGGACCGGATCATGCGGTCTCTTGCCTCGGGACAGTTGTCGTTGATGATGCGCCAGCCGAGCTCGCGTTCTTGTTCCGCGGTCAGCAATGGCGTCTTCGAAATGGCCTTCAGGTACAGTTGCAGCTCAGACTGCACCGTACCTCCGCCCTGACGGGCTGCACCGACAGCTCGTTCCACAGGTCCCACCTTCCGCCGCGGACCCCTGCACGGGTCCTTGACTCTGCTCCCCCGGTCGGATTCGCGGTCCGCCGGAGATGTCAGCCTGGACACCACCCATGCGCACCGCGTCGACCGGGGGTTGCATCGGCCCCGAAGACGGGTGGGCTCAAGCGTGAGCGCAGGCACCAAACCGCTGAACCAGTTTAGCCGGCGAAGTGGTGGGTCTGCTACGAAAAAGTGGCTATGAGCAGCAAACTTGGCAGGCCGATAAAGGGTTTCATAGTCCCATCACGCTCGGGATCTTGCCCGCGAACCGGAGGCGGCGGGCCTGCGGGCGTACAGTTCCGAGTGGGTGCGTCCGGCACCCGGCAGCAGCGGGTGGGGCAGGGAGAATCCTACCAGAATGGGAACCGATATCAGCCAACTGCTGGAGGACTGGCCCTACGAGCCTGGTCGGATCAACGTCAGGCTCGTTGAACGGTCGGACGGTCAGCAGCGGATCCAGGTCCGGCTCGATCTCGGGATCCTGCAGATGCACCTGGACGGGCGCCCGGACGGGCAGCAGCCCGAGGGCTTCGAGAGCCTGCTGGATCTGGTCGAGGCGCAGATCGAGGGCGCATTCGAGACGCCGCCTCCGGATGCGCAGGCCGAGGGGGACGCTGAGGACGAACTCGGCGAGGAAGATTCGTCCGGGCCTCTGCCCCCGCCGCGCCGGTCGGAGGACGCCCAGGCACGCCTCTCGTCCGAGCAGGTCGCGATGCTCCGGGACGAAGCAATCCAGTATTACCACCGCTATCTGGCGCTCTTGGCTCTGGAAGACTTCGAGCGTGTCGTGCGGGACACGACGCGGAACCTGCGGGTGCTGGACGTGATCGAGAAGTTCGCCGAGTCGGATGAGGACCGTGGATCCGTCGCGCCGACGCGAGCCCACGTCACGATGATGCGCGCCCGGGCTCTGGCCAGCCTCGCGCTGCGCGACAACGAGCCCAAGGCAGCGGTCGTCGCGATCGACGAGGGGATCGAGGCACTGCGCCGGCACTTCGAGACGATCGGGCACCTCGACCTGTTCGAGCGGTCGACCGAGGTGCAGGTCCTGCAAGGGATGAAGCAGGCGCTGCTGCCCAAGCTGCCCGTGAGCCAGAAGGCGGAACTCCGCAAGCGGCTGGACGACGCCGTGCAGCAGGAGAACTACCGCCTGGCGGCGATCCTGCGCGACGAGCTCAACTCGATGCCGGACTGACCGTCTCGGTCTCTCCTGGGGTGCTGCTGGTTGGCCCGCTTGGCTCGGGCTTCAGGAAGTCCTTGTCGAAGCAGTTCAGGACCTGGCTGGCCATGACCTCGGCGGTCGCGAGTTCCTCGACCGTGACGTGGTTGGCGCCGAGTTCCTTGGCGAGGAAGGCCTTGGAGAGATAGTTGGTCCGGGCGGCGATGAATGCCCGCTTGTTGATGCCGCGGATGATCTTGCAGGCGCGGAGCATCGCGTCGTCGTCGGGGATCGTGAGCACGACCGCGTCGGCCGTGGAGACCCCGGCCGATTCAAGGACCTCGGTATTGGTGGCGTCCCCGTAGACGATGTGCCTCCCGAGGCCCATCTGCTTCTCGACGGTCTTGCGGTTGAGCTCGATGACCGAGACCTTTACGCCGCGGGCCATGAACTTCTCGGCGAGTGATCTGCCGACCGGCCCGAAGCCCGCGATGATCACGCGGTAGCCCTCTTCTCCCGTGACGTCCTGCGAGTTGCGGGCGAAATGGGAGCGCCTGAACCACGGGGCCTGAGGCCAGCCGACCGCGAGCGAGCCGAGCCGGCGCGACACGTTCATCAGGGGCGGCGTGGTCAGCAGCGAGATGAAGACGACAGCGATCATCGCCGACGGGACGATCTCGAGCCCCTCGAAGATGCCCGCGGCGGTCGCGAAGCCCAGGATGACGAGCGTGAACTCGCCCGCCTGTGCCAGGGTGACACCGGTCGTCACCGCGACAGCTGGCGGTGCACCGAGCAACCATGAGCTGCCGCCGATGGTGAGCATCTTGAGCATCGAGACGAGCACGAACGCGATGAGGATGACCCACCAGATGCCGCCGACCGCTCCCATGTCGAGCTGCAGCCCGACGGCAGTGAAGAACACCGCCATGAACAGGTCTCGCATCGGGCCGATCATGCCGGAGAGCTGGAAGCGGAAGGGCGTGCCCGCGAGCAGGAAGCCCGCGAGGAACGCGCCGAGCTCCGGGCTGAGATCGAGATAGGCGGTGAGCACGGCCGTGCTGAGCCCGAATGCGGCCGAGAGCACCAGCAGCAGTTCGTTCGTCGAGTCCCTCGCGGCCTCCGCGAGGAGCCTGGGCAGCAGCGTGATGCCCGCGACGATGACGAGCGCCATCACACCGATCGTGATCGCGGCCTTGGCGAGCAGGGCGCCGATGTCCATCGCGTCGCCTGCGCCCGCGACCTCAACGCCCCGCGCCGCCTGAGCCCAGCCCGCGACGACGGGCATGCCCGCGAGGATGATCACGACGCCCATGTCTTGCACGATGAGCGTGCCGAACGAGATCCGCCCGTGGGCCTGGCGGAGCTCGCGTCGCTGCTGGAGCATGCGGAGCACGACGGCGGTGGAACTCATGGCGACGGCGGTCGCGACCGTCAGCGCCGCCGGCCAGTGCATGTTGAAGAGCTTGGCGATGGGCGTGCCGATCGCGGTGGTCAGGATGGTGGAGAGCGCGCCGATCGCGAGGATGGGCGCGAGGCCAGCGCGGAGGTCGGACCGGTCGAGGTGGAGCCCGATGCCGAACATGAGCAGGATGATGGCGATCTGGCTGATGCTCTCGACGCTGGCCGAATCTCCGATCAGACCGATGGCGTTGGGTCCGAAGATCGCGCCCGCGACGAGGTAGCCCGCGATCGCGGCGATCTTGAGGCGTCGGCAGATGAGGCTGACGGTCGCGGCGGCAGCGAGGATGAGCAGCAGGTCGAGCATGACCTGCGTGTTGCCCTCGACTGCCAGAGTGAGCATCATGCGGCTGATCCCTCGTCGGCGTGCGTGCCCGGCTTCTCATCGGATCGGCGTTTGGCGTGGACCGCGATCAGCGAGAGGTCCGCGGGGGTCACGCCCTCGAGCCTCCCGGCCTGCCCGAACGTGGCGGGCGTGAACCGCGTGAGCGCCAACGCCGCCTCGGCGCGCAGGCCCTTCACCGCCGAGAAATCGAGCCTGGGCATCGGCTTGGCTTCCATCTGCTGCTGGCGGCGGATCTGGTTCTGCTGGCGGACGACGTAGTCGGCGTACTTCCGCTCGGCGAACACCGTCCGCCGAACATCCGGGGCGAAGCCCTCCCCCACCGCCCTCGCGAAGTCCGCCTCGGTGAACTCGGGGCGCTTGAGCCACCGCGCGAGCGGCTCGCCCTCGACGGAGCGCGCCTCCACGGTCCGATCGAGCCCTGCGACCGCGTCACGGCGTGCCGCGAACACGCCGCTACGGCGTCGCCCGAGGGTGCCCGTGAGCAGACCGAGGTCGTGTGCGATCGGGGTGAGACGGTCGGCGCTGTTGTCGGCCCGCAGCAGCAGGCGGTGCTCGGCGCGGCTCGTGAACATGCGGTAGGGCTCGACCGGCGTCTTGGTCACCAGGTCGTCCATCAGCACGCCTATGTACGCCTGATCCCGACCGAGCACCCACTCGCTCTCGCGCTCTGCGAAGCGAACCGCGTTTACGCCCGCGACGATGCCCTGGGCAGCGGCTTCTTCGTAGCCGCTCGTGCCGTTGATCTGACCCGCCAGGAACAGGCCCTCGACGCGTTTGGTCATGCCCGTCGCGAGAATCTGGTGGGGCATGACCGAGTCGTACTCGACCGCGTACCCGAACCGCAAGATCTCGGCGTTCTCGCAGCCCGGCATCGCACGGACGATCCTCATCTGCACATCACGCGGCAGGCTGGTCGAGATGCCGTTGCAGTAGACGCTGTTGAGCCGGTGGCTTTCGGGCTCGAGGAAGACCCCGTGCTGGTCACGGTCGAACCGCTCGACCTTGTCTTCGATCGAGGGGCAGTAGCGCGGGCCCGTGCCCTCGACCTGCCCGGAGAAGATCGGCGCGCGGTGCAGGTTGGCGCGGATGAGGTCGTGGATGAAGGGCGTGGTGTGCGTCTGACGGCAGCTGAGTTGCTCGAGTTCGGGGAAGCGTGAGCGATCGGTCAGATCGCTGAAGGGGATCGGTTCCGCGTCGCCGTGCTGCGGGGGGAGTCCGTCCCAGTCGATGGAGTTGATGTCGAGGCGAGGCGGGGTGCCTGTCTTGAGACGCCCGAGCTCGAAGCCGAGATCGCGGAGAGTCTTGGAGATGCCAACCGCGGGCGCCTCGCCGTGCCGACCGCCGGGCGTCTTGTCCTCGCCCGTGTGCATGAGCCCTCGCATGAAGGTGCCCGTGGTAAGCACGACCGCGGGGGACCGCAGCTCGATCGGCTCCGCGGGAACCTCGAAGGCGTGCTCGCGCCCGGCAGCCTGGGCCGCCGCGGCGCAGACGCTCGAAGCACTCAGCGGCTTCTTCGATTGCGGCGGGCTCACGCGCACGCCCACGACCCTCCCCGAGTCGATCACCAGATCATCGACCGCGCCCGCGATCACGTCGATCTCCCGCCGCCCCGCGATCAGACGCTGGACGGCTTCCGCGTACGCCTCCTTGTCGTTCTGGCAGCGCGGGCCCCGGACCGCCGGACCCCGGCTCGTGTTGAGCACCTTGAACATGATGCCCGAGGCGTCGGCAGCGAGGCCCATGATGCCGTTGAGGGCGTCGACCTCGCGGGCGAGTTGGCCTTTGGCGAGCCCGCCGATCGCGGGGTTGCAGCTCATCACGCCGATCGTGCCCGGATCGAGCGTAACCAGGGCCACCGACGAGGCTTCGCCCAAGAGGTTCGCGGCGGCCCACGCGGCCTCGACGCCCGCGTGCCCCCCGCCGATCACGATGACGCGGTAGTCCCGGTTCACGCCCGGATCGTACGCTGTTCGTATGCACGTGAGACACGCGACGATCTTCGACGCCGAGGCCGTTTCGGCTATCTACAACCACGCCATCGAGCACACCGATGCCAGCCTCTGGTACGACCCCCGCCCGGTATCGGAGATGCGGGGCGAGATGGAGGAGGCGAGCGATGCATACCCCTGGCTGGTCGCCGAGGACACCGAGGGAGACGTCGCCGGCTGGGCGATGGTCAAGCCCTGGAACAAGCGCGACGGGTACAGGCACACGGTCGAGACCACCATCTACATCCACCACGAAAACCGCAGCAAAGGCGTCGGGCGGATGCTCTACGACGAGCTCTTCCGCCTCATCCGCGAGCAGGGGTACAAGCACGTGATCGCGGGGATCAGCCTGCCCAACCCGGCGAGCGAGCGGCTGCACGAGGCGATGGGGATGGCGCGGGTGGCGTTCTTCCCGGGGATCGGGGAGAAGTTTGGGAAGAGCGTGGATGTGGGGTACTGGCAGGTTGTGCTCTAAACACGACACAAGGAGACTGGCAGGGCGAGCGGGCTCTTCACGAGTCCCCACACATGTTCAACAAGACCGACGATGGCGAGCAACTGCGGAGTGTTCTGAAACGCTTCGAATGACGGATATGCGTCGAGAATCTCAATACGATCGTTGCGTCATTCCAAAAAATTGCACATCGAGCCCAAACACATATCGCTTGTGCTGAATACAATTTATTGCTACTCGTTAATACGATAGCACAACAGGTTGTTCAATATATTTTTCCCAACGATCCGGCTTGCACAATTTGATGCAAGGTACTTACAACACAACGAATTACGTCTTTTTGCGACTTGTGCCGTGGTAATCACCCGAATTTGGGGGATTGATCCGCAGTTTGTCCTGAGTAAACTCACGAATACGAGTACTCTGATTTCGATAGGAGTTAACATGCTAGTACGAACAAGTTGTTTTGCACTTGCCGTTGGCTTGGGGCATATCGCACAAGCACAACTCGATGAATCCCGGACCATCGCAAAGACGGGCGACACTGCGCCAGGTACAGGCGGAGAGACATTCGCCTCGTTCGGTGAACCACTCGGATCGCCCTTGCCGCCCGAAACCGTTACTCGTGGGTATCCGACGATCAACAACTCCGACAGCATTGCGTTCGGTGCCGTGCTCGACGACACCTCTCCAACCGTCAATGCCGGCAATGACGAGGGGATCTGGGCGCAACTCGGGGACACCTTGACTCTGATCGCAAGAGAAGGCGACCTGATCCCTGGATCTTCGACGTTGACATTCCAGAGCCTCGATCCGCCCATCATCGGTGGCAACAACACATTGCTATTCTACGCGGAGATTGAAACAGCTCCCGGATCCGGGTTGGGTCCGGAGTCGGTCTGGGCCTATCTGAACGGAACCCTCGTGCTCCTCGCCCAGAACGGGATGTCCATCCCAGGCCGCACAGGCGAGGACTTTGTGGGGATCAACAGGAATTCGATTTGTCACGTCAGCGGCGACGGCGACGTACTCGTCGAGTTGCAGAGCCGGGTCGAGGTCGGTTCCCAGTTCTGGATCTACACCGAACTCTGGAGCACAAAGAACCGCACGAACTTTTCTTTTGACTTGCGATTCGGGATACTACGAACATCGAGCGATCCAGAATTTTCTCGACGTGGCAGCAACTACGACCCGGCGCAGAACGCTTTTCTGCGTGGCCTCCGCTCGTTTCCCAGGCTGTCGGACCGAGGTGACATCTATATGAATTGCCAACTCGATTCAACCGACGCCTCCATCATTACATCGGGCCAAGCTCGGACCGACTCTGCTGTTGCAGTGCGTGTTGTCCTCCCTGTCTTGGCGGTCACCGAACTCGCCAGGCGAGGTCAGCCATCTGTCGTGCCACCTCTCCTGTACACGAGTGGTTCTGGGAGCGGCATCGATCTGTCCGGAAGCGCAGGGGCTTTCTCCAGCGATGGCAACTCGATGCTTGACGTAGGTCTGGCTGGAGACTTTGCGTTGCTCGAGGGCCCGTTTCCTTCTCTCATCGCTCGAAGCCTGACCAACGTCGTCCCAGACGAGAACGGGAACGACGATACGTCACGCGGGTTTAACACCTTTGAATCCTACGCGATTGATAACTCAAGCAATGCCGCCTTCGTGGCGTTATGGTACGGCACCGTCACGCCCGACAGCGGGTTCGGAATCTGGGTTTCGGATGGATTGACTGTAAGGCGAGCAATGCTGACCGGCGATCCTGTTCCGGGCATGTCGGGACAGACATTCGATACAAACGGATTGTTCTCTGGTAACCCTAACATCCTCGGTGGCTTTGGTGACCGTGCCGTCGAGATTAGTCAGCAGGAGGGAGTCGTGTTCGTCGACACGATCTCCCCCAGTGACCTGATCGGTCTGTGGAAGTACGACTTCGATTCGAGAGCGATCAGCAGCGTGATCACGGAAGGCTCGTCCATCAATCTCGAAAATGACCCGACACTGCCCCCAGACCCACAGGTTGTGTCCGGTATCGGCTTTGGACGTACCGAGTCGCGGATCGCGACCTCGCCGGTCTCTCGGTCGTACAACGACAACGATGCCCTCGTGGTCCTGCTCGAATTCATGAATGGCACGTCGGCGATCGTTGCATCGCCTGAAACCGTGATCACGAATCCCTGCGTTGCTGATGTGAACGGAGACGGCGTGCTGTCGCCCGCTGACTTCAATGCATGGATTATCGCCTACAACCTCAACAACGTGATGTGCATGGAGCCGAATTGTTCACCGTGCGATCAGAACAACGACGGCCTATGCACCCCGGCCGATTTCAACGCCTGGATTGTCAACTTCAACGCGGGCTGCCTGCCGCCCGGACCATGACAGACCGTCGCTCTCGCATCCGAAGGGATGCGAGGGCATTTGATCAGTGCGCGTTCCGATGCACGAACCCCTTGCCCAGGGTCATGATCAGGATGCGCAGATCGAACAGCAGGCTCCAGTGGCGGACGTAGAAGAGGTCGTACTGGAGTCGCTTTCGGAGGCTGGTGTCGCCGCGGAGGCCGTTGACCTGGGCCCAGCCGGTCATGCCTGCCTTGACGTGCTGGCGGAGCATGTAGCCCCGCCAGTCTTCGCGGAAGCGTTCGATGAGCTCGGGGCGTTCGGGGCGCGGGCCGACGAGGGACATGTCGCCCAGCAGGACGTTGAGCAGCTGGGGGAGTTCGTCGAGGCTGGCGCGCCGGAGCCACTTGCCGATGCCCGTGATGCGCGGGTCGTTGCGCTCGGTCCACGAGGCCTGGCCGTCAACGTGGGCCTGCTCGTCCCCCGCGTGGTGCATGGTGCGGAACTTGTAGATCTCGAACGTCTCGCCCCCGAGTGACACGCGGCGTTGCCTGAAGATGACCGGGCCAGGGCCCGACAGCTTGACGAGGGCAGCAGTAAGGACCAGCAGCGGGCTGAACACGACGATCCCTGCGAGGGCGCCGGCGATGTCGAGCGCCCGCTTGCTCATGCCCCCGAGGCCGTGCATGGGGCTCTCGCGGACGGAGAGGATGGGCATGCCGTCGAGCTCGGAGACGAGCATGTTGTGGGGCGTGTAGCGCGGGCTGACGTCGGGGACCAGACGGACGTCGATCGCGAACTTCTCGAGGCGTTTGAGCAGGTCGGGCACCGCGGCGGAGCGCGAGCCGGGCAGCGCGAGATAGACGGCATCGACGCGCCACTTCTCGAGGGCGGCCTCGAGGTCGTCGAGCCCACCCAGCACCGGGCGGCTGAGGCAGCTGACACGGCTCGTCTTGTCGTGGTGCCCCACGAAGTAGGCAACGTTGATGCCCGTCCAGCTGTTGCGTTCGATCGTGCGGCAGGTGATCTGGCCCAGGCGTCCGACCCCGACGATGCACGCGTGACGCTGGTTCCAGCCCTTGCGCCGGATGTGGCGCAGGACCGTCCGGAACACGACACGCTCGAGCGCGACCGAGAGGAACAGGATCGGCGCGAGCAGCGTGAGCTGGAGACGCGCGGCGTCGAGCTGGATCGTGCCGATCGCGGCGACCGGGTCTCCGAGTTCGACGCGGATGAGCTGGTTGTTGGTCAGCCAGAGCGCGACGACAACGGCAGCCATCGCGGCGAGCACGGCGCGGCAGATGTCGAGCGACTCGCTCAGCAGCGTGCGGTCGCGGCGCGGGCGGTACAGGCGGAACGCCCACATCGCGTAGAGCGTCATCGGAACGACGACGTACGCCAGCGGCTCGCGGAAGATCGTGGTCGCGTCACCGGGAACCGGCTGGCCCAGCTTCCAGAGACGCGTGAGCCACGCGACGTAGCAGGCGGCGAGCGCAACGATGCCGTCGGCTGCGCAGAGCAGGATCACGAAGAGTTGGTGCCTTTGTTTGACCACGCCGTTGCGGCCCCTCGCCAATCCGTCGGCCGTCGTGTATGTCGTCGGCCCCGCTGCGGGCCGGGCCAGTCTAGGGCATGCCCTGTCGGTTGGCGTCGGCTCCGGATGAAGTTGGCCAGTGGGGCTCGGTCCGGATCGGGGTGGCGCGCCCCAGCCTGTCGAGGATTTCCCGCTCGTCATCGGTGATTTCACCGGAAGGCGGGGGCTTGACCATGAGCACGGCGTAGAGGTCGCCCGCGGGCGTGGTCTGGCAGCCCTGGCCTCGGAGTCGGAGCTTGCTGCCGCTGGACGCCCCCGCGGGCACGGCGATCGTGGCGGTGCCCGAGGGGGTTGGCACGTCGACCTTGGCGCCGTTGACGGCTTCGCCAATGGTGATCGGGAGGTCGAGATATAGGTCGCGGGACTGTTCGCCGCGCGACGTATCCCCTCGTCGGAACAGCGGGTGGGGCTGGATGTGGACCGTGAGGATCACGTCGCCGCGCTTGCCGGGTGAGCCAGGGTCAGCGTGCCCGACGCCCCGGACGCGGAGCTTGGCATCGGGCTCGACGCCCGCAGGGATCGTGACGTCAACGCTCTGGGTCGCGCTGCCCCGCTTGATCTCGAGGGTGCGTGAGCCGCCGACGACGGCCGTCATGAAGTCGACGGTGATCTCGTGACGGGTCTCCGCCGGACGGGCTCTTCGTGAGGCGCGGTGCGCCCCCGCCCCGCTGCCCCCGCCTCCGAAGGGCGAGCGCCCCCGCCCGCCGAAGAACGCGTCGAACATGGACCCGAGATCCTCGACGTCGAAGTCGACCGCGCCCCCGCCGGCAGGGGCGTTGACGCCCGAGTGCCCGAAACGGTCGTAGGCGGCGCGCTTCTCGGGGTCGGAGAGGACGGCATAGGCCTCCTGGATCTCGACGAAACGCTCCTGAGCCCCGGCGTCCTTGTTGACGTCGGGGTGGTAGCGCCTCGCGAGATCGCGGAAGGCGCGTTTGATGTTGTCATCGGATGCCGAGCGTTCGAGCCCGAGCACCGCGTAGTAGTCACGTTTCGCCATCGGGCGATGGTAGTGCTATTCGTCGGTCGAACGCCCCCAGTGGGCGATGGCGGAGCCGTCCTGAGCCGAGAGGATCGAGACCCCGCTGCCCGCGGTATCGGAGTAGGACTCGACGACGCTGCCGCCTTCGCGGTTGAGGAGGTAGAACGCACCCCCATCCGCGTCGACGAGCGAGCTGAGGCGGGGGTCGCCGTGCTGATCGGCGAGCAGGGCAACGCCACGCCCGAGGCGGTTGGCATAGGTGCTTGCGACGGTGTTGCCCAGGGTGTTGGCGACGAGGAACTGCCCGCCGTCGGGTCCCGCTGTAATGGTCGCGGTCGCGATGCCGCGGTCGCCTCCGGTCGAGAACGCGCCGAAGCCGAGGCGGTTGACGAAGGCGGAAGCGACGGGCCTGCCTGTGTTGGCGTGGACGCTGAGCGTGCCTCCGAACTCGTTGGTGGCGAGGACCGTCCGCGCCTCGCCGGCCTGGTTGTGGATGCGGAGGAAGCCCCCGGTCTCTGAATGACCGAGCCAGGCGAGGCGTGTGCCGCTGGCATCGTGTCGGTACCATGAGTGACCACGTA
>JANQQZ010000078.1 GCA_028284805.1 Phycisphaerales bacterium
CGCGCCTTGCTCGGCCAGGTCCTGCACGAACCGCTCGCGGGTGGGGTCGCAGAAGTACACGCGGCAGCCCACGGGGCGCGCCGGGTGCACCCCGCAGCGTCCGACCGGCCCGTCTTCGACCAGGAACGGGCATCCGCCGCGGGACACTGCGGCCTCGATGTCTCGCTCGGCGATCGCCCGTTCAGCTGGGATCCGATCGAGCGTCCAGGCGACCTCGAGCCCGGTGACGAACAGGTCGTGCCCCGTGCGCGCAAAGTCGCAGCAACGCCCCGAGGCGGTGCACACGGGCCTCGACTCGTGTGTCTCGACCGCGATCCGGTCGTGCGCTTCGCGGAGCGCGGCGTCGACGTCGGCTCGGCGTGCGAACGTCAGCCAGCGGTTGAGAAGCTCGGCATCGACGCGCGGCTCGCGCATCACATCTCGACGATGTCGCGCTGGCGGCGGATCTCATCGCTCGGCACGACACGCTGACCACGATCGATCCCTGGGCAATCGATCGCGGCCCGTCTCCAGGCGTGCTCGCTCGACAGATTCGTCTTCCAGAAGGGCCAGGTCCGGCACTGGGCGGGGCGGGCGTCGTAGAGCCCGCAGACCGCCTTGCCGGGCACCGTCTCCCGGTCCAGGAACACACAGTCGTAGCCGTGCTCCGTCTTGCGCTCGGTCAGGCTCCGGCCCATCGGGGTTTCGTGGGTGTAGGTGCGCATGAACTCGTCGATCGGCACGCCCAGCGTCGCGGCCATGGACACCGCCTCGTCGTCGGTGAACTTCACGTAGCCGCTCGGCCCGGTGCAGCAGCTCCCACACTGCGTGCATCGGAAGCGGAGCCCCCGGTCGTGTGCGAGTGCGTCGCGCTGGCCCGCGCGCGGGCCCTGCTTGTCGAACCACTCCAGATGGACCGTCCGGCTCATGCCGAGGCGTCCCCGGGCCCGTTGTAGCGAACGATGACGAGCGTCTGATCGTCGTCGCGCGGGCGGGCGCCCGCGTGCGCCGCCACAGCGTCGAGGATCGCACGCTTCGTTTGCTCGGGATCGCCCGCGCCCGTTGCGATCGCGGCATCGAGGCGATCCTCACCGAAGAGCTCGTGGTCCGGGCTGAATGCCTCGGTGATGCCGTCGGTGTAGAGCACGAGCGTATCGCCGGGCTGCATGACGAAGGCGTCGCCCACGGGCTCGAGATCGGGCAGGATGCCGAAGGGCGGCCCGCCCGCGCCATCGATCGCTTCGATCACGCCCGAGGCGCGCCGCACCCGCGGCGGGTTGTGCCCGCAGTTGGCGTAGATGACCCGCCCGGTTGCGGGGTCGATGGTGACCAGGAACGCGGTGACGAACGTGCCCGGCTCGACGCTGTGGAAGACCATGGCGTTGACATCGGGGACCGTGCGCTTCGGCTCGCTGGTATAGAGCTGCGTCGCGAGCATCGCCGTGCGGAAGACAGCCATCGTGACCGACGCGACGGGCCCGTGCCCCGAGACATCAGCGATCACCACGCCCAGCAGGTCTTCACCGCCCGCTGGATTGGGGAAGGAGCGGTGGTCGTAGTAGTCGCCCCCGGCCGCCTCGGAGGGCTCGTAGCTCGTCGCGACCGAGAAGTGCGGGTCGCTGGGCCAGGTCGAGGGCAGGAGCGAGCGTTGCACGCGGCCGATCTCGTTCATCTGCGCGTCGAGGCGGTCGTGGAGCCGTTCGATCTCGTTCTTGACCACCAGCGTCTCGATGCACCGCCCCATGAGGTTCACGCTGCTGATGCCCGCGGCGAGGCTGGCCGCGTCAACCGGGGTTGGCTCCGGCGGCATGCACATGATCGCGAACTCATTCACGGTGCCGTCCTTGAAGATCGGGATCGAGAGCACGTCGCACGGCCTGTCAACGAACGTGCTGAGCACCGTGTCTTCCGACGGGTCGACCGACCGCGCAATACGGGGTGACTCTCCAACGGCCAGACGCGATAGCACCGAAGACTGCTCGATCGGTGTCTCGTCCAGCGGCAGGGTGTACCTGCTGACCCCGTCGCGCAGGCTCTCGGCCGACACAGGGCCGTCGGCGAGCGCCTGGCGGAGCATCACGCGAAAGGAGCCCGGCTCGCACCCGTCGG
>JANQQZ010000082.1 GCA_028284805.1 Phycisphaerales bacterium
ACCCGGGGCCCGTGGGCGTCGACATCAAGTGCTCGATGAGCCTGCTCGCGGTCGATCTGAGCGAGGGCGCGATCAAGCGGCCACAGATCCGTCGCCAGCTGATCGAGGCGATCTGCGAGCGCACGCCGACCGGGACGGGGCGTGGGCAGCGCCATGCGCCGAAGTCGCGCCCGGTCGATGCCGAGCTCGGCGAGCGGATCCTGACCGAGGGTGCCTCGCGCGGCGTGTGCGAAGCCCTCGGCATCCCTCCGGAGTGGGCCGACCGCTGCGAGGACAGCGCCCACGCCGGGCATGATGGCTCGACCGATTCCCTCCGCGAGCGACTGGACCTGCTGAAGCAGAACGAGAAGTTCCGTACCAAGCTGCCCGGGAAGCTGACCCAGGTCGGCTCCTACGGCGGCGGGAACCACTTCGGCGAGTGCGAGGTCGTGCGAGTGCACGACAACGATCGTGCGCGCGAGACCGCCGATGTCTTCGGGCTTGAGGACGGCAAGGTGGCGTTCCTCTCCCACTGCGGCTCGCGCGGCATCGGGCACGACCTCGCCGCGGGCCAGTTCCGTGCGCTCGAGCAGCACTTCGAGCGTTGGGGCATCCCGCTGCCGGGCGGCGATAGGCAGCTCGTGCACGCGCCGCTGGGCACACCCGAAGCAAACGCGTATCTCGACGACATGGCGCTCGGCGCGAACTTCGCGACCGTGAACCACCTGCTGATCAATGCGCTGGTGCTCGAGGCGTTTCAGGAGGTCTTCCCAGGCACCGACGGGCGGCTGGTGTACTTCATCAGCCACAACATCGCTCGGCGGGAGATCGTCGACGGCTCGCCCCACTGGGTGCACCGCAAGGGCGCGACGCGCACATTCCCGGGTGGTCATCACGCGCTCAAGGGCTCGCCCTTCGAGGCGACAGGGCATCCCATCCTGCTGCCGGGCAACCCGCAGGCCGGCTCGGCGGTCATGGTCGCGGACGCGGGAGCCGAAAAGTCGTGCTTCAGCGTGAACCACGGTGCGGGGCGGGTGCTGGGACGTCGGGCCGCGATCAAGAAGCTCGACCAGGATCGCATCGATCGGTCGTTCGCGGATCGCGACATCCTGACCAACACGAGGCGGTACCCGAAGGACGAGGCGCCCGAGGTGTACAAGAACTTCGATGAGGTGCTGAAGTCCGTCGAACTCGCGGGGCTTGCGAGCGAGGTCGCGAGGCTCGAGGCGCGCTTCGTGATCAAGGACGGAGACAAGGCCGATGATTGAGTTTGAAATTTAATTGCAATGAATCCGCATGAAATGTTGGTACGCATGTTGATACCGGCCGGCGCATGTGCGATACTTGCCCGCTGACAGGAGAACCAGCTTTGCTGAACGAAAGCAACAACACTCTCTGACCTGTCGCCGCTCGCCGGCGACCCGGCAGAGCCACCCACACATCCATCCGCTGACTTTGTTTCTGATCGCGTCGATCAGAGGGGTCGTTGTTGATGGAACGAGCATCGAGGAACGTGCTATGAAGCGCGGCGGCCG
Organism: Phycisphaerales bacterium; assembly: GCA_028284805.1. GTDB lineage: Bacteria > Planctomycetota > Phycisphaerae > Phycisphaerales > UBA1924 > JANQQZ01. Next base: position 1,515 of record JANQQZ010000082.1, read on the forward strand.
CCGTGCGCTCAGACATGAAAGACGTCATGGACTGGATTCAGAACATCATTCAGAGTTCGCCGCTCGTTCAGGGCGGCCTCACACTCATGGTCGCGGGCTGGATCGGCTATCAGCTCCGCACGCTGCCGACGCGGGCTTTCTCGCTCGTCCGCACCCGCCTCACGCGGGTGATCGAGGTGCGCGAGAACCACCCGCTGTACGACGCCTGGCTCGGCCTGCTCACGGAGCACTCGTTCCGACCGGGTGGGCCGCGGACGCTTGAGGTGCGCGCCTCGGCCGAGGAGCATGACGAGCGCGCCGCATCGTCGGGCTATGCCGCGGGGTCGGACGACTTCTGGGCGCGTCTGTGCGGTCGCTGGTGCCGGGTCTCCGTGCGCCGCGAAGATGCCGCGGGGGGCGGACACGACCTGATCCGTCGGTTCATCATCTCAATCGAGGTCCTGTTCGGTACCTCCGGTGATCTCGAGCGGATGCTCGCCGAGGCGAAGCGTCGCGCGAACGTGATCGACGAGCGTCAGCCAGTCGACCTGTGCAACAAGTACGGCGCTGGTTCGACGATCTCGCTCCCGAAGCGCAGCCCAACGACCCTGTGCCTGCCCAGCGGGTTCTTTGATCGGCTCGAAACCCGCGTCCGCGAGTTCGCGCGCAGCCGCGAGGACTACGAGCGTCTGGGCATCCCCTGGCGTCTCGGAATCCTCCTCTACGGCGAGCCCGGAACGGGCAAGACGTCCATCGCGCACACGCTGGCATCGCAGTTGAGCCGCCGGCTCGCGGTCATCCCGCTGGCCGACATGCGCTCGGACGAGGATCTGGTCACGTCGTTCGAGGGCGTGCGCGAGGACTCGTTCGTGCTCATCGAGGACATCGACTGCGCGTTCAACCAGCGCGAGAACGACGACGCCGGCGGGATCACCTTCTCCGGGTTTCTCAACTGCATCGATGGCGTAATCGCTCCGCAGAACGGACGTGTCCTGATCATGTCCACCAACCACAT
>JANQQZ010000117.1 GCA_028284805.1 Phycisphaerales bacterium
AACGTGAACCGATCGAGCGGCCGGGCACCGAAGCCCGGCCGCTTTCACATCGCGGGCTCTCGGAACAGGCTGCGAAGCTCGCGGAGCAAGTCTTCACCGAGCCCAAGGCCGTAGTTCGAGTATGTCAACTCACCGTCCTCGCCCAGCGCCGGGCCGCGGTTGATCATCTGGGTTGAGAACACGCGTCCATCGAGCCGGGCTTCGATCTGCATCATTACGCCGTCGAACACGTCCGGATTCGAGTACTGCCCTGCCCAGTCTTCGACAGAAAATCGGTCCAGCGTTTCAACAAGTCCGTCTAAGAGCAAAGGCGTTAGGGGGATCGGTTCATCGCGCGACACCGTTCCATTCGATGATCGGGTCTCGCGTCGAAGCGATCCGCGCGACAACGAAATCTTCTCGTAACTTCCGCTGCGTACTCCGATGCGTCGGATCTCGAGTGACGGCTCACGAAGTTCTGAAGATGGCGTCGGCCCAGTGGTGGTGCTGCAACCCACAGCGAAGATCAGAATCATCAGTGGTGCGAGCACCCACCGCAGGCATACACGTTCCTTCATCACCCAACCGTCGGCTGCTCGGCCGCCTCGCACACCTGCTTGATATCTTGCAAGTCCGCGTTGAACGCTTTGGTTACCTGCCCCTTCATCCCCGCAAAGGCGATGCACATCACCTTCGACACCAGCGTCTCGGGCTCGGCCAGCATCGAGTACGTCACTCGTGTCTCGTGCTGACCGATCTCCTCGAGCGCGACGGTGGTCAGGTAGTGCATGCCGTGGTTGCGCGCCTCGACCGTGTACCGCGTGGGCGGGTGCCAGTCGACGATCCACATCTCCTCGGTCGCTTTCTTGCCCAAGAACGTGCGCGTCTCGCGCCATTTGGTGCCCTCGCCGACCGGGCCGTCCGTCAGCATCTCGATCGAGTTGATGCCCGAGATGGTCGTCGCGGTGTTCGCGATGTCGCTGACCACGCCGAACACGGATTCGATGGGGGCGTGCACGGTTTCGGATGTCTCGATCGGTTTCATGGTCTGAGCATACCACAGACGCCGCCGCCCTCGGAAGGGCGGCGGCGCGCTCGAATCAAGTTGTGGAGTCGTTTCAGCGGCGGCGCCGCGCGGCGGCCAAGCCGCCGAGACCCAGCAGGGCTGCGGTGCCGGGCGTGGGAACGCGGAAGCTGAGTGCGCTCGCGTTCAGGCCCGTGTTGCCGGCTGCGGTGAACGCGCCGGTGTTCGGGTCGACAAGGAACAGGTCGCTTCCCTCGGCCAGCAGCAGCGTGCCGTCAGGAGCGAAGTCCATGCCGCCGATCGCTGCGATCGAGAGACCGCTCGAGCCTACGAGGGTCGGCGCACCCGTGCCTGCATCGATGGTGTACAGCGCTTCGGTGTCGCTGTCGTAGCCGTAGAGCAGCCCGTTGACCGGGTTGTACGCGAGCCCGATCAGTTGGCTCAGGCCGATCTCGCCGATCTCGGTGAAGGTCGGCGTGCCTCCCAGATTCGTCCAGGCGTAGAGCGAGTCGCCGCTGGTCCCGTCCTGATCGTCGACCGCAACGAAGAAGGTGTTGCTCGACGGATCGAAGGTAGCGTCACCGTCGCCCGAGTCGCTGAAGGGCACGGTCGCGAGCTGGGTGTTCACGCCGTTGTCGAAGAACCACAGCCCCCGGTCGCCCGGCTCGTTGAGTACGTCGGTGCTGACGTAGTAGTAGAAGCTGTCCTCGGTGACGAAGTCCATGCCCCGGTTGAAGTTGCCATCGACGAAGCCGAGCGTCGACTGATCGGCGCCCGGGTTGGCCAGGTTGAAGACCGTGACCGGATCCGGATCGCCTGTGGTGGAGATGAGACCCCAGTTCTGCTGCGCGTGCGCAGCACCGGCCGTCGCCACCAGGGCGATCGCCGCAACGGATGTGCGATACATGTCTTGCTTCCTCCCTAGGAAAATGTGTCCGCCGCCCGCCCGGATCGGGAAGAGCGCGAACTGGCCCACTAACTAACGCACCTGTAATGTACCAGATATCGGGCCCGCTCAGAAGCGGGACGCCCAGGGATTTATGCGGGTTTTGGGCCTATCGGGCTGTTCAGCGCGAGTAGAAGAACTCCTCGCGGGCGATCTTCCCGTTGCGGACGGTGAAGATCCCGATCTCGCGGAGAGTGAGCCGCCTGCCGGCTTCCGGGCCCGAGGTCGGGGTGACCTCGAGGTCGAAGATCGCGCCGAAGCGTTCGTCGCCGTGGGCGAAGGGCCCCTCAATGACGAACGCGTGCACCTCGTGGTTGTCCAGCCACCACTGGTTCTTGGCCAGGATGGCCTCGCGCCCGATCGTCTCTCGCCCCATCCCGCCCATGTCCGAGGCCTCGACACTGACGCAGTCGTCGGCGTAGTAGGTCCCGACGGCTTCCAGGAACTTCTGCTCGGACAGCAGGCCGATGTACGCGGTAGCGAATTCCCCGAGTGACATAACAAAGCTCCGATGCAGCCGTCCTCGCCTCTGCCCCGAGCCTATGACGCGGCACGGAGCCCATCCCCGCGAGTCGAGTATGCTCGACGCGTTCGGGGGGAATCACGATCCGAAGGGGAACACCATGCTCGATGATCTGCTGAAGGACCACAAGGACGATCTCATCAACGCTCTCACCAGCAAGCTCGGCGTCAGCGCCGATCAGGGGGGCGGCTTCGTCCAGAAGCTGATCGACATGGTCCAAGACAGAATCGGCTCGGGCGATCTCGATCTGTCGGCGGTGCTCTCGGGCGATCTGGGCTCGCTCAAGAGCGCCCTCGACCTCGACGCGTTGGGCGGACTACTCGGGGGCGGTGCAGACAAGGCCGAGGAAGGGCTCGGCGCGGTCGTCGGCCCGCTCAAGGACAAGCTCGGCGGGATGGGCGATGCCGGCGACCTGCTCGGACAGATCACCGGGGGCAAGGGCCTGGGCGGCATCGGCGACGCGCTCGGCGGGCTGCTGGGCGGGAAGAGCTAAACCGAACCCGATCGAAGCTGTCCAGGCACTTCAGAACATCGTGTTGTCGTTCGCGGCCTCGGCGGGCACGGGCTGGATCACGTCCCAGTGCTCGACGATCTTGCCGTTCGCATCGAATCGGAAGATGTCGACCACCGCGTTGTCGGTCGTCGTGCCGTCGGCGTTGGGCCAGATGTGGTGCAGGTGCAGAACGACCAGATCGCCCTCGGCGACCGCCCGCGCGACGACGGCCCGCTTCGTCGGGTACTCCACCGCCATCTGCTCGAAGTACGCGACGAACGGCTCTGGGCCGTCGGGCACGTGCGGGTTGTGCTGGATGTAGGTCTCGCCGACGTACCGATCGACAGCCTCCTGGGGCTTGCCCTCGTCGAACATCATCCGGTAGAAATCGATCGCAGCCTGCTTGTTGGTTTCTGGGTTTGACATGGGAGCAGTGTACCGGCTGATCCGCCGCCGGCCCCCTTGGCCTGGTAGCCGAGGGCGATTGGACGGCCAGGCGCGACGGTGCGGGGGCTCGATCACAAAGCCGATGCAGCCGCGCGAGCGTGCGGCCCAGCACATGGCGATCGCGCCGCTGTTGGTCAGCTGGGGGGGTAGGCACCGGGATCAGGGGTTCGGGTGGGCGATGGTGGACAAGTACGAGCACAGTGAGCGCACTCAGTGAGAGATGAACATGTGACCGCAGATTTGATCCAGCGCACGAGGTTTGAGGTGCGGCAGCAAACCCAGCTGTCGGATCCGGTTTGTGTCACAAACATACCTGCACGATATCAATTCTCTTGAATCTCTTCGTCATCACATTAAGCTTAAATGAACTGCTGCCTAGGAGAAAGCCGAATGCGCTTTGACCGAAACAAGTGCCGATTGATGGTGTCGCTTGGTGCCTCGGTCGTGCAGTTGGCCGCGGCGGGCACAGTGATTGCACAATTGGATAGGCCGTTTCCAGCCGTCTTCGAACTGAGCAGTCTAGAGGCTGCAGGCGGGGATCTCGGCTTTGTCATCAAAGGAGCAAACGCGTTAGATCTAAGCGGCCATGCAGTCTCTCGTGCCGGTGACGTCAACGATGATGGCGTCGATGATCTCATAGTTGGAGCGGTCAGTGGTAGCCCGGGCGGCAGACTGTTCGCTGGCAGCTGCTACGTGCTGTTTGGTGGATCCGGAGTCGGGTCGATGGGCGTGGCTGAGCTTTCGATGCTCAGTGCCCCGCATGGCTTTGTCATCAACGGCATCGATACGCAAGACGCAAGCGGTGTTTCTGTTTCATCAGCGGGCGACCTGAACGCGGATGGTGTGGTCGATCTGATCATCGGTGCAAACAACGCAAATCCCAACGGAATCCGTGGTGCTGGCGAGTGTTACGTTGTGTTTGGCAGCGCTGATCTGGGTGCGTCGGGCGCGTTGGAGCTCTCGTCTCTGAACGGTGCAAACGGTTTCGTGATCAACGGTTTCGGTCGTGAGTGGGAGTGGGGCTCGGCGGTGGCTCCGGCCGGCGATGTGAATGATGACGGCATCGACGACGTCATCATCTCTGGGCTTGACGCCTACGTTGTGCTTGGTGGGCCGGAGATCGGATCCTCGGGTGTCCTCGAGCTGTCGCTTTCGAGTGACTCAAGCGGAGTCCGAATCCAGGGAGCAGGCTCTACGTTTGAGCGTGCCCTCGCGGTCTCGTCTGCGGGGGACGTGAACGCTGACGGTGTTCCTGATCTACTTGTTGGTGCATCTACTGCTGGGATAAACAATGACATCTGGTACGGGGAAACCTATGTCGTGTTTGGCTCAAGCGATTTCGGCGCGGCCGGCGGGATCGATGTGTCGTTGCTGGACGGCTCGAACGGCTTTGTGATCGAGGGGATCGACCCGCACGATCAGAGTGGGTGGTCGGTATCGTCAGCAGGTGATGTGAACGCCGACGGCTTTGCAGATCTCATCGTCGGAGCGCCGCGTGCTGATCCGGCGGGTCGTTCGGGCGCGGGTGAGAGCTATGTGGTGTTTGGATCACAGGGTCTAGGGTCGTCAGGCGTGATGGAACTGGCGAAGCTGAGCGGCACGGACGGCTTCGTCATCCGAGGCGCCGCTGCGGGCGACGACAGCGGGTCCTCGGTTGCTTCAGCCGGTGACGTAGACAACGACGGTGTTTCGGACCTGATTGTCGGCGCAAACGCATCCATCCCAAACGGGTCGGCTTATGTGGTGTTCGGCAGGCCGGGCGTTGGTGCGACAGGCACGCTTGAGTTGTCAAAGCTGGATGGTGCCGATGGGATCGTGTTGAATGGAGTTGCCTCAGGTGACCGTTGTGGCTTCTCGGTCTCTTCGGCCGGAGATGTGAACGGGGATCAGGTGGATGACCTCATCGTTGGGGCTCCGATTGCCGGTCTACTGGCAGGTGAGAGCTATGTTATTTATGGTCGCCATGCAGACTCTTGCCGCAGAGCAGATACCAATGGTGACGGTACGACGGATCCGTCAGACTTCAATGCGTGGATCGCAGCATTCAATGCAGGCATATTGGTGTGTGATCAGAACAACGACGGACGATGCTCGCCCGCTGACTTCAATGCATGGATCCTAAACTATAACTCGTGTAATTGACTGGTTACTGAGTGCATGTCTGGTGTACGTCATGTTCTTCTCGTGAACTCCGAGTGCTTCAGCAGGGTGCCCCTTGAGTCGCCACCCGGATCCGTAGGGCATCTTCTTTGTCGAGATCGCGTCTGCCCCTACCGTCGCTTTGTGACACCAAAGTCAACGCAATAGCCGCATCCCAGCAGCGTTGTGCCCTCCATCACACGCGATGAACGACAGGAATGTGGCATCATCTGCTCCGGAGGGACCACCCCCATGACGCACCGCACGGTCGCAGGAGTCTTGTCCGCCCTGCTCGCAGGCTCGGCCTCTCACGCGCAGCCCGTGTTCCGCTTCGTCGACCCGCTCGACACGGGGCCTGGCATCATCGAGGCGGAACTGCCCAACGCGGGCGACCTGCCGCAGCGGCACGTCGTCGCCCCTGCACTGGGTCAGCCGCGAGGCATCCTGCTCGTTTGGCTCGCCGGCAGCGGCGCCGCGCCGACGCAGTACCTCGAGTTCACGGCTGCGGCCGCGCGGAACGGGCTCGATGCCGCGGGGCTCGTCTACCTGAGCTGGCCCCCGGTGAACGACATCACCACCAACGACCCCGATCCGGACCTCCCCGCGGCGATCCGCACCGAGCGGCTCTTCGGGATCGAGTCCACGGACGCCGTCGACGTCGACTTCGCCAACAGCGTCGAGAACCGGCTCGTCAAGCTGCTGGAGAACCAGGCCGCGGCTTTCCCGGGCGAGCGTTGGGCGTCGTACCTCACGACAGACGGCAAGCCGGACTGGTCGCGGATCGCGGTCGCGGGGCACTCGCAGGGCGCTGGGCACGCGGCGTTCCTCGGCAAGCTCGAAGCGCTCGCGGGCGTGCTCATTCTGGCGGGGCCGGGCGACTTCGTGCAGGATCTGGGCACCGCGCCGTGGCTCTTCGAGCCCGGGCAGACGCCCGTGTCTCGCACCGTCGCGTTCACGCATGTCGAGGACCGCACCGCGGCCGGCTTCTTCCTCAACCAGCGCGTGCTCGGACTCAACTCCTTTGGGGAAGTTCAGGACATCGATGGGCTCGCGACGCAACAGATCCGCACACAGATGCTCGCGTCCGATGCGCCGTTCCCCGCAAGTTCCAACGGCCACGGGGCGGTCGTCGTCGATGATCGGCTTGCGAGGCTTCCCGACGGCACGCCGCTCTACCGACCGGTGTGGGACGCGATGCTCCACGTACCGACGCTCTGCCCTGCCGACACCAACCGCGACGGTGCGCTCACGCCCGCCGACTTCAACGCGTGGGTCGTCGCGTTCAACCTGGGCACTGCTGAGTGCGACCAGAACCGTGACGACGATTGCAGCCCGGCGGACTTCAACGCGTGGATCCAGAACTACAACGCCGGCTGCCCGTAACCCGAAACTCGGCCCCCGTAGTCTGACACCAGGGCGACCGCTCTCGCGCAGGACGAGCGAGAAGGGGCAGACCGGGCGCTCATCCCCTCGCACACGGCACGCCCTCGAGGATGTGCCGCGTGCCACGAGAGACCGGGTGCCCGTGGCTCGAGATCCCGTGACCTGCTCCTGACACGGAGCTGGGTCAATCAGTACCCACAGGTCCGCCTGCTCGGGCCCTGATGCAGATTTTGTCCAGCGGCTGTCCAGTCCGACGCGCGGCGAGCGGTTCTGAGGTGCGGCCGCGTCCTGTTGCGGATTCACAGGAGAGCTAGCCTTCCGAAGTGTCGTGTGGGTCGAACGGTTCGGACCACGCGACGGTGAGCGCCGCCGGAGGGGGGCTCATGGATCAGGCCGGTTGTCGCGGCGGCGCCGCGTCCGGCGTGTCCGGAGAGGAGGATCTAAGCACATGTTCGATCGAAAGCGGAAGACGATGATGTTCGTTGCCGGTGCCGCGCTGTGCGCGTGCTCGATGCCGGCCCTCACCCAGCCGCGGCTGTGCGCCGATCAGAACGGCGACGGCCTGGTCTCGCCCGCCGACTTCAACGGCTGGATCGTGAACTTTAACGCGCGAGACCCGATCGCCGACACCAACCAGGACGGCCTCGTGACCCCCGCCGACTTCAACGGCTGGATCGCCGCGTTCAACCAGGGTGCGAACGGGCCGATCTGCGATGACGATTTCATGAGCTCAGGGCTGCGGGTGACCGGGGCGATCGACACGCTCGGAGACAGCGACTCCTTCACCGTGCTCGCAGAGGCAGGCTCGGATCTGCTCATGACGATCGGCGAGACCAGCGGGCCGAGCAACTTCAATCTCGCGGTCGACATCTTCGCCCCCGACGGGCGGCTGCTGCTCTCCGGTGCGCAGAACACCGGCTTCGAGCTCGATCTGTTCAACATCGGCGCCACCGGCGAGTACACCTACGTGGTCCGCGAGAACGAGGACAACTCGACGGGCACCTACGCGCTGACGGTCATGGTTGCCGACACAACCGTGGACAGCGGGAACACCGAGCTCTCCAGCGGTCTGCCGGCGTTTGCTCAGATCGACGCGGGCGATATCGATGTCTACACCCTCGAGGCGACGGGGCGGGCCGACCTTCTCGTGACCATCGGAGAGACCACCGGCAACAGCAGCTTCTCGCTGTCCGTCGATGTCTACGGCCCCGACGGCCGGTTCGTCACGCGTCGGGCCGCCGACACCGGCTTCGAGGTCGACCTGTTCGACGTCGATCCGGGCACGTACACGTACTTCGTGCGCGAGAACGGGGGCAACAACGTCGGCAGCTTCGCGCTGACAGCGATCGTCGCCGACGGCACGACCGACGACACCGATGTGCGGCTCGAAAGCGGGCAGCCGGTCACCGGATCGGTGGACACGGGCGACATCGACACGTTCACGATCCAGGCCACGCAGGGTGCCGATCTGCTGTTCGCGATCGGGGAGACCGCGGGCAACAGCAGCTTCTCGCTGTCCGTCGACGTGTACGACCCGTCGGGCGCGTTCATCCGAAGGGTGGCGTCCGACACCGGCTTCCAGGTCAACATCGCCAACGCCGACGGCGGGCTCTACACCTACGTCGTCCGCGAGAACGGGGGCAACAACACGGGCAGCTACGCCATCACCGGGGTGGTCGCGGACACCGCAACCGACGCGGACAACACCGCGCTGCTCAGCGGGCGGCCGCAGAACGCCGAGATCAGCATCGGCGATATCGACACCTTCACGATCGATGCGACCGAGGGTTCCGACCTGCTCCTCACCATCGGTGAGACGTCGGGCAACAGCTCCTTCGCGCTGACTGCCGACATCTACGGCCCGGACGGCCGCTTCATCGATCGCCGGGCAATCAACACGGGCTTCGACTTCGACCTGACGAACGTCGACGCGGGCACCTACACCTACGTCATCCGCGAGGACGGCTCCAACAACACCGGCACCTACACGCTGACGGCGCTCGTCGCCGATGACGAGGTGGACACCGACAGCGTCCCGCTGGTGAGCGGGCAGCTCACGACGGGCTCGATCAGCAGGGGCGACATCGATGCGTTCACCGTCGATGTCACCCCGGGAGCCGATCTGCTGCTGTCGATCGGAGAGACGGCCGGCAACAGCAACTTCCAGCTCAGCGTCGATGTCTACGGGCCCGACGGCCAGTTCATCGAAGCGCAGTCGATCGACACCGGGATCGTGCTCGACCTCTTCAACCTCACCGGCGGGACCTACACCCTCGTCGTCCGTGAGAACAACGCGAACACGACGGGCGACTACAGCCTGACCGCGGTCGTGGCCGACGCCGTCGTCGACTTCGACAACGTGCAGCTCACGAGCGGCATGAGCATGCCGGGCTCGATCACCGTGGGCGACATCGATACCTTCACCATCGACGCCAACGACGGGCAGGACCTCGTGCTCTCGATCGCCGAGACCGCGGGGAACAGCAACTTCGTGCTCACCGTCGATGTCTACGCCCCGAACGGGCAGTTCATCGCCTCACGCTCGGTCGATAGCTCGTTCACGCTCACACTCCCCAACGTCCTGGCCTCGGGCACGTACACGTACGTCGTGCGTGAGAACAACGGCAACGCGACCGGAAGCTACCTCCTGACGGTCGACATCTTCGGCTGAGGGCTCCCCGAGCCGATCATCTGATCGAGCAACCGCGGCAGCGCCCTTGTGCTGCCGCGGTTGTGTCTTTGGAGTTCCGGCGCACGTCCCGCCAGCGCGACACCGGGGCGACCTTCCGGGGGCAAGCCGGCGGCCAGGACGTGCGAGGGGATGTTGGTGCTCGCGGGAGTCTTCGAGGAGGGCGTCGTGCCGGAGCGTGGGCGGGTTGGCTTCGAGGGCGGCCCAGACCGAGAGCTCGGGGCTGGTTTCGGGGCTCGTTTCGGGTGTGGGCTCGTCGGTGGCCGGCTGGAACTGGATCATGGAGGGCATGATGCAGATCGGCCGGGCGGGTGCAAGGGGGAGTGGGGGGATGGCGCGGAAGTGTGGGATGGGGTTGCGCTATGCAAACAGATCCTGAGCCGTACCCATTTGCTTAGTGCAGCTTCCACAGCTCTGTGAATGCGATAGAAGATGTCGATGATCGGCAGATTGATACACCGAGCCTCTTGGTTGATTGACTAGCGATGGATCACGAAAATCTTCGTGGAGGCCAGATCGTTGATCGGAGCTCCACAATACCCTCGCGCCGGAAACTCGTGCTAGGGCAATGATGTGTGAATCATTGGACTTACACGCTCCTTTGGAGTCCAGTGAGCGTTGCTCTGAATCCACTGCATCTTTCGGAAACACGCGAGCACGACCACTCGTAAAGTACTCTTTCATGAGGAACAGTAATCTGGGTGTCGGACACCACTCTGCAAGGTACTTTGACCCACCGACTGCGAACGCGCCATTACGATTATCGATCCAGTCAATGACCGGGCCCGCTTCTGGATGCCTGCCTGGATTTAGAAATTTATGGCGTTCACAGTTGTCAATTATGATACACATTACGCACCCAAGATACGTCGTGTTTCGTCGATAAAGAAGTGCCTGTACTCCGCGGGAGGGTCAATCAAATTGCCATTGTCATCGATTCGAATGTCGTGGCACGAGACTGATCCATCAGATCGTGAAAAGTAAACGATTCGTACGTCTTCTGCTTTGAGTTCAGTCCGGTCATCGCGAATGTCGGCACGGACTCGATCGATGATGTAGTCGCTGTGAGTTTCTATCAAGACAGGCACTGCGCCTCGATGCGTGGCTAGGTCTGCGAAGAACGAACCGAGCTCCGCCTGCGCCTTTGGATGAAGATGTACCTCTGGCTGTTGAAGCAGCAACGGCGCAGATGTGCTCTGCGTTGCATCCACTAGAATAGGCAGCACTTGACTAACACCATACCCAACGTCTAGTAGATTGAAGTCATCCCCAAAGGTTGATTTGACGCGAACTTGAAACGGTGCGCTCGCATCCTTCTTGGAGAATCGACGGACTGAGATATCCGCGAACATACCGGATTCGGTACCAAAATTCTTGAGTTTTTTATGTAGCTTTTTCCAGGAAGCGTTCTCTTTTGCGGAGAGCTTGGCGAGTAGCAGTGGGATGTGATCGCCTTCAGGTGATTGCTTCTCTGCGATGGGATCGTAAGATCGCCGCGGCTTGGTACGAATTGGAGCTGATGCAATCGGCCCGCGAAGAAAAGATGGTCGAGTTACAACACTTAGCATGCTCTCGATTACATCCCGGTCTGTCTCGGGAATTGGCGGTGCTGATACATCTTCCGGGTTGAACAGGCTGCTTTCGGACCGCAAAAGCATGTTTGAGAAGAAATGCCCATCACGCAGCAGGAACAAGGACTCAACCCCGCCGGGAAATCCGACCAGTGAGGTTGACAGGTTGTGATTGGGTGTTGAAACCGTGACTTGTAGTGCGGCCCGTCTTGAAGCGTCCGTAGCGGACTGGATTTCGACATTAATGCTGTAGTCGCGGCAAGTGACCTCCCACTGTGCAAGATGGGGTTGTGCATCTCGTCCGACAAATGTCAGGCGCAATGTTACTGTGGTGGGAATCTCAAACAGGTGGCGATTGTCATTTGTTATTGCTGGGAGTTCGTACCCGACACTAAATGTGTCTTCGGTTCGATTATTAAAAGTATGCACAATATCATTGAAGTTACCAAACATAAACGGCTGTTCGTTGAGTGATAGCTGTGCGGGAGAGTGAATAGCCGTAGCCATAAACTTGGCCATGCCCATCGCGGTTGACTTGCCCGCGCTGTTCTCGCCCACAAAAAATGTAAGCGGAGCAAGTGGTATTCTGTGTAGGTCTGCAAAGCAGCGTACGTTCTCGATGCGGAGAACTGGATGCACGTCAACCTCCCATGTGCTTCACAATCGCCTCGCCGAACTCGGAGCACTTGAGGAGGGTGGCGCCCTCCATGAGCCGCTCGAAGTCGTAGGTTACCGTCTTGGCGGAGATCGCGCCCTCGATGCCCTTGACGATGAGGTCGGCGGCTTCCTGCCAGCCCATGTGCTCGAGCATGAGGACGCCTGAGAGGATGACGGAGCCGGGGTTGACCTTGTCCTGGTCGGCGTACTTGGGGGCCGTGCCGTGGGTGGCCTCGAAGATGGCGTGGCCCGTGTCGTAGTTGATGTTGGCTCCGGGTGCGATGCCGATGCCGCCGACGCAGGCTGCGAGGGCGTCGGAGATGTAGTCGCCGTTGAGGTTCATGGTGGCGATGACGGAGTACTCGGCGGGGCGGGTGAGGATCTGCTGGAGGAAGGCGTCGGCGATGACGTCCTTGATGGTGATGGTGTCGCCGGTCTTGGGGTTCTTGAGAGTGTGCCAGGGTCCGCCGTCGAGGGGCGTGGCGCCGAAGTGCTTGGCGGCGACCTCGTAGCCCCACTGCATGAAGGCGCCCTCAGTGAACTTCATGATGTTGCCCTTGTGCACCAGCGTCACCGAGGGCTTGTTGTGGTCGATGGCGTACTGGATGGCGGCCTTGACCAGGCGCTCGGTGCCTTCCTGCGAGACGGGCTTGATGCCGATGCCGGCGGTCTCGGGGAAGCGGATCTTGCCGAAGCGGTCGCCGAAGTTGTCTTGGAGGAGTTTCTTGAACTTGGTGGCGTCGTCCGTGCCGTGCTCGAACTCGATGCCCGCGTAGATGTCTTCGGAGTTCTCGCGGAAGATGACCATGTCGGTCTTCTCGGGGTGCACGACGGGGCTGGGCACGCCCTTGAAGTAACGCACGGGGCGGAGGCAGGTGTAGAGGTCGAGGATCTGGCGGAGCGCGACGTTCAGCGAGCGGATGCCGCCGCCCGTGGGCGTGGTGAGAGGTCCCTTGATGCCCACGAGGTACCGCTTGAAGTCCTCAAGCGTCTGATCGGGCAACCACTCCTTGGTGGCGTTGTATGACTTCTCGCCGGCCATGACTTCGTGCCAGTGGATCTTGCGTTCGCCCTTGTAGGCCTTCTCGACGGCGGCATCGAAGACATGGACCGAGGCGCGCCAGATGTCGGGGCCAGTGCCGTCGCCCTCGATGAAGGGGATGATGGGGTCGTTGGGGACGGACAGTCCGGCGTCGGTCATGGTGATGGGGGTGGGCATCGGTTAGGCTCCGTGATGCGTGGTGTGTTGTGGGGGTGATGCCCTTTGGCTGGGCAACGTGGGAGGGTAGGAGCATGCGGCGGGTTCTGACAGCGTTTGTCGTGTATGCAGCCCTCGTTGCGTCGTTCGGGGCCTTCGGGCAGGTCTCGCCCTTCACGCGGGTGGAGTTTGAGGACGACGGGCGGGTGATGGTGACGCTCGACGGCGAGCGGGTGGAGCTTGTCTCGATTGGGGGCGTCGGTGTGGGCGATCTTGTCGCCGGGTCCAAGCACGCGTTCGAGGAACGCTGGCAGAAGCGGATCGGCGAGGACCTGCTGGACGTGTTCGATGCCATGGAAATCAAGCTGGATCGGGTCGACGTGATCGACATCGAGGTCCGGCGCGATGGGGCGGTTGCCCGGGTCGACGAGGCGGCCATGACCCGGGCCAACCGCGAGCAGGTATGGGAGCACAACAAAGAAGCTGAGAGACTGGCACAGCTCGAAGACACCGACAACCTGCTGGCGCTGCTCGCGGAGACGATCCGAGACAGGCACGCGTACGCGACGCTCCGCGGGATCGACTTCGACGCGATGGTCGAGAGCTTAGGCGAGAGCGAGACGCTCAACGACGTCCGGCAGTCCATGCAGCGGATCGTCTGCGCGACCGGCGATGGTCACGCGAGCGTTGAGGACTGGCGCGACGCATTCCCGCGCGGACGCATGCCCTTCCTGTTGGTCGGCGTCCGGGGCGGCGTTGTCGCGATCGAGAACGACCGCTCGGCGCTGATCGATCCGGAGCACCCGTTCGTCGACTCCATCGACGGCGTGCCGCTGGCGGACTGGATCGAGGCGGCGTCGGAGTACGTCCAGGCAGGGTCGCCGCAGCTGGTGCAGGAGCGCTCGCTTCGGCTGATCCGTTACGTGAACTTCGTGCGCGCCGAGCTCGGCATCGCGTCCTCCAGCGAGGTGTCGCTCGTGCTCCGCTCGCAGGCGGGCGAGCGCGTGGACATCGAGCGCCGCGTGCTGCCGATCCGGGGGCTCTACGGCACCTGGCCCTGGACGACCAGCCGCACGATCGATGGCGATATCGGGTACTTCCGGCTGCCGCGAATGTCGCCAGAGTTCAACGGCTTGCCGTCCGAGATCTGGCGACAGCAGCTGCGCGACGAGCTCGCGCTCGTGACGCGGGGCGCGACCGGTCTGGTCATCGATGTCCGGGGCAACGGCGGGGGGCGGCGCGACCCGATCTTCGCGCTGATGCCCTCGCTCATGGAGGCCGGCTCCGACCCGATCGTGGTGAACACCGCTCGCGCCCGGATCGATGCCTTCGACGACCCCGCGGACCCCGAGGGTTTCCTCGCGAACCGTTACCTCTACCCCGAAGCCTGGCGGGGATGGTCCGACGCCGAGCGCGAAGCGATCGCCGAGTTCCGAGAGCAGTTCCGCCCCGAGTGGGAGACGCCCGACGCCGGCTTTAGCGCTTGGCACTACATGGTCGTGTCGCCGGGTGGAGACGAGGTGTCGCGCTTCGACGGACCCGTCGTCGTGCTCATGGACGAGAATTGCTTTAGCGCGACCGACATCTTCCTCGGCGCAATGGGCGAGCTGCGCAACGTCACGCTCGTCGGCACGCCCTCGGCCGGCGGCAGCGCACGCAGCCGAAAATACGAGATCGGTCCCATCGAAGTCAGCCTCGCCTCGATGGCGTCGTACCAGCCTAATGGCCGGCTCTACGACGGTGTGGGTGTGCAGCCCGACGTGCTCGTCGAGAAGCGGCCGGGTGACCTCGTGCTTGGGGGAGGCGACGCACAATTGGAGCACGCCGTCGAGATCCTGCGCGCGGCTGGCGAGTAGCAGGGGCTACGGCCTGAGTTGCTCGCGGATGCCCCGATGCCAGTCGCTGTCGAGGACGTGGTTGGGGTCGAGGCGGTCCTTGGCGTCGAGGACGGCTTGGATGACTGGGTGCCCGCGCTCGAGTTGGTCTGCGGTCGCGAAGCGGTGGTAGGTGAGGTAGAAGGTGCCGCCCATCGAGAGGGCGAGCTCGATGAGCTCTCGCTTTGCGTGGGCGACGGGCTCGATGTGCGTCGGGTCGGTGAGGAGGTTGAAGATGATGCAGGCCCAGGGTTCGCGGGCCCAGGGCAGCGCGGTGGTCGAATCGCGCTCGATGAGGCGGACGGTGCCGTAGGTGACGCTGGCGTTCGAGGCGCGAAGGCTGTCGGCGGCGTGTTCGAGGAAGTCGGCGAGGCGTGCGCGAGGGACGTAGAGCTCGGAGATGACCTCTGTGCCTCGCAGCTCGGGCGGGAGGCTGGCGCTGATGGCGTCGTGGTAGCCGGGCACGTAGGTGGAGAGCTGGTGGGTGTCGGAGTGGTAGACCTGCCCGTGCGTGGAACGGTAGTAGGCGAGATAGTCCTCGAACGCCCGTGTCTTGTGGGCGCGGGCCTTGCGGACGAGGTCGAGCCAGACGGGCTCTGAGAAGTACCGCTGGTTGTCCGGGATGATCATGTCATCGGGCACGGGCTCGTAACAGACGAGAATGCCGTCGCGGAGGAAGGCTTCGGACTCGTGATCGATAGCGAACTGGAAGTCACCGTAGAGGCAGCCCGAGTCGCGTCGTTCGTGAAGCCGATCGATCACCTCGTCGCGTGTGGAGGCATCGACGAGCCGTCTGACCTTCTGTCGTCGGGAGAGGCGCAGCGTCGCCTCGGTGACGAGGCCGAACAGGCCGTACCCGCCCACGGCGTGCGCGAAGAGGTCGGGGCGGGCCGTTCGCGAGGCGTGGACGATCTCGCCGGCGGGGGTGACGAGTTCGATGGACTCGAGATCGTCGACAAAGGGAGCGAGCGCGAGGCCTCGCCCGTGGATGTTGGCGGCGATGGCTCCCCCGATCGACAGGTCCTTCGCGCCGGTCTGTTTCTGTCTGATGCCGAAGCGTGGCTCTCGATCGGGGCGTTCGATGAGCTGCCGCCCGAGCAACTCGGGGATGAGCCGCGTCCAGGTGGTGCCCGCACCGACGGTGGCGAGCCCGGCGTCGTGATCGATCGAGCGGATGCCCGCTAGCCCGAGGGAGTCGATGTGGATCGAGTCGGTGGCGAAGGCTTGGCGGCCCATGGCGTGGCGGGTGCCCGAGAGGGACACGCTCTGCCCGCGATCGGCGGCCCGGCGGATCAGCTCGGCCGCGTCGCCGGCGGTCTGTGGGCAGGTGATCTGGGCGACGGTGGTGGGGGAGATCTGGGCGTGGGTGTCGTTGAGAACTGGCATGAGGGCAGAATAGTAAGTGAATACTAATTTGTCAAGCAGTCACCGCTCCCCGGTTCGACGTCCCGTTCTTGCCGCTCTCGGGGTTGGCGTAGGTGCACCGGCTTGGGCCTCCGGCATGGCTGTCGGGTGTTCACGGTCGTTCGCGAGGGGGCTGGCGAACCGGATCGAGCAATAGAGACCCTGCGCTCGTAGCTCGCTGCTTACCGAGCCTCTTCCGAAGGGCGAGTGCGCCAGTGCCCGCGGTCGCGAGGGCGATGAGGTGGTACCCGCCGATCGGTCCGGCGAAGGCCGGGTTGTCGCGTGCGAACTCGTGCAGGAATCGGAACGTGCCGTAGGCGAGCAGGTAGATGTGGAACCTGTTGCCCGCGTAGCTTCCGGTGCGGTTTGCGAGCACCGCCCACACCACGAAGGCAACGTTGAACGCGAACTCGGCGGGCTGGCTGGGCCAGCGAGGCTGGCCCGTTGCGTCGGTCCACGCCCACCACCGGGACGACCCGAGCATCACACCCGGGCAGCAGCCCTCGAGGCAGCAGCCGAGCCGACCGATGGCGATGCCCACCGGGACGGCGATCGCGAAGTAGTCACCCGTGTAGGCCTTGTGTCCGACGACGCGTTTCCCGAGTTCGATACCGACGTAACCGCCCAGGAGCGCGCCGGTGATGCTCTTGCCCGTCAGCAGCGCGGTAGGGTCGTCGCGATGGGCCCAGCCCTCGGCGAGGAGGAACGCGAGCTTTGCGCCGAGCCCCGCGCCGCCCGCCCCGAGAACGAGCAGGAGCGCGAGCCGACGGGGCGGCATGCTGAGCGAGTCGGCCTGCCCGCTTCGTCTGAGCACCGCCCACACGAAGACCGCGGCGCACACCCCGAGCACCGTGGTCAGCGTGTAGGGTGTGATCACAGCGCCCGGCCGTTCATGGTGAGGCCGATGCCCGGGCCCTCGGCGGACGCGCCGCCCAGCATGTAGTACCGGCAGAACGAGTCAAGTGAGCCATCGCGGCGGATGACGTGCGTGCAGCACCTGTCGATGCGGTCCTGGTCGAAGTTCCAGGCGTCCATGAAGGGCTTGATGAACACACGGAACGGTGCCTCGGCAGAGAGCTCGAAACGCTTGAGGACTTCGCCGAGCGGCTCCGTTTCGCACCCGCATTGGATGAGATCGTCGAGGCTGTAGTTCACGCGGTCGGTCAGGAAGCCCTGGAGTTCGCTGAGGTCAACAAGTGAGCCCAGCGCGACAGGGCCTTTCGCGGTGCGCAGCAGGTAGCCGATGGTGTGGCAGTTTGGATCGCCGCAGGGCAGCGGGGTGAGGTCGCCCTCCGACAGGAGCCCCCCGGACTGGCCCGTGACCGCGCGCACGACGTCGCCCGTGTGGAGTCGTTGGGTGAGGTCGGTCTCGGCGCCCCGGCCCGAGGAGAACTCGGGCTGGAAGACGATGCCCCGGCACCAGTCGCGCCCGAGCCCGAAGCGGAGGGCATCGCCCAGATGATCGATGGTCTGCTGGTTGACGACCATCGCGAGCGTGGTCGGCACACCAATCTCACCGGCGAGGTCGATCGCCCGCTGCCGCATCGAACGCAGGTCGGCACCCCTGAGATCCTTCTGCCCGGCTTCCTGCGGGCCGTCGAACTGGAGATAGAGCTCGAAGGTGTTCTCGGCGCGTCGGCGGGCGAGTGCTTCTCGGAAGGCTTGGTCCCGGGCGACCCGGACACCGTTGGTGTTGATCAGGACATAGCCGATGTTTTCGTGGGCGACCGCGAAGTCCAGGATGTCCAGGAACCGCGGATGGATCGTGGGCTCTCCGCCCGACAACTGGAGAATGTCGATGAAGCCCTTGCGACGAGTGACCGCATCGATCCGTCCGACGACCTCTTCGTAGGGGCGGCAGTCGACGTCGTCGCCTACTCCGACCGGCGAACCCGCGAAGCAGGTTGGGCAGGCCAGGTTGCAGCTATCAACGATCTCGATGAGCGCGACGCAGGTTGAGAGCGACTCGAACCGATCGAGGGGAAGCGCGTGCGTATCGCTCGGGCACCCGGGACGAGTGCAGCCGCAGGAGGGCTCCGAGCGATCGCCCAGGCTGTTGTGGTACCACGACGTGTCCCGCGCGATGGGGACCTCGAAGCTTCCGTGGATCGGGCATGTCTTGTGCATAACGACGCGCCCCGCGTCGTCGGTGCAGACCTCAGCCGGGATCTCGGTGAGACAGGTCGGGCATCGGCTGGTTGTCGTCTTGATCCGTGTCAATGGCGTCTCGTATCAAGGCATCGAGATCATGCACGCGCCGAAAGCCAGCACGACGAGCAGGCCCGGGATGGCCAGCAGGATCAAACCCGTGAGCATGACCCCCTTGAAGACGCCGCCGCCCTCTGACGAGGCCGACCCGAGGTAGCTCGGCTTGAGATGATCGCTGAGTTCGTACGGCGTTCCGCATTCGGGGCACACGCCTGAGATCGGTGAGCCCCGGAGGTCATAGCTGCACGACTTGCAAGGCAGGGGCGTGGGGAAGTCCTGGGGCAGCTTCACGCTTTCTTGCGTCGCGGGCTCGTCGGCTGGTTGTGATGAGTTGCCGCCCATGGTTCGTCCACATCATTGTATGAGACGGGCTTGATTTGGGTTCGGTTCGAGCGTGGAGAACTCCGCTCCGCGTCGTTGCGTGCGAGCACCGCCGATCCAGAACCTGTATCGTGAAGGTGTCTAGAGATGGAGGGCCACCCGATGCGGCGATGGATGATGGCGGCGCTTTGCCTGTGCCTCGGGGCTGACGCCTCGGGTCAGAACGGGCGGGTCTTGTTCGAGGGAGGAACCGTCTTCACAGTTGCAGGCGAGGGCGCGGGCGAGATCGAGCGAGGGCACGTGCTCGTTCGCGGGGGCGTGATCGAGGCGGTGGGCGAGGGCGACGCACCGGAAGAGCTCCGCGAGGGTGCGACGGTCGTCGACTGTTCTGGCAAGACGCTGATGCCTGGCATGGTCGACACGCACAGCCACCTGGGCGGCATCGGCGGTGCGGACGGGACCGGCCCGATCCAGCCGGGTGTGCGGGTGATGGACTCGATCAACGTGCGTTCGAGCGGGTTCCGCCGGGCGCTCGCGGGCGGGCTGACGACGCTGAACATCATGCCTGGCTCGGGGCACCTGTCGAGCGGCCGGACGATCTACGTCAAGCTGCGATTCTTCCCGGAGACGGAGACGCAGCCCGCGGGGCCGCGCACCATCCGCGACGTGTTCATCTTGGGCGACGATCGTCGGCCGATGGGCGGCCTCAAGATGGCGAACGGGACGAACTCGATCCGTGACAGCGCAGGCTTCCCGGGGACGCGTGCCAAGAGCGCGTTCCTCGTGCGCGAGCAGTTCATCAAGGCGCAGGAGTACGCCGCCAAGTGGGACGCGTGGAACGCCAAGGCCGAGGAAGGGGACGACCCGGGGGCCCCTCCGGCGCGTGACCTGCACCTCGAGACGTTCGTCGATGCGATGAACGGCGACATCGTCGTCCACCACCACACGCACCGGCACGACGACATCATCACAGTGCTCAGGCTTGCTGAGGAGTTCGGGTTCCGCGTCGTGCTGCATCACGTCAGCGAGGCGTGGAAGGTCGCGGACGAGATCGCGTCGTTCGAGGGCGTGCCCGGGCCCGACGGCGAGCCTTGGGGAGCGCCCTGCTCGGTGATCCTGGTGGATTCGCCTGGCGGCAAGCTCGAGGCGATCGATCTGATCTACGAGACGGGGGGCGTGCTCGAGAAGGCCGGCGCTCGGGTCGCGATGCACACGGACGACTGGATCACCGACTCGCGGCTGTTCAACCGGATGGCGGCGCTGGCCGTGCGCGCGGGGATGAGTCGGGAGGCTGCGATCCGGTCGCTCACGATCGAAGGCGCGCGGATGCTGGACCTGGCCGACCGCGTCGGGTCGCTCGAGGCGGGCAAGGACGCGGACCTGGTCGTGATGTCGGGTGACCCGCTGAGCGTGTACACGAAGATCGAGCAGACGTGGGTCGAGGGTGTCAAGGTCTTCGACCGCTCCGACCCGGAGGATCTGTTCTACGCCCAGGGTGGCTACGGCGCAGGTCAGGACATCGACCCGTACTTCTGCTGCTACGACCATCTGATGAAGGGGGGCGCCCAGTGAGGCTTCTGACCGCCTTTGCTGCTTTGTTCGTGTCGTCTGCGGCAACTCCGCAGGATGCCGATCTGCTCGTGTACGGCGAGGTGGTCTACACGATGGAGGGCGGCGAGCTCAACGCGATCGAAGACGGTGTCGTGTACATCGAGGACGGTGTGATCCAAGCGGTGGGCCCGGCGGACGGCACGCAGATTCCCAAGAAGGCGATGGAGACGCGCCGGGCAGCCGTCGTCGTGCCGGGGCTGATCGATCCGCGTTCGACCGCGGGGCTGACGGGTATCTACAACCAGCCCCAGGACCAGGACATCATCGAGACCTCGAAGCCGATCCAACCCGAGCTGCGGGCGCTCGACGCGTACAACGGGCGGGACGAGCTCGTCGGGTTCCTCCGGGCCAAGGGAGTCACCACCTTGCACACCGGGCACGCGGCGGGCGAAGCGATGAGCGGGCAACTCTTCGTTGTCAAAACGCGCGAGGGTTCGGTTGGCGAGAGCGTGCTCGTCGAAACCTCGGCGGTCTCGGCAACGCTGGCCCCCTCGGCGCTCAACAGCGGCGGCAAAGGCCCCGGCACGCGGGCAAAGCTGGCCATGATCCTGCGCGACGAGCTGATCGATGCGCAGGAGTACAAGGCCAAGGTCGACGCATGGCAGGCCAAGAAGGACGCGTTCGATGCGCACACGCCTGCGGAAGGCGAGAGCGAGCCCGACGAGAGTGCTCCGAAGGACCCGGGCGATCCGCCGAGCCGCAACCTGAGGCTCGAGGCCCTCGCGTCCGTGCTCTCGGGAGACGTCCCCCTGCTGGTGACCGCGAACCGGGCGCAGGACATCGACACGGCGCTGCGCCTTGCGGATGAGTTCGGATTCACGCTCTGGCTCGACTCGGGTGCGGAGGCGTATCTCGTTGCAGAGGAGCTGAGAGCTGCTGGGGTGCCCGTCTTCCTGCACCCGACGATGGCTCGGCCCTGGGGCGACATGCAGAACATGAGCTGGACGACCGCGGGCAGGCTCGCGGACGCGGGCCTGACCGTTATGACCCAGTCGGGATACGAGGGGTACGTGCCCAAAGTCCGCGTGGTGCTGTTCGAGGCAGCGATCGCGGCGGTGAACGGCTGGGGTTTCGAGCGGGCGCTGGCAGGTCTCACGATCACGCCCGCGCGGGTGCTCGGGATCGACGATCGGGTCGGCTCGATCGAAATCGGCAAGGATGGAGATCTGGCGCTCTACGACGGCGACCCGTTCGAGTACACCACGCGGTGCGTCGGCACTGTGATCGAGGGCGTGGTCGTCAGCGATGGGGAGTGAACGGGCGTGCGCCGTGTAGCCACCTGCTTCCTGGGGATGGCTTGGTGGTTCCTCGCGGGTGCCGTGTGCGTGTTCGGGATGATGCTGACGTGCTGCTTCTGGTGGACCATCATCTCTGAGCCGTTCAGCGGCATCTGGGACTACACCGCCGACGCACTCACGTCAGCCATGCTCCTTATGTCGTTCCTTCTTCCTCTTCCGGTGCTGCTGGCATTGGGTGTCGGCGCGGCAGCCTCGTTGAATCCTGATACTGAGGCAATCGTCGTCTTCAATCGCGTATCGCGATGGGGCGCGATGATCGTGTTCCCGGCGGCAGCCTTGCTCGGCGCGCACGGCGCGTCGTGGACGCTACTCGGTGCCGCTCGCCGCAACCCGAGTGACTGGATCAACGGACCGCCCACAACCTCGGAGATTCTCACGGTTGCGGCTGTGCTCCACGCCGCCGCTGTGCTGGCGGGTGTGGTGATCGTTGTCGGTGGGCGTTTGTGCCGCGGCTTCGACGCCCTTGGACAGGAACAACCAGGTGTATGCGGCGCGTGTGGGTACGAGGTGGCTGGTCTCCGAGCCGGTATCTGCCCGGAGTGTGGTGCCGTGGTCGGTGACGCAGATATGCTTGACGCATGTCGTTCACGCGATTCGTGAGTAGTGCTTGCCTGTGTCTGTCTGGTCTCGCCGTCGCGCAGCCGGCGGATGATCCCGCGCCTGCGTCGCTGCAGGCCCACGGTGGTGTGTGTGAGGTACAGGTTGACAGCACGCGTCCGGGTTTGCTCAGTCTTTATTGGGAAAACGACGGCCCGCTGCACGCGATCGCCTTCGGCGACGATCGGCACTACACGAACGGCGTATCGATCGAGGCGTCGGTGCTGCCCAGCAGGTACGCCTACGAGCGGTGGCTGCGATGGTTGGATGTGTTCGGCGAGTTCGGTGAGCCGCGGTCGGCGGTCGGAGTGATGGCGCGGCATACGTTCTACACACCCGAAGACATCGACGTGCCGGTGAACCAGCCGGACGACTGGCCCTACAGCGGCCTGGCGACCGCGGGGCTGTTCGTGCAGCGCCGCGAGGGCGCGATGTTCGACCACGTGCAGTTCGATGTGGGCGTGATGGGGCAGGACGCGGGGGGCCAGCCCGTGCAGGAGTGGGTCCACGCGGCGTTCCCTCGGCAGGTGAACCCGTCGTGGGCTGGGCAGGTGGCGAACCAGCTCGTGCTCCAGGGGCACTACCAGCGACGCTGGAAGCTGAAGTGGCAGCGGGACGCGGAGGGGGACCTGGCTCGGATCTCGGGCGGCGAACTCGACGCAGAGCCGGTCTCGCGCACACCCGGGATCGAGGTGATCCCCTACGCGGGTGTCCGGGCGGGCACCGTGCATGTCGACGGGAGCTTCGGGGCGATCGTGCGCTACGGCTGGCCCCTGCCCGACGACTTCGGCCCCTCGCGGCTCTACGAGTTCACCGACCACACGCAGCGGGCCGCGACCGAGTTCGGCTTCTCGATCTTCGCCCGTGCCGGAGCCCGTGCCGTGATGCACAACGCGCTCCTGCGCGGCAGCGTGTTCGATTCGCCCCGCCTCGACGAGCAGGTGCTCGTAGGCGAGTTCCATCTGGGCATGCAGTTCCAGTGGGAGGGCTTCGAGCTGGGCTATTCGCAGACGCTGGTGACGAACGAGTTCGAGGGCCAGAACTCGGGCAACCGCACCGGGACGTGGACGTTCATCTTCAATCTGGCGCACTGAAGCTGCGTGGGACATGCTGTGCCCGTACGCTGTGCCGTGCCGGCCGGGTCTCGGATCGGCGGGAGGGCTTTGGCGTGCTTCGAGTGCTGATCGTGATCTCGATTCTGGCTCTGGGATCTTGGGCGTTCGGTCAGGATGGCGATGAGCCGCCGATCCCGGACTTCGTGGTGTACCCCGACGAGCCCTCGGTCACCTACCACACGGTCACGGTGGACGGCGAGCCGGTGCACTACCAGGCGACGGCGGGCACGCTCACGCTCGCGACCGATGAGATCGAGGCCGAGGCGCGGGCGAGGGTGTTCTTTGTCGCCTACCGGCGCACCCTGCTGAGCCAGGACGAGGTCGCGTCGCGCGTGGCGGAGCTCGAAGCCGCGGCGGAGGACGACGAGTCGATCGCGGCCGAGATCCCTGATGACGAGCTGTTCCCGCCCGCGAGCAGTCGTCGCCTGACGTTCAGTTTCAACGGAGGCCCGGGCTCGAGCTCGGTCTGGCTCCACCTGGGCGTGTTCGGCCCGAAGCGGACGGCGTACGTCGACGGTGACGGCAATCCAGGCCCGCCGCCCTACACGGTGGTGCCCAACGAGCACACGCTGCTCGGCGAGAGCGACTTCGTGTTCATCGATCCGGTGTCGACGGGCTTCAGCCGGGCCGAGGGCGAGACGAGCGAGAAGGACTTCCACGGGCTCGAGCAGGACCTGAACTCGG
>JANQQZ010000127.1 GCA_028284805.1 Phycisphaerales bacterium
GAGTCCAGCACGCCCCCCAGCGGCTCCGCCCCCATCGACACGCACACCACCGGCTCGTCCGCCGCCGCCCCGAAACCGCGCAGGTCCGCCGCGAGCCCGACCGCGTCCAGCAAAGCGCCCAACGCCCGGTCCACCGTCGCCCCGCTCTCGAAGTGCTCCGCCGGGATCAGCAGATCCAGCCCCGACACCCGCTGCCCAAGCCGCTTGACAGCCGCCGCCAGCTCCCTCCGTCCAGCGCGGTCCAGCGCCCTGGGGCGGACATCCGACGCCGTCGCGTCGATCACGACATCGACGACCTCACGCTCCGCGATCCACGCCAGCGCCGCACGCGTCGACCCCGTGCGCTCGACCAGGCCGCGCGTCGTCACCGACAGAGTTGGAAGCGAGAACTCCACAGCTCCATTCTTGCGCCGCCAACGCCCCGACATAGCATCAGCCGATGCCCCCCTCCGCCGATTCCTCGAAGCCGTCCATCTCACCGCCGCCGGCCTCTGGCTGGGCGTCGCGGTCGCCACCGGCGCCGCCGCCGCCATCATCTTCCCGACCGTCCGGGACCTGGAACCCACGCTCGCCGCCTACCCCGAGTACACAGGCGAGCACTGGCGCCTCGCCGCAGGCCACGTCGCCGCCAGGCTCTTCGCCTTCGGCGACATCGTCGGCTTCTTCTGCCTCATGCTCGCGGGCCTGAGCCTCTGCATCATCGCGGCGATGCGCCACGTATGGATCCGAACCCCGCGCATCACCCTCGCACGCCTCGCCTCCCTGGGCCTCGCCATCCTCGCCTCGGGCTACAACGTCTTCATCCTGGGCCCGCGAATGAACACCAACCTCCGCGAGTACTGGCAAGCCGCCGAGGCGGGCGACAACCCAGCCGCCCAGGCTGCACAGCAGGCCTTCATGGCCGACCACGACCCCGCCTCGGTCGCCCTCGCCGCGGTCGCGATCGCGGCGTTCGCGCTCACAGTCACCGGTGCGATGGGCATCACCGCCAAGCCGCGATCGGCCCAGACCCCGTCCGATCCCCCGAGCCGGCTGGAAACACCCGAGCTCGCCACCAAGCGATGACCGTCCTCACGCCCGACAACCCCAGAGGCCTCCGCGACCTGCCCTTCAAGCTGCCCCAGGTCGAACCGAGGGAGAAGTCACGTGCCCGGCGCGTCCTCGCCGCCCTCCGCGAGCACTACCCCGACGCGCACTGCGAGCTCGACTACCGCCATCCCCACGAGTTGCTCATCGCGACCATCCTCAGCGCCCAGGCAACCGACGTAGGCGTCAACAAGGCCACGCCCGCTCTGTTCAAGGCATTCCCGACACCAGCCGACTACGCCGCCTCCACCCCGCCGAAGATCGAGCCCTACATCAAGACCATCGGCCTGTACCGCAACAAGGCCAAAGCCGTCCACGCCGCCATGACCGCCCTCGTCGAAGAATTCGGCGGGCAGGTCCCGCAGACCATGGACGAACTCCTCACCCTCCGAGGCGTCGCACGCAAGACCGCCAACGTCGTCCTGGGCAACGCCTTCCGCATCAACGTCGGCTTCGTCGTCGACACCCACGTCGAACGCATCAGCAAACGCCTCGCGCTCGTTCCCGAAGACGCCACCGTCGCAATGACCGAACGCTACCTCTGCGCCCTGCTGCCCAGAGACAGCTGGTGCGACGCCAGCCACATGCTCATCTTCCACGGACGGCGCGCCTGCAAGGCCAGGATGGCCTCCTGCAGCCAGCACCCGGTCTGCTCGAAGTTCGGACGCTGCTGCGACCTGCGCTGACCGGGCTACTCGCCCTCGGCCTCTTCGAACGAGGGAATCTCGAACGTCGGCACGTCCACGCCCGTCTCGATCTCGCTCACCTCGATCTCGAACAAGACCGGGCCCGCCTGCTCGAGAACACGGTGCGGGTACATCACCCCGCCCGTATCCCGGTAGTCCTCGTACAACCGACGAAACGGAACCGTCTGCGACGCGTCCACGGGCGAGGGACGCTCCCCCGTGATCATCAGCAGCATCCCAGAATCGAGATCGAACATGTACACCTCGGTGCGCCCATCGAGGTGCGTGCCCACGAGCTGCACCGCGCGGCGACCGTTCTGCTCGACCCCGCCCAGCACGCTCACCTCGCTGAACATCTCCTCCCAGTCCGCCAGCTGGTAGAACCGCGCCGAGACACGCTGGCGCGCCGCGGACGTCTCGTCCACAAGCGAGGCCTTGTCGTCCTCGTCGAGCTGCCACACCACGCCGTCCTGCACGATGGTGCGCGTCGAGCTGCGCCCCGGGAAGATCATGTCCTGCACGAGCGTCCCCGGCGCCTTCGAGAGCATCTCGATCCGCCCCACCTGCACCGGATCCTGCTGCCCCTGCACGAACACGCGCACCCGCCCGGTGAACCGGCGCGAGGTCACCGCCCGCACCGCGTCATCGCCGCCGATCGCTTCGACGTACGCCGCGAACACCTCGCCAGCGCTGGGCAGATCCTCCGCGGGGATCTGAACCGGCTCAGCCTGGGCCTCCTCGGGCTGCTGCGCCATAACCGCTGGAACGGGCAAAGCGACCGCAACACCCGCCAGCACACCCAACAGCCTGATCCGACGCATGGTCTACCCTTCCCGTTCGTGTGCCGGGGATGCCCCGCCGAGGCTTCGCCTCTGGCCGGTGCGATCGAAACGAGCCCGCCGCGATTCGAACGCGGAACCTCTGGCTTCGGAGGCCAGCGCTCTATCCAATTGAGCTACGGGCTCTTGTCAACGCGGGTTCGACCCACGCCAGACCCGATCGTACGATCGCACACCCACCGGGGCAACGCGCCGTCCGGGAACCCCCAATGCCCACCACGACACCGACCCCCGCCCCACTCTGGCGTGTCCTCGCCATCACCTTCCTGCTCTCGGTAGGCACCGGATCCGTCACACAGGGCCTCTACTTCGTCGCCGAAGCCGGCTGCGGGTTCGACCGCCCGAGCCTCTTCCTCCTGGGCGTCGTCATGGGAGCCGTCTACATCCCCGCCGCACTCGCCGCGGGCCCCGTCCTCCGCAGACTCGAGTCGCGCAGCTCGAAGCTCACGCCGCGCACGATCCTCACGAGGCTCATCGCCCTGGGCGGGCTCGCCGCCCTGATCCCCCCCGCACTCAACTGGCTCGGGCACGACCCGTGCTGGGCGATCTGGCTCACCGCCGGTGTCTACAGCATCAGCACCGGGCTCATGTGGCCCGTCGTCGAGTGGTACCTCTCGGGCGGCCGCAAGCACGCCGCCCTCCGATCCGCTACAGGCAAATTCAACGTGGTCTGGACGAGCGCCATCGTCGCCTGCTTCTGGCTCCTCTTCCCCTTCCTCGAACGCGCCCCGCTCGACTTTCTCG
>JANQQZ010000170.1 GCA_028284805.1 Phycisphaerales bacterium
ACGGCGCTTCCGCGATCGTGGTCGGTGCCGGGCGCACAGGAGCGTTGGGCCACGCCGCCCAGATCGCGCCGAAGAACGCGACCGCGATGCAGGCCACCAGCAGCGTGCCCACGGCGCGGGCCGGGAAACGGTGCCCGCGCGGGCGCACCACGCGGGCGCGGTGCAGCCTCGGGATCGCTCCGCCGCCCGACGCCTCGAGACGCGCCGCGAACTCGGGGTCGATCTCGCCCGTCACCCCCTGGTGCACCGTCGCCTCGACGAAGAGCGTGTCGGGCTCGAACGCGACCTGCTCGAGCTCGTGCGCCAGCTCCCCGCGGTCGCCTCGCATCGCGAACACCGCGTCGCGCAGCTGCGTGTGCTCGCCCAGACGGCGGAGAACCTCGGCCGATCGCTCGACCGCCAGCTCGCCCTCGATGAAGTCGAGCAGCTCGTCCTCAGCCAGCCCGCTCCGGGCGATGAGCGGCAGGATGTCAGGGTTGAAGGTCATGCGGTCCGTGTCGTCGCTCGCGTGGTTATCGATCTTCGTCCGTCTCGGCGTCCTGCCCCAGCCGCTCGGCACGGATCTGCTCGACGCCGCGACGCAGGGCGGCCCGCGCCCGGAACAAGCGGCTCTTGATCGTGCCTCTCGCAACGCCAAGAACCTCGGCGATGCGACCGTACTCCAAACCCTGGGCGTCCCGGAGCAGCAGAATGCCCCTCTGATCGAGGTCCAGGCGGTCGAGGGCCCGGAGCACGTCGGCCCGGTCCTCGTCTGCTTGGACGCCCGGCTCGGGCTCCGGTTCCGAGCCCTGCACCATCTGATTCCGGATCGACCGCGAGCCCGAGGCCCCGGGCCCGCCGATCGCCTCGTCGACCGACAGCATCTTCCGGCGTTGATCCCTCCGGATCCGGCTGATGCAGGCGTTGTACGTCACCCGGAAGAGCCAGGTGCCCAGCCTGGCCCGGTCGTCGAAGGTGTCGAACCGGCTGATCGCCCGCACGATCGCCTCGTGGCAGACCTCGCGCCCGAGGTCGTCGGACCGGAGCGTTCGGCTCGCGAGCGAGCGCATCATGGGCTCGTAGACCTCGAAGACCCGCGTCCAGGCGCGCTTCCGCTGCTCGTCGGTCATCGCGGCGCGGACCGCGATCACCGCGGCGCGGTCGAAGTCGGCATCGGGCGTTGGGCGGTCGTCCCCGGTCACGGGGCGATGGTACCGCGGGCTGCGCGCGGGGCCGACGACCCCCTCATCGCTCCAGACGGCGCACCGACCCGCCTGTGAACACACGCCCCGAGCCGATCTCGTCATAGACCACGAACGGCGCGTCGGGGTCCAGCCCGAGCCCCTCGGCAAGCGTGTGCGCCGCGGCCATCAACGCCGACTCGATCGCCCGCTCGTCGCGCCCCTCGAACGCGAGCAGACGCACGATCGGCGGATGCGTGGCGCGCCTGGGTCCGTCCGCCACGTCATCGCCCTCTGCGTACCGCCCGGGCTCGATCGTGCTCCAGGTCGACCAGACCTGCGCGGGCTCGCACCCGAGTTCATCGGCAACCCTCGCGTTCACCGAGGCGAGCACCTGACCGACCGAGACGCCCGGGGGCGGCTCGAACCACTGGATCTGCAGAACGGGCACCGGGTCGCACCCGCGGGCTCAGAGATCGCCCGGCGCGTCGAACGTGCCGGCGTCGAACTCCGGGTTCAGCTCGACGGTCTCGAACGTGAGTTCCTGCTGGAAGCCCTGCTGGGTCAACATGAGCTTGGTCGGGAACTTCATGCCGTCGAACTCCTTGTAGTCGAGGAAGGTGACCTCGTTTCCGAAGGTGTCCGAGCCCGGCGCGGTGCGGGTCTTCTCGGCGTGCTGGAGACCGGTCTCGATGTTGTAGTAGCCGATGGACTCTGTGCCGCCGACGCTGACAAGCTCGACGACGTAGCACTCGGTGCCCCCCAGGTCCTCGGTACCCGTGGTGGTCGCGGACTCGTAGCGCTCGCGCGGGGAGTAGCGGGCGTGGAAGTCGGCGCTCTCGATCATGTCCTGGGCCTGCGCGTCGGGCACGATCACGGGCTGCCCCCCGGGCTGGCTGGCCCAGGCTCGCTCGCCGTCGGTGCCCTGCACCATGTTGCCGAAGCCGGTGATCGAGATCTCGAGCAGCTGCTTGGCGGGCGGGGCGCCGGAGACGATGATGGTGCCGTTCATCCCCATCGCGGGCATCGCCATGGTGCCGGTCATGCGCAAGCCCTCGAGCTTCTTGCCGGCCTCGGCGCCGCCGATGGCCTCGACGTGGCGTTCGAGGATCTCGAACCCGTCGGGCAGATCCGCGGCGGCTTCGGCGGGCTGCGCCGCGCCGGACGCCGTCGCTTCGGCCTGAGCGAGCGCTGGCAGCGACAGCCCGGCGGTGAGCAGGAACGCGGCAGCCATGCGGGTGGTGCGAATCGTGGACATCGGCATCGGAGGACTCCCCTCGGGGTGGCTTGAATCGTCGTGAATCGGTATCGGCTCGGCACTCCCCTGGCCGGGCCCTGGTGTTCTTTCCGCTCGCTCGCCGGCGGGTTTCAACAGTAGACCCGCGTCAGGCGGGTTCGCCCGGCGTTTCTACCCGATCCCGCCTGAGTTGGAGCCACGACAGCGTGTGGAAGAAGATCGCGTAGGGCACAAGGAACAGTGGGATCAGGCCTGTCGGGTAGGTCAGCACGGTGCTGCGGGCGTCCGACTCGAAGATCTGCTGGGGCCCGTCGCCCGAGGTCACGCCGAAGAACAGCGCGGAGAGAAAGTCGGCCATCCCGACGACGATGACCGCCAGGACCCACCCAGGCGCGACCGCGCCGCCCCGGGCGCTCAGCAGCGCCGCGAGCGCGACGAGTGCCGCCAGCACGTCGCCGATGCCCGCGGGGTAGGCGAACGCGCCGGGCAGGTTGCCCCGCGCCAGTTCGATGAGGAACACCCCGCCGATCGCGCGCCAGAGCTGCATCCCGACGAGCCACCGCTGCGAGAGCGGGCGGGCCATCACGCGCTTCCGGAATGCGATCAGCAGCGCCGAGGGCGTGATCCAGCAGACGGGCACGACCAGGTTGCCCGCGGGACCGAGCGACGCGGGCACGCCCGCGAGGCAGAACCACGTCATCACCGCGCCCCACACCAGGAAGAGCGACGCGAGCACCGCGCCCGTGCGCACCGACGCACCGCTGAACACGAACGTCGCGAGCAGATGCAGCGGCGTGGCCATCATCGCGGCCGAGACCACGATCACGGTGACCGGGGACGCGTCCATCATCTCGTACATGCCATCAACTCCGTGGCGCGGCCGTGGGTTCGCTGGCGGGCGCGAGCCGGGCCTCGGTCCCCTCGATGTGCTTGAGCCCCCACCGCGCCACCGCGCCGAGCACGGGCTCCAGCGAGCGTCCCTCATCCGTGAGCCGGTACTCCGCCCGGCGCTTGCCCTCGGGCACTGCCCGCTCGACGAGGCCCCGGTCGACGAGCCAGGCCAGACGGTCGGCGAGGATGTTGGTCGCGATCGACTCGGGCGAGCGCACGAACTCCGAGTACCTGCGCTTGCCCGCGAACAGGTCGCGGATCACCAGCACCGTCCAGCGATCGCCCAGCAGGTCGAGCGTGCAGGCGATGGGGCAGCAGGATCGGCGGGCGGGCTCGGGCGGGGCCATGCACGCTCCTTCGACATTCCGTCCAAATCAGTTGCATATTGCAAGCAAAAAGATTGCCCGAGCACCCGCGAACTCGGCTCGGCCCATCGGAGCACCAACCATCGGGCATGCCGATCGACCCGGACCGCACAGGCCCCTCGCGCCCCTCAGACGTCGAGCCCGAGGTGCGTGAGTCCCTCTCGCGGGGCGAGATCGCCTCTGTGAACCTCGCCGAGAGCCTGGCGGTGGAGTTCCACGTGCTGCTCTTCCATGCGTGCCCATCGATCGGGGAACCCGCGATCGAACGGATGGCGGGCGCCGCGGGCGAGGGCATCACCAAGCGCATGAGGCTCGCTGCCGAGCTGCTGCTCGGGCGTTTCGGGCCAGGCGTCATCGATGATCTCGCGGGGCACGCCTCCGATACCGTCCGCGGGTGGGCGTGCACGATGATCGGGCTCGTGCCCGACCACTCGCTCGGGGAACGGCTCGACGCGATCCGCCCGCTCGCGGACGACGCGCACTACGGCGTGCGCGAGTGGGCGTGGATGGGCGTCCGACCTCACATCGTCGACGACCCGACCAACGCCATCGCGCTGCTCACCCCCTGGACCGCGAGCCACCGCGCGTGGCTCCGGCGCTTCGCCGTCGAGTCGACGCGCCCGCGAGGCGTGTGGTGCGCGCACGTCGCAGAGCTCAAGGCCGACCCCGCACCGGGCCTGCCGCTGCTTGAGCCGCTCCGCGCGGACCCTGAGAAGTACGTGCAGGACGCCGTTGCCAACTGGCTCAACGACGCGGGCAAGACCAATCCGGATTGGGTGCTCGCCCTCACCGGACGCTGGCTGGACGAGAGCGACACGAAAGCGACTCGGCGGATCGTGAACCGCGCCAGGCGCAACCTGTGACGCGCGAGGAAGCCGAACCGGTCACCGGCGTGCTGCGCCCGCCCGGCGGCGAGTGCCCCTTCTGCGGCTACCCGCTCGGAGGGCTCGACGATCTCGATGTCCGCCGCTGCCCCGAGTGCGGCGAGCCGATCACAGCGGGCAGCTACGACCGAGCCCGCCCGCGCCGGCTTGAGCGGGTTGCCGTCGCGGGGCTGTTCGTCTCGGGGTTCGTCCTCTCGACGACGGTTGTCCTGAGCATCATCGGCATCCCGATGATCCTGCTCGGCATCGCGGTGCTGGGGACACCCGGGGGCGTGGGGCCGAGGTACAGGAGGTTCCTGCTCGGTGCCGCGGTCTTCAGCTGGCTCCCCTCGCTCATCGGTGGGCTGGTCCTGCTCGGGTACCTGCTCCGAGAGGCGGGCCTGCTCCCATAGACTCCCTCTGTATACAGAAGGGATCCATCCAATGAGCATCGCCGACACCACCGAGACGTTCGCCGCCGCCCCCGACTTCGAGATGGCCCGCGAGATCAGCCCCCGCCGTCACTCGACCGAGTCCGCCGACGTCGCGGGGCTCGTCCGCGAGCAGCTCGAGTACTTCGGCGTCGACCCCGAATCCGCCTACGGCCAGCGTCTCGCGCTCATCGCGACCCATCTCTACGCCGGGCACGCCGACCTGCGTGAGCTCTACGAGCTGGGTGTCAAGGAGCTCGCGGGCCTGCCGCGCGACAACCGCGTGCAGCGGTTCGCGGCCCAGAAGTTCCTCGCCTACCAGCTCGCCAAGATGCTCGACACCCTCCAGCAGCACAGCCGCAAGACGTACCAGAGCGTGGTGAACGACCCGAGCAACCGCAGCCGCAAGGGCCCCTACCCGGTCTTCGACAACGTCACCGCGCTCTTCAGCGCGCAGCCCGTCATCACGCGGACCGCGACGTACATCTACGCCTGCGCCGAGTGGGTCGAGGACGCCTTCCAGGGCAAGGAGCTCATGCTCGAGATCTACTCGCGCCTGCTCAACCCGACCAACGTCGCGCTCGCCAACCACATCGTCGATGTCGAGGCGGGCGAGCTCGCGGGCGAGTACTTCGCCTGGAACTTCAACTCGGGCATGGCCGCCGTCGACGGCATCCTCAGCCACCTCGTGGGCTACCAGGACATCATCCTCGCCAGCCGCAACGTCTACGGCGGGACCTACCAGCTCTTGGTCGACTGGTTCGGCAAGCACTCGAACCTGAATGTGGGCATCGAGTTCTTCGACGGGTTCGACGAGGCCGCGTTCAACGACGCCCTCGAGAAGACCAAGGCCAAGTACGCCGACCGGCTCGCGAAAGGACGCCAGATCTACGTCTACGTCGAGAGCCCCTGCAACCCGCACGGCAACGTGCTCGACGTGCCCGCGATCTGCAAGAAGGCGCACAGCGAGAAGATGACGGTCATGTGCGACTCGACCGTCGGCACGCCCTTCCTGCACCGCCCGCTGCGCAAGGCCGACCCGATGGAGCGGCCCGACTTCGTCATCCACAGCTACACCAAGGACCTCGCCGGGCACGGCTCGACCACCGCGGGCGTCGTCATCGGGCGCAACGAGCGCATGTTCATGCCCAAGCACGGCAGCATGGTCGGCAAGGACGTCGACGGCTCCGAGCGCACCTTCACCGACGAGGACACCCTCTTCTGGAACGTCTACTACATCAAGGGCGCGTTCCTCGACTCCGAGAAGGCCTTCGAGGTCCTCAACGGCATGCACACCCTCGAGCTGCGCATGCTCCAGAAGTGCATCAACACGCTCACCTTCTGCGAGTGGCTCAGCAAGCACCCGCAGATCAACGTCAACGGGCCCGCCAACCCGAAGAACCCGACCGCCAAGATCGCCGAGAAGTGCCTCTACATGGGCCTGCCCGCGCCGCTGTTCACGTTCGACTTCGAGGGCGACGGCACGAAGCCAATCTTCAGCCGAGGCGTGTTCAAGCGATTCTTCGACATGCTCGACCCCGCCTTCGGGCACCAGGTCAGCCTGGGCCAGCCCAACACGGTCTGCCTGTGCCCCGCGATCACGAGCCACAGCGAGATGTCGCTCGAGGCGCTCAAGGACGCGGGTATCGCGCTGACGACGACGCGCGTCGCCGTGGGCACCGAGGACCCGCGCACGCTGATCGCGCATCTCATGAGTGCCGCCCGCATGACGCTCGACACCGAGGTGCCCGGCTTCAGCGACGGGTTCGCGGGCTGCGACGCGATCGACGAGATCTACCAGCGCCACTACAGCAACGTGCACGCGATGTACGCCCAGAGCCTGCCCAAGTGCTCGGAGCTGATGAAGTAGCACGAACCGCCTTGGTGTCGTGACGTACATTGTGCAGCGACCGCATCTCGTCGGGGCTTAAACGGCCGCGATGGGAGACGCTGGATGGATGCCATCACGCCCGTACTCGCGTGCAGAAGGTGCTGGTACATCGGAGGGCCGGAGCCCGAGGGGTACCTGCTCGCTGTCGCCGCTTGGTGCATCCCGATTGTCTTCGGTCATCTTCGACGACGCACGAATCTGATCGTCTCGCCCGCCTCACGGTGCATCCGCTGCGCCTACGACATGGCGGGGCTGCGCCCCGCCGCTGCATGCCCGGAGTGCGGCGAGCCCGACGCCGCGCGCAGCGAAAGCCGGTTCACCGAGTTCAACCCGGCTCCGTCGCGCTTGTTGTTCACACTGATCGTAAGCCTGTTCGTCATCGCCGCAAGCTGGACAGGATGGTCGCAACTGCTGTGGCGTTGGTTCCACTCGCTCGAACACGGGCGGTGGCGCGGCGAGCACCTGTGGCCCCCGCAGCACGCCGCGGTCGTAATCGGCCTCGTGCTCGTCCCGTGGCTCGCGCTCACGCTGAGGGCTCGGTGCGCAAGGGGGATCCTGCTCACGTCGGTGCTCGCTGGCGCCGGGTTCTGGTTTGCCGCCCCACCTGGCATGCACCTCGCCTGGCAGATCGATCACCTCTACCCCGATGGCTACGCGCCAGCACTGACCATGCTCGGGGGCCTGATGGTGGGATTCGCCCTGGGCCGAATCCTCTGTCGGCTGCCGGCTATGCTCCGGCTCCGGAGGATCCGATCATCGCGCGCCGCACGTTCAACCGAGCCTGTCTCCTCGTCGCCGCGACCCTCGCGGGCGGGTGCTCGCCCCACTACGCCCTGACCGACACCAGCAGCGATCGGATCTACCTGGCCCGCTCGTACGATCGCGATTCCGGCGCCGTGACCTTCCGCGACCGGGTCACGCGTGAGCGGGTGACCCTCGGGAGCGCCGAGGTCACGGAGATCGGCGAGCACGAGTACGAGGCGCTGCTCGAGGAGCTGCGCGAGAGGCGGGAGGACGAGTAGGCGTGGCCATCAAGCCGACGAAGAAGCAGATCATCGACCGCGCCCGGCGCGCCGACGCGTACGCGCGTCGGGGCGACCTGAACAACGCCGCCCTCACGCTCTACCCCGTCATCGAGCACGCCCGCGACATGGACGACGTGGTCGTCTTCTGGGCCGGCATCCGGGCCAAGCAGGGGCACTACACCGAGGCGGCGGAGTGGTACCGCCACCTGCTGAAGTCGCACCACGATCACATCCCGACGCGCCAGAGCCTCGCGCTCTGCCTCCGACGCTCCGGGCAGTACGACGAGACCCTCCAGCAGATCGAGCGCATCCGCCAGACCGACCCGTGGAACGTGGTCGCGGTGCTCATGGAGATCGACACGTACGCGACGCTCAAGCGCTACGACGACGCGCTCGCGCTGCTCGATGAGCTCGAGGCGAACGTGCCCGAAGAGAGCGCAAGCGCGGAGCACCTGGGGCGGATGCGGATCATCCGTCTGCGCCTGCGCGAGGACACCGAGACCGCCCAGCGGGCCCTGAGCGAGGCCCAGAGCACCTCGATCGGCGCCGAGACCCGATCCAGCATGGCGCAGCACGCGGGGCTGGCGCTTCAGAAGGCCGGGCGCCACGCCGAGGCGTGGGACGCGATGCAGAAGGCCAAGCAGTACCGGGGCCTGCGCTTCGACCCCGACGAGCACGAGTCGCGCGTCACCAAGTGCATCGAGTTCTGGCAATCGGACGAGGCGGCGGGGCTGCCCTCGTCGGACGAGGACGGCTCGCGGTTCGTCTTCATCGTCGGGATGCCCCGCTCGGGCACCTCGCTGCTGGAGCAGATGCTGGGGCGCGTGCCGGGCGTCGCCCCGATGGGCGAGCGGTCCGAGGTGATCCGTCTCGCGGGCGCGCTCTGGTCCCCGGCGCGTCCCGACCTGCAGACGATGGTCGCCTCGGGGCAGCGCATCACCAAGGAGAACCTCGACAAGATCCTCCCGATGATGGTACAGACGCTGCGCGAGGCGGCATCGGAGTTCGTCGAGGGCGAGCCGATCCGCCAGATCGACAAGCAGTGCTTCAACTTCATGCACCTGCCGCTGATCGCGAAGGCCTTCCCGGGCGCGAGGGTGCTGCACATCCGTCGTCATCCGTGCGATACCGCGGTGAGCTGCTTCAGCCAGTGGTTCAACAAGCAGTACCACTTCCTGAAGGATCCCGCGTCGCTGGGCGCGTACTACGCGCAGTACCTCCGGTTCATGGAGGCCTGGGGCGGGCTGGCGGCACCCGACCGCGTGCCCGAGATCCTGGAGCTGCGCTACGAAGCGCTCGCCGCGGCGCCGGAGGCCACGATCCGCCCCGTGCTCGAGTTCCTCGGTCTCGGGTGGCACGACGACGTGCTCACACCCGAGCAGTCGGAGCGCATCGTGCGCACCGCGAGCCGCGACCAGGTGCGCCAGGCGATCAACACGAAGGCCGTCGGGCGTTGGAAGGACTACGAGAGCGAGCTCGGGCCCTTCATCGAGGCACTCGGACGCGACGCGATCGACAGCTACGACCCGGCCGGAAACGGATAGGTCGCTCGACCGCGTCTGCAGAATACCCTGCAGGTATGAAGGTTCTGCTCACCAACGACGACGGCATCACCGCTCCGGGTATCCGCGCGCTGCACGCGGCGCTCACCAGCAACCCCATCGGCGAGGTCTACACCGTCGCGCCGCTGACCGTGCAGTCGGCGACGAGCCACGGCGTGACGTTCAACGAGCCGCTCATGGTCCGCCCGAGCGACGACCCGCCTGGCAAGGCCGTCGACGGACGCCCCGCCGACTGCGTGAAGCTCGCCCTCAGCGAGCTCTGGCCCGAGCACCACGGCGCGGGGACCCGCCCCGACCTGGTCATCAGCGGGATGAACGCCGGCGCGAACTGCGGGATCAACGTGATCTACTCGGGCACGGTCGCCGCGGCGATCGAGGCGGCCTTCCTGGGCATCCCCTCGATCGCGGTGAGCCTGCACCTGGGGCGGGGGCGGACGATGTACGACGTCGCGGCGCGCCACGCCCGCCGGGCGATCGACGCGGTGCTCGCGGGGGGCCCGCTCGAGCCTCACTCGTGCATCAACATCAACGTGCCCCGCTGCGAGCGTCCGGGCACGATCGGCGACGCGCCGCGCTACGAGACCGGGTCGTACGTCGAGGAGCCCTACGACCCCGAGGCGGAGCTGCCCATCGCCGTCTGCCCCATGAACGTGCACGGGCTGATCGACAGGTTCGAGCGCCGCGAGAGCCCCTTGGGGCAGGCGTACTTCTGGCCCGCCGGGGGCGGGCTCGACTTCCACGCGACCGACGAGGGCTCGGACGTCGATCTGATGTTCCGGAGACACGTCGCTGTCACCCCGCTCACCTTCGACCTGACGCGCCACGAGCAGCTCGACGCGTGGCGCGATCGTCTCGCGACACCCCCCGCTTCAGGGTAACGTTGATCGTGCGCGATCCCTGCTTCTGGTGAGGCACGCACGAGAACCCGCACGATCGGCGCGCGTTCCGTTCCGAGAGCCTTGTACCGAGGAGAGGCGATTTGTAGCGTCATCGGCAGGCACATTCCCAGAAAGGAGCCTGCCATGCAGAACGTACGTACCGCTTTGGATCTCGTTCGGAAAGCCGGCCTGGTTGTCCCGTTCGTTGTGCTCGGACTC
Organism: Phycisphaerales bacterium; assembly: GCA_028284805.1. Taxonomy (GTDB): domain Bacteria; phylum Planctomycetota; class Phycisphaerae; order Phycisphaerales; family UBA1924; genus JANQQZ01. The sequence continues at coordinate 10,523 of JANQQZ010000170.1, forward strand.
GGCGCGAACACAGCCGCCCAGTCGACCTGCGGCCTCGGTCCCAGCGCGCCGAGCGACCTCCCCGATCCGGGTGAGGTGTACATCCTGAACAGCGTCGGGACCAAGTGGATCTCCACCGATATGGACACGTTGACGCTGACGCTGCAAACCCCGAAGACCTACACCTTCACGCGCGACCCGCGCCCGGTCGTCTGGGCGCAGCTCTGGAACCCCGGGTCCACGCCCGCGGGAGGGTGGCCCACCGACAACCCAACACGCATCTATTGGTCCGACACCGCCGACACCAACGGCAACTCGGTCGCAGACGGCGTTGATGCCGTCATCGATCAGCTCGACTTCTTGTACAGCGAGGGCTGGCGCCGCATCCATCTCAGGCTGCCGGGCGGGCGCATCGCGACCGAACAGGTCGGCACGCCGACGTGGGAAGACAACAAGATGAACATGCAGCAGTGGTGGCACCTACCGCAATCGCTGCGCGACGATTTCACGAAACAGATCGGCAACTGGGTCACCGTGAACACGGATGCGGAACTGGGCGTCTACATCGGGCGTCGCGTCAACGTCGCCTGGAATCCGTGTGTATCGAACGGCGAGGTGGATCTGAACGGCGACTGCTACGACTGCACCGACACCGCCAACTGGATCGATGCCGACCCCGCCAACCCCGGGTTCGACTGGGGCTGGCTGGGTGGTGCCGCTCGCGCCGATGTCCGCGACCGTGACTACATGGAGAACCTCTATCTCAACGTCATGCCCTGGATCGACATGGGCATCGAGGAGATCCACTTCGACAACTTCTCGAGCACGGCGACCACACCCACAGCATGGAGCGAGTTCCAGAACCTGGTGACATCACCCGACTGGTACACCTACAAGTTCGGCGCCGAGGCCCTGACCACGGACGGCGGCGCGGGCGGGACGCCCTGGCGGGACACCGAGCTCACCATCGCGCCGCTCAGCTGCACCACGAACTTCTTCGCCAATCAGGGCTACGTCAACGACACCTCTGTCCCGGCGGGGCGCACGATCAACGTGACCTACCCGAACCCCGACGAGCCAGCCGGGGGCTGGACAGGCGACCCGGAAACAGAGCTTGTCGTCATCCTCTTCGACCAGGGGTCGTCGGTCGAGAAAGAGCCCGCGACCTGGAACTCAGCCGACTACCACGATCTGGCTGTTTCCGAGTACGTCCTGGGCACGCGCGTCGCGGGCCTGGGCATGAGCCTGACTGCCGACGTCGAGAGCATCCAACGCAAGATCCAGAACGTCTACGACTGGCCGCTCGTCGCGCTCGATAACTGCGAGCGAGCCGACATCAACGGCGACGGAACCGTCGACAACACCGACCTCTTGCTGATCCTCGATCTCACTTCCGGCACCCTTTCGCGCGACGCGCTCCCCGGGCCTTGGCAGCCCAGCGGCGCGTTCAACGACGGGTACGGGATCTACCACGGCGACATCAACGATGACGGGGTCGTGAACTCGTCGGACTACTTCGCCTGGGTCACCGCCGTCACCGGCTGCTAAAGCAGCACCGCACCGGCTGCTCATACCCCCTCACCGGGCGGCGCCGGCGATCACCCTCCCGGCGTCGCCATTCTCATGCAACCAAGCAACAAAGGCGGCCCCGCCTGCACAGCGGGGCCGCCCGGAGGGAGAAGAGAGTTCTGTTCGTGTCGGTCTTGGGTCAGCCGATCAGGTCGGTCACGCCCTCGAGCACCTCGGGGAACTCGGCGCGGATCTGGTCGAGCTTCTCGGAGCTCAGCCCGAGCGCCTCGAGGATGCCCTTGTCGTACTCGAGGTTGGCCAGGTCGAGGCGGAAGCCCTTGTTTTGCTCGGCCGCGATGCGGTCGGCGACGTAGACCAACTGGCACAGCGTGCGGTGCTCGCTCGGCGCCTCGTTCGGGTTGTGATGGAACCTGGTCACGCTCGCGAGCGTCTTGGGGAACTTCCATCGCTCGCAGAGGCCGAAGCCGAAGTCCTGGTGCGTGACACCAAAGATCTCTTCCTCGGCGGCGAGCATGTCCCCGGTCGGGTTGCCGTCGCCGTCGGGGCGGACGCGGTCGAGCACGTCGATCATCTTGTTCCGGTCGTACTGCATCTCGACCATGAAGCCGATGTCGTGGATCAGGCCCGCGAGGAAGGCCTCGTCGGTCAGACCGTAGCCCAGCTTGTCGGCGAGCATCTTGGTCGCGGCGGCGCTGGCGATCGAGTGGTCCCACAGGTCACGCGCGGCGAAGTACGGCGTCAGCTGACCCCCACGGAACAGCTTGGCCAGGCTCGCCGCGATGGCGATGTTCTTGACCGCGTTCAGCCCGAGCATCACGATCGCGCGGTTGATCGACGCGATCTGACCGGGCAGCCCATAGAACGAGCTGTTGACCACCTTCAGCACGCGCGAGCACAGCGCCGGGTCGATGCTGATCAGGTTGTGAAGATCCTGCGCTGTCGAGGAAGGGTCCTCAACCAGCTCGATGATCTTCAGGGTGATCTCGGGAAGCGTGGCGATGTGGCTGATCTCGCCGATCGCCTCCGCCAGAATCTGCTCGCGTTGAACGTCGGTCGCCATCGAAAGTGCTCCTTCTGCCCGTTGGTCCGCAGGGACATCGGGCCTTCGGAGGGAGCACTTGCGGGCGAGACCGGGAACTCTGCAATAGAAAAGCGGACACCCCGTTTCGGGGGTGCCCGCGATGAAGCAGAGAGACGACGAGGCAAGCAGGCCCGGCGGGGCCGGCTAGTGCCCGCAGCCGCCGTTGAAGTTGTCGATCCAGGCGTTGAAGTCGGCGGGCGAGATCTGGCCGTCGGCGTTCTGATCCGCGAGCGGGTCTCGCTCGTTGTACGCCAGGATCCAGGCGGAGAAGTCCTGCCCGTCGACGACGGAGTTGCGGTTCACGTCGGCGAGGCAGAACACCGTGAACGTGACGCCCACGTTGTCAGCGTATTCGATAAGCGGGATCCTGCTCAGGCCAACCGGCAGCGTGCCGAGAAAGACGCTGTCGAACTCGCCCTCGAATGTGAACACGCCCTGAGGGTCGCGGTGCTCCAGCACGACGAACGGCACGCCCGCGATCGCGTTGCGCTCGACTGCGAAGTAGGTGACGTTCAGATCACCGCCGAGCCGCACGTTGCCGCTGACGGCTAGCCGCTGGACCCCCACGGGGCCCGGCGCCGAAGGACCGACCGCCTGCACAACACCCACCGCGAGCGCGCCGATGCGATCCTGCTCGAAGTCGCCGATGATCTGGAGCTCCGACGCGGGATCCTCCGGGCGGAAAATACGCAAGAAGCACGAGCCAAGGTTGAAAACATCGCCGAACACGGTGCCCTCGCCAAGCAGCCGCGCGAACGGCAGCACGATCATCTCGTCGTCATCCTGCAGCCGGAACTGCGGCGACTGGCCGTTGACCGCGACCAGCCGAACCTCCCCGTCGTCGAACAGCAGTGTCTGGCCCGGCGTGTCGTCGAACTCGATTCGGCCGAAGCCCTCAACGATCACCCGGCCCTCGTTGAAGAAAATGCCGTCCGTCGCGTCGTACCGCAGCCGATCACGCACGATCAGCTCGCCCCGCTGCGCGATCAGCACATCGGTGAAGGTTGACGCCGACTCGACGATCGCGCTCCCGTTGAAGCCCGGCCGATCGATCGTCGCAGACCGAACCTCCGCCTGGTCGAACACGACGCTGCCGCGATCGGACAAGAACAGCCCAGCCGCTTCCGACTGCGAAATCCGCAGCACGGCGTCTTCCAGCGCGATCGCTTCCGCGGCGGAGAGGTCCGCGTTCTCGAAAAGCAGCGTGTCGCTCAGGCCGGCCTCGGCCACGATCCGCCCGGAGTGACGTATGCCGCCCCGCACGATCCCGTTGCCTCGGAGCTCGGTTGTGTCCTCAAACCTGGTGCTGCCGACGCTGTCGAACTCGGCGCTCTCGCCGTTCAGCAGAACGATCGTGTTCCCTTCGACGCGAGACACATCGCCGCGGATCGTGCCCAGCATCTCGAGCCGCGCGGGCGCCGCCAGCGAAGCGTCATCGCCGACGAAGATCGTCAGCGGTTCGACCCCGGTGCCGCGGATGATCGAGCCGACCGAGAGCGTCGCGTCACCCTGCACGGCCACGCTCACCACCCCGTTGCCCGTGAGTTCCTCGACCTCGAACGCCCCGTCGACCAGGGCGGAGACGCCACTGAGGACGCCTCCGATCGGATCCGGGGCGAGGTTCGCGGCCTCGTCGAACGAATCGGGCACGTTCCCGTCCGACCAATTCGCCGGATCCGACCACAGGCCAGTCGCCGGCAGCAGCCAGTCGATCACGACGGGCTGCGCCACACCGGCACCGGCGAATCCCCCAGCCGCCGCGACAAGCGCAGTGATACCCGACACCTGCTGCATGTTCATTCGTGATTTCCTTCTCCGGCGTGATGCAGGGCGGTCCCTATCGAGAACTGATGAGACAGCACGAAGGTACCGGCAGCGCTGGCTGCGCTCAAGCAGAATCTTGATCGCTCGTCGCCCATCGCTTTCGAAGGAGGGACGCGACTTCCAGAGGAGCTTCCTTCAGATGGCCCGCAATGCGCGCGCCGGCATCGCCCCGCCCGAATGGGTGCTCTACGGCTGTCGCATCGACCCGGACGGCCCGGTCGATCGCTTCGGCGATCGATTCGACAGTCTCTCGCGCATCGACGACGTTCGTGCCCCGCTCCCGCTGCGACTGGCGATCGCCGATGTTCACCACGCCGATCCCGATCGCCCCGCCCTCGATGAGGCCGCCCGAGCTGTTTCCGACCAACACACCTCGCCCCGCGAGGCGCTTCAGCAGGGCAACGAACTGCTTCCGGGGCAGGTGATCCCGTGTCGTGAGACCGGGCCCGCTCGCAGCCACGATCGCGCGGGCGATGCCCCGGCGCCCCGGGTCGAGGTTGGGCGAGAGCAGGAGCGCGCGTCGAGGACCGATCGCCTCGATGGCGGCGGTCGCCGCAGCTTCCTCCACCTCGTCCGGGCGTCCGATGGGGTGCATGAGCAAGACAGCCTCGGGGTCGCCCAGTTCGTCCGCGTGCTGGTCGCTCATCGGTTCGACCCGGTCGAGCCCGTCGATCGCGGGTGAGCCAGTGATGAACACGCGCTGGGCGGGCTCGCCCATGCGTCGGATGCGCGCGCCCGACGCCTCGGTCGCGGCGAAGTGCAGATGCGCGAGCTTGGTGATCGCGTGGCGCATCGCCTCGTCGGCGACGCCCTCGGCCAGATCGCCCCCGTGGACGTGCGCGAGCGGGAGCCCCCCGATGCTCGCGGCGCTCGCCGCCGCGAAGGCCTCGATCCGATCGCCCAGCACCAGCACGATGTCGGGCTTGAGCCGCTCAAAGCTGCGCCCGAAGCGCGAGACGCCTTTGCCCACCGCTTCCACGTCGTGCCATCGCCCGACCTTGCCCACGGTCTGCATCGGGATCGAGTCGACGACCTCGAACTCGCGCTTGATCTCCTTGAACGTGAGCGCGGGCTGAACCAGATGCGAGCCGGCCGCGACGACGAGCAGCTCGAGCGTTGGCTCGCGTTCGACGGCGCGCATGACGGGCTCGAGCAGCCCGAACTCGGCGCGCGTGCCCGTGACCACCGCGACACGACGCCGCGAGTTCTCGTTTGCCCGGGGCACGTCGCGCTGCGGTCCCGACCAGTCGGGACCGATCACGGAGAAACTCGCATCGGTTCACCAACCAGATTGAGAAGCTGGGCAATCACAGACCGAGCATACGCCCGCGACCCAGGCCGATAAGCACCGGACCGCCTTGCTTCAGTCGAGAACCGGTTGTGCTCGAGGCAGGATCGGCTAGATTCGCAGCGGCCGGGCATCCCGGAACAAGACCAGGAGAGACCACACCATGCACGTACGTACCGCTGCAATGATGCTTGCCGCTGCTTGCGGGTCTGCAGGCGCCCAGACCATCTCACTCGACACCGGTCTGCTGCCGAGCCAGCAGCCTGGCTGGGTCTACCGGGCAACCAACAACGACGCCGCGGTCGCCGAAACCAGCGTGTTTTCCACGGACGGCACCACGCTCACCAGCAACACGATGGCGCTGCCGTTCGCCGGCGGCCGACCGGCCTCAACGTACGCGGAGTACGACCTGAGCTCCATCGACTTCACCGAGGTCACCTCCATCACGATGGACCTCCGCGCCCGGGTCCTCGCGTCCGAGGTCGCGCAGTTCAACTACGGGTTCTACGTCTCCGTCTACGGCGGCGGCCAGGGGTTCAGCACCGGGTTCGGTTCCGGCACGCTCACGCCCAACAACCAGGCCAACATCGCGTTCGATGCCACCGAGTGGCACGACTACCGCTGGGTCGCCGACTGGACCGCGGGCACGGTCGAACTGTTCGCCGATGGGCAACTGCTCGACTCTCGATTGCTCGTGCCCCAGAACAGCACAACGCTGAACATCGGCGATGGGACCGGCACCGCGAACGCGCACGCCGAGATCGAGTCGTTCCAGATCCGTATCGTGCCCGCACCCGCGTCCGCCGCGCTACTCGGCTTGGGCGGACTCGCCACGCTCCGCCGGCGGCGCTAGATCCCGATCAGCGAGCGGCGTGTCTTGTGCGACATCGCGCGTGAGTCCCCGGCCCACCACGTCACTCATCCGCCAAGGCTCGATGCCCGTCCCCGGACGCTTGATGGTGAGATCGCCCAGCGAGAGAACCCCGCCCGCCTCCAGATCACGCGTCGCGACGAGCGATTGGCGGCTGACCCGGCGCACGTCCCACTCGCAGTCCAGCACGCCCTTACCCACCGCGACAAAGGCCGCGCCGCAGTCGGCGCGTCGGGCGAGTTCCACGTACCGGGCAAACGCATCGGGTTCGAGCGAGGCCGCATGATCGGGCCCGGCAGCCGAGCGGTCGTGCGTGACGTGACGCTCGAGGATCACCGCGCCCGCCGCAACAGCCGTCGCCCCCGTCTCGACCGAATCGGTGTGATCGCTGTACCCGACGGGCAGCCCGGTCGCTTGGGCGACCGCACGGACCCCACCCAGTGCAGCGTCCGGTGCCGGGTAGCTGCACACACACTGGAGGAGCGCCAGCCGATCGCGGATGCCTTCGAGCCAATCCGCGGCACGCGTGACCTCGTCGATCGTGCTCGCGCCCGTGCTCACGATCAGCGGGCGGCCCGTGCGCGCCTTCGCTTCGAGCAATGGCTTGTTGATGATGTCCGGGCTGGCGACCTTGAAGGCGTCCCACGCCAGGCGGTGGGCCGCCTCGACCAGCTCCACGCTGAACACGGTCACGATCGCGTGAAGACCCTGCGCGTGCGCGCGCTCCACGACCGGGGCCATCTGCTCGATCGACAGCTCCAGCCGGCGCAGCATCGCGAACGGGTCGGTCTCGCCCGCGGATTCCTGGTACCCAGCGAGACGCGCAGACCTGGACATCAGGCGATCGGTCTCGAAGAACTGGAGCTTGACGGCATCCGCCCCCGCCTCTGCGGCACGCTCGGTGAGCGCCACGGCACGCGCGGGGTCCCCGTCGTGGTTCACGCCGATCTCAGCGATCACGTAGGGCGGGTGCCCGGGCCCGATGGCACGGTCGGCGATGCGCATGCCTAAGCGATCCTTGCTTGGGGCGGGCCTCCCAGCACCAGCTCGGCGCGGTGCAGGTCGGTCTCGCTGTCGATGTCGATCACCGATCCCTCGGGCGAGAGGGTGCCGCGACGGTCCACACCGAAGAACGCGTGGGGCCCGTCGCCCGCCCCGTCGATCTCGAGCATGAGCGCGCGACGCGTGAGCGCGATCACGCCGCCGTCGGGCAGGTAGGCGGGGGGAAGATCCTGCCGGCGGTACACGCCGTGGTTGAGCACATCGCCCTCCCAGGGCCCGACCGCGCCGGTCGACTCATCGAGCCGGACCATCCACCAAGGGTGGTGCTTACCGACGCGTTCGTAGCTCTGCACGCTGTCGCACCCGGAGCGCACCAGCAGCTCGACCGCGCGGTCGATCAGCCCTGACGGACGCACGGGCACGTTCGCGTAGAGGAGCACGATCGGATCGTTGCCCAAACCGAGCGATCGCGCGGCGTGTCGGGCCGCGGCATCCACGGTCGCGGTATCGCTCGCCAGATCCGCGGGGCGTTCGACGACATCGCACCCCATCGATCGCGCCAGTGTGGTGAGCGCCGGGTCATCGGTCGAGACGACAACGCGCGGCACGCGCTGCGCGGCGCGGGCCGCTTCGATCGTCCAGGCGGCACACGGGCGGCCCGCGACCGCTCGCGTGTTCTTGCCGGGCACGCCCTTGCTGCCCGCACGCCCCAGGATGATCGCGGTTGCGCTCATGCCACACCCGCGAGTTCAGGAGGCCTCGGCGCGGCGGCACGCCAGGCCTCGATCACCCCGTCGCGCACCGATACACCCGCAGGGGTGGTCAGGTCGGGCATGACGACCAGCTCCCGTTGCGCAAGCCTGCGCGCAACCCGGGCTGGCATCGGCAGGGGCGCGATGCGCTCGCCCCGGATCGCGTGGGGCAGCGGGTCGAGCACCGCAGCGCCGCACGCGAGCAGCCAGCGGTCGTACAGCTCGTCGATCTGCTCGTAGATCGAATCGCGACGCGTGATCCGCGCAACGAGCCAGGGCAGGGGGACGCCGTCCGCGGTCGGCCGCGCGTTCCGCTCACCGATCAACGCCTGGATGTTCGCCCGGGACGCGTCGAAGCCGGCGCGTGCGGTCAGCAACTCGTAGGTCGGGGCGTCATTAGCGACGATCTCGAGGCTGATCGCGTCGAGCCCGAGATCGAGCAGGCCCAGCACGGTCTGTCGCGATGCCAGCGCGGGCGTCCGCACGTGCACCGCGAGCGCACCGGCGCCCGCCGACGCGTGCGCGATCCTCGCCATGTCCGGGTGATCGAGCACATCGGCAAGGTCGTTCAGACCCCGCTCGGCGGTGAGGGACACCACGACGTCCTCGCGGACCGCCGCGGCTTGGCGCACCAGCGAGACCGCGTCGTCCGCGTGCATCATCTCGCCCCCGATGCCGACGAGGTTGAGCACGAGGTGCTCGGGGCCGGGCGGGCTGTGATCTTCGTGGGCGAGCAGCGCCGCGACTCCCTCGCCCTCGCTCGCATCGAGCAGCCAGGCGCACCGCGCCCGCCTGTCGTGCGTGTCGGCGGTGAGACGCTCGCCCGCGTCACGCACCGCGGGATCGACCGCGACACACCCCGTGCCCGCGATCGGGTCGTTCGTCGGCTGGATCGGCAGGTAACCCAGCACCGTGCCGATCGACGCGAACGCGCCCGACTCGCCCCGCTTGTCGCGCATCGACTCGATCAGCGTCCGCCCGAGCAGCACCGGGCTCAGCCCCACCGCCGCCTGGCTGAACACCAGACTGTGCTGTGCGGGCGACTCGGCGAACCGATCCAGCATCGCGGTGCCGATCGAGGGATCGACCAAAGGCCAGTCCGCGCCGCACACGAGCAGCGCGTCGGCACCGGTCGCGCCGAGCACGTCGCACAGGGCTTCGGGGTAGGTCAGCTCGTCGGCGTAGCTCCAGCCCGCGATGCCCCCCCGCCACTGGTGGGCTGTGAAGGCCCGCGCACCGCGGATCGCCCGGCGGCGCTCGCGGATCGGCTCGTCGTCGACCTCCACGATCATGACGCGCACACCCCCGACCGCGCCGCCGGCGGGATCGATACCCGCGGCCCGCGCCGTGTCGCCCGGGTGCGCGGTCGCAATCGCGATACCCCTGACCCCGCGGACCTGCGCGAGGCGCTCGATCGTGAGCCGCAGCGCGCTCGCGCCGTTGTGCACCGGCTCGCTCAAGTCACGGCGCACGCCCAGGTCGCTCCGCCCGGGGTCGACGGTGATCGCCGCCCACACGCCCGGGCGCTCGCCCGGTGCCAGCGTCGCGCGGCGCGGGGCCTCGCGCGTGACTTTCGGAGCACGCCCCTCGTGGGCGCGCACGCCCCGGTCCATCAAGGCGCCCAATTCGTCGGCGGCAACCGCGAGCCCCTCCAGGTTCTCGGCATCGCGACGCATCTGCGCTTTCTGGCGGTCCAGCGCCGAGTCCTCCGTCAGGTGGATCTCGCGGTCCGCGCGGGCGCGGTTCAGTGTGCCGCGCTGGTTGATCTGCTGCACCAGTTCCCACGCCGGACGGAGCGACTTCACCTCGTCCCGGTGCTGGTACACCTTCTCGATCAGGCTGTTGACCCGCGGCTGGTCGTCGGCGTGCTCGATCATCTCTTCGAGGATCGCCTTGGACCGCCTGCTCAGGTCGGCGACTTTCAACACGTCGCCCCTCACCTCGCGCAGGCGCGCGATCGTCTCGCGGAGTTGGCGCTCCAGCGCCTCCTCGCTCGCTCGCGCAGGCGCCGGGATCTCGATCGCGGGAGCAGCGCGGAACGGGTCCAAGGCCTCGGCCAGCGGCATCGCCCGCGCGTGGGCCTTCGACACGCCCCCCTCCGTCGCGTCGATCACGGTGAGCCCGCGCTCGGTGTCGACGTGGAAGTCTCGCTCGAACTGGTGGCGGTACGTCTGCATCTGCTCGTCGGTGAACACCGGTCGCCCGAGATGGTCAGCGGCAGTGACCAGCTTCGGGCCCATGCGCTTGATGCGTTGCCACTCGAGCGACTCGAGGGTGCAGAACTCGCCCAGCTCCGATCCCCAGACGGTGTGGATCGCGGCGCCCGCGCCGTAGTACTGCCCGTCGGTGAAGCCAAGGTCCTGCCCGACGAGCATGACCGGGTCGCAGCCCAGATGCCGGGCGAGGTAGTAGGCCAGGTGCGCGACGGTCGCGCCTGCCTTGATCGCCCCGCGGGCCGCCTGGTCCGCGCCGAGCAGCTCGTCGAGGAAGCCGTCGGACGGGCAGCGCAGCGCGCCGGGCCATGCATCGAGGATCGCGGCGTTGCCCTTGGCCTCTGCGACCAGCGTCACGCCCTCGACGTCCTCAGGCGTCAGCCCTTCGTAGAACCGCGTGCTGATCTCGTGGTAGTCGAGCGCGGTCACAAAGTGCGGCTTGATGCCTCGCTCGAGCAGCGGCTTGAGCATGGTCTGCACCGCGACCAGCACGACGCGCTCGCGGACCCAGGGCTGCCCGAGCAGATGCAGGTTCCGGTGGATGCTGGGCCCCGCGCTGATGACCACAGCCGGGCGCCCCGCACATGCGCCGCGCAGCGGGGCGATGCCCTCCGCCGCGACGTAGCGGTCGAGGTTCATCAGCTGGTTGCGGATCGTCACGTCCGCCTGCGCGAGGGTGGTGATCACGTTGGTGCGGATCGAGCGGACCACCTGGGCAAGCGTCGTCGCGAGCGTCGCGGGCGTGTCGCCCAGGCGCTGCGCACTCGGAGGGTGGTCCACGATCTCAACGCCCAGCGACACCAGCCCCTCGGACCCCTCAAGCGCCCGCCCGAGCGCCGTCGCGTCATCCGCGTCCGTCACGAAGCGCAGGAGCGGATCCCAGAGCCAGGCCGAATGATCCTGACGCTCGAGCACCGCGCGGAGCAGCGCCACGTCGGGCTCGTAGACCACCACGAGCGCCGCGGACTTCGCCTTCGCCAGGATCGCGCGCACGTGGTGCCCCATCGCGAACCCGTTCACGACGATCACAGCCGCGTTGTCGATGTTCACCCGCGACGCGAGGCGTTCCGCCTCCTCGCCCGGGCGACGCCTACTCGCCAGCTGGCAACCCCGCCCCCAGCCATCGGTGATCGAGCCCGAGAGCAGCCCCTCGTCGGTCAGCACGAACGCGACGTCGGATCGGCTCGCGGAATCGCCGATCCTCCGGGCCAGGTCGGGCGAGGCCATGCCCAGCGCCGCGAGGTTCTTCTGCAGCCTGGTCTCGTCCGCGACGACTGCCGCTGTGCCGGGTTCACCGATCGATCGAGACGCCATCGCCGTAGAGTCCTTCGAGACACACCGGGCGCGCGGCACACCAGCGCCGCATTCTCCCTTGCCATCGGCGGAATCGCAGAAAGGCCTCCACCATGCCCGCCCCGATCCCCGTCCCCGTGCTTGCGCAGCTCACGGGCCCGACCGCAGACTCGGTGCCCGCGCTCCCCCCGGCGCCGTTCTACGACGCATGGCTCTTTGAGAGCCCGCTCCCGCTGGCGATCGTGCTGCTGGTGGTGGGTCTGGGCGGGGGCTTCGTGCTGCTGCAGGCCGGCAAGCGCCGGGGCGCGCTCGTCGCGGGTGTGCTGGGCCCGCTGCTGGCTGTGGGCGCGTTCGCCGCAGGCGCTGCCGTCGAGACGCCCCGCGAGACGCTGGCCGCGAGCACCGCAGACCTGGTCAACGCGACCGCCTCGGCGGACGGCGCAGCCATGCGGAGCCTGCTGCACCCCGATGTCTCGCTCCGCCCGGGCTCGGCGAGATTCATCCCCGAGATCACGGGGCGTGACCGGCTCATCGATGAGGCCGACCGCCTGCCCCGCGCCGTCGACCGGGTGATGGTGCTCGAGACCCGCGCCGGGCTCGACGGCCCACGCGTCGGGCGCACCCAGGTCCGACTCCGCGTCTTCGGGCCCGGAGACCAGCTCTACGGGCACTCCTGGTGGGGCCTGGACTGGCAGCGGCACGACGGCGAGTGGACCGCCGTCGGCATCGAGCCGCTCTGGATCCAAGGCCCGAACTAGGCCGGAGCGGGCACGCCTTTACTCGGGGATGCCCACGAGCTGCGTGGGCTGGAGGCGCCAGTCCTCCCCCGCCTCGGTCTGGATCTTCTCGCGGATGCCCTGCCCGTTGAGGAGGTTGTGGGGGAACCGCTCCTGCAACTGCCGCAGGATGCCCGGGTTCAGCTCCAGATCGTCGTACCGCATCGCGCCGACCGTGACCATGCTCATCGAGGGCCCGTGGAAGTAGAAGGCCTGCTCGCCCTGGGCCCGCAGCTCGCGGGCCGCCTGCTCGGCGTTGACCCGGAACTCGGCGATCTCATCCTCCGTCGGGATGCGCCGGTCGATCCGCCCGTACGCGCCGACCTGGAGCGTGCAGTCGGCGTCGTACCGCGCGCGGGCCGTGCGCAGGTCGAGGTCGCCCACCTCGCCCCCGCGTGGGGGCACGAAGAACGCGGTCCTGAAGGGTTGCTCGCCGTCGATGCGGATTGCGCGCACGTCCTCCAGCAGCTCGACTGCCTCTCGGCTGGACGGGCTCGCGAATCGCCCCAGAAGCACGACCGCGCGGTCGCCTCGTGCAACGATGAAGGCCTCGTCGAGCTTCCGGTTGGCGGCGCGGAACCGCTCGGCTGCTGCCGCCGCGCTCGCAGCGCGGTCCGGGCCGGACACGGTCAGCAGGCCGATCGACCAGCCCGCGAGATCTTGGGGGTCGCCCGAGCCGCCCCCGCCGAAGAGCGCCCGCCCCTGGCCCGACGGATCCGCGGCACCATCGGGCCCGGAGCCGCACCCGCCCGCGAGCAGCGCAAGAACAGCACCGAACAAACAGAAACCCGTGTTGTGGTAGTTGTTCAAAGCCCTGACAGATCGCATCACGAGTTTCTCCGCTGTTTTTTTCTGATTTTCTGCCGCGTCCGGCCTGGTGTTATCATCATAAATCCTTGTACAACATCATGTTTTGAAGAGGTGTCCGTCGAGGGTGAACTTTGCAGGGTCATCCCTGCGCTCTCCGATACGTTGGGTGTGACGGGAAGGCGATCACCAAGATGTTGACCCGCATGGACGACGGCCGGGCATCCGGTCGGTGGGAGCGTCCGAATAAAGGACCGGTTCTTGCGCCCGGTGGCACCGCAAGCCGAGGACGGACATCGCCACGAGCACGCTCGACTGTATGAGGGAGCGGACCGCATGGCAGACATCAGCAGCATCTCCGGCGCGGGCGAGGGCCCGTACCGCACTCCTTCGGCCGACCGGGCCGCACCGACCACGAGCGAACACGGTCGGGTCGAGACCCCCAGGCGGACGCGCGAGGCCGACTCAGTCAGCCTCTCGAATGCCGCGCGTTCGGCCTCGAAAGCGGAGTCACCCGAGGTCCGCGGCGAGCTGACCGCCCGCGTGCGGGCCGAGCTCGAGGCAGGCACCTACGTCACCCCCGAGAAGCTCGACGCCGCCGTGGAGAGGCTCGTCGACGCGATCCTCCGCGACTGACACGAGCCCGAACCCAGACATCAGCAACCGATCGGAGAGAGAGAACCGGGTCATGCGTGCCGACCCAGCGGCGCCCGCGACGGGGCCCGCCCACCGGGCGGTCCGGAGCGGGCGAGCCGTTTTTGGGCGTCGAATCAGCCCTCGGCGATGCGCTGGCGCGCAAGCATCGCGGCGCCCATCAGCCCGGCGTCTGGGCCCAGATCGGTGGGAACGACCTCGATCGACCGCAGTTCCTCCGGGAAGATGTGGTCGCGCACCGACTGCTCCACCGGGCCCACGAACGCGTCGCGCATGCTCTCGATCAGCCCGCCCCCGAGCACGACGCGGCTCAGGCTGAGCACCGTCGCGACGTTGGCGATCGCAACCCCGATCCGGACCGCAGCGCGGTCGACCACCTCGCGGACGACCCAGTCCCCGTCGGAGTAGGCCTCGGCGATGGCCCTCGCCGTCATGGTCTCGGTGTGCCCGGCCTTGGCGGCGATCTCGCGGCTGATCGCGGCGCGCGAGGCGAGGTGCTCGAGCTTCCTCTGCCCCTTGCCGCCGTCGATGTCCATGATCACGTGCCCGATCTCACCCGCGGTGAAGCCTGGCCCGTGGAAGACCCGCCCGCCGAAGATCACCCCGCCCCCGATGCCCGTGCCGACCCAGACCGCCATGAGGTCGTCGAACCCCCGCCCCGCGCCGAGCTTGGCCTCGGCGAGCGCCGCGGCGTTCACGTCGTTGTCGAGCATGACGGGGCGCCCGATGGCCTTCCCGAGCGCCGAGGCCGCCGGTGCGTCGTCCCACCCGAGGTTCGGCGCGTTGAGCACGAGCCCCCGCGCGGGGTCGGCGGCGCCCGGTGCCGCCAGGCCCGCGGCCGCGATGTCGTCCATCGACACCGACGCCGCCTCGCACGCCGCCTGGCACTGGCCCGCGATCGTCGCGATCACCGCGTCGAAGCCCTCTGAGGCCTCGGTGTGGCACTGCGACCGCCCGATCAACTCGCCCGCCGCGCTCACCACGCCCACCTGCATGTGGGTCCCGCCCAGATCGATGCCGATGACCGGTGCTGTGCTCATGTCGTGGGGTCCTCAGTCGTTGTGGCGACGAACGCGACGCCTGGCACATGCAGGGTAAGCGACTCCGCCAGGCGGACCGCGTGCGCCGTGTCGTCCGCGACGAGAAACATCGCCGAGCCCGAGCCCGACAGGTGCACGGTCCTGCCGCTGACCCGCCTGATGGTGCGCCACACCTCGGCAAGCTCGGGCTCAGCCCGGCGCGCGGCATCGAACAGGTCATTGAAGAGATCCTCGTCGCGGACCGCTCCGGCCGAGGCCAGCCCCGTGACCAGGGCCTCGTCGAGCGTTACGGGCGCGTCGTCGAATGCCGCGTAGACCTCGGGCGTCGAACACCCGAAGCCAGGCACGCACAGCACGACCGGTGTCGCGGGCGTCCGCACCCGCTCGATCCGGACGCCCAACCCCGTGACCAGCGCCGGGCGCGGCGGTTGCCCCTGCGCGACGCCCTCGTCGATGAAGAAGGGCACGTCGGACCCGAGCCGGGAGCCGATGTCGGCCAGCTCGTCGAGCGAGAGCCCCAGCCCGTGGGCCAGGTTCGCCGCGATCAGTGTCGCTGCCGCGTCCGACGAGCCCCCGCCCAGCCCCCCGCCCACCGGCACGCGCTTCTCGACCCGGACGCGCCCGCCCAGCTCACGCCCCACGTGCACCCCGAGACGGCTGACCGCACGCACGCACAGGTCCGCAGACGCCAGCCACCCGAGCGAAGTCGGCTTCGGGGCGTCGGGTGCCCACGACCGATCGAGCTCGACGCCCGCCCCGTCTGCGTCAGGCTCGTAGGCGATGTCATCGGCGAGCCCGATCGGAGCCATCCAGCTCGCGATGGGGTGCATCCCCGCGTCGGGCTGGCCCTCGGGGATGGGCGGGCCCACCGACAGCGCGAGGTTCAGCTTCGCGTGGGCCCGGATGTGTACCGCCGATGCCATGCGGCGCACTCTAGCAACACGCCCGCTCGGCTAGCATCCGAAGGAGGTGCGCGATGGGCGTGACGGGTGCGGAACTGGTGGACGCGATCGAGCGGCTGGCCCCGCCCACGCTCGCGGAGGACTGGGACAACGTGGGCCTGCTCGCGGGCGACCGGTCCGCCCCGGTCGACGGGCCCGTGCTGCTCACGATCGATCTGACCGAGGCGGTCATGGACGAGGCGGAGTCGATGAACGCCGGCGCGATCATCTCCTACCACCCCGTGATCTTCGCGCCGATCAAGCGGCTGACCTCGGACGATCCGAAGCAGAGGCTGGTGCTCCGCGCGGTGCGCGCGGGCATGCCGATCTACTCGCCGCACACCGCGATCGACGCCGCCCCGGGCGGGCTGAACGACTGGCTCGCCTCTGGCCTGGGCGTGGGGGACACGCGGGCGCTCGAGGTGCATGCCGACCGCGCCGCGCGTGTCAAGATCGTGACGTTTGTGCCCGTCGAGCATGCCGAGCAGGTGCGCAACGCGCTGGCGTCGGCGGGCGCCGGGCGCATCGGGGGCTACGAGCTCTGCTCGTTCGCGGCGCCGGGCTCGGGGACGTTCCGCGGGGGCGAGGGCACCCACCCCGCGGTGGGCCAGGCGGGCGTGTTCGAGTCCGTCGACGAGCTGCGCCTCGAGATGATCTGCCCCCGGGGCTCGACCGCGCTCGCCGTCGAGACCCTGCGCAGCCTGCATCCCTACGAGGAGCCTGCGATCGACGTGTACGACCTGCAACCGCTGCCCCTCCGGCGCGCGGGCGCTGGGCGTCGGGTGCACCTCGACCGCCCGGTCCTGTTTTCAACGCTGCTCGAGCGCGTGAAATCGCACCTGGGCGTTGAGCGGGTGAAGTACGCCGTGCCCTGGTCGGAGCCCGACCACCCGGTCACGAGCATCGGCGTGTGCGCAGGAGCGGGCCAGAGCCTGCTCGGCGCCGCCGCGACGCAGGGCTGCGAGGTCTTCCTGACGGGCGAGATGCGTCACCACGAGATCCTCGCGGCGCTCGATCGCGGCATCGCGGTCGTGCTCGCGGGGCACACCAACACCGAGCGGGGGTACCTGCCCGCGTTCGCCAAGCGTCTCGCAGAGGCCGCGCCCTCGATGGAGTTCCGGGTCTCGGGCGTCGACCGGACGCCCGTGCGCTGGGCCTGAACGCACCCGGGGCTACTCGCCGAAGTCAATCACGCCCTCGTCGCGGAAGCCGACCCTGGGGCGGCGCACGCCCGCATCGAAGAGCAGCTGCGCGATCTCGCCTGGCGTGACGTACGTCAGACGCCCGCGGATGCGATAGGGGTACTCGCCCCGCAGAGGCACGTCGGGGGCCAGGCGGATCGCGACGGGAAGCACGATCTGCTGCGTGCCCTCGCGGCGCAGGGTCGCCTCGGCCGAGCGCGTGCCCTCGAACACGACCCGCCCGTCGACGAGCACCGTGTACTCGATTGTCTCGAGGGGCAGCTCCACCTCGTTCGAGTTCTCAGCATCGAGCGTGACGTCGAGCACCACCGCCTCATCGGATCGATCCGCCAGCACGACCGATGAGACCGCCAGGCGGGGCGCGTCGTACGACGAGCACCCGGTCAGCACCGGTACCAACAGCAGCAATCCGATGAGTATCGCGGCTCGCATGCCGCGAGGGTATGCCCGATCAGCGCAGCGACACCCACGAGCCCGCCGCGAAGGACGGGTCGAGCGCGACGGTCGAGAGCACGTCCTGCTTCGCCTCGGCGTAGGCGATGTAGTTGAGCCAGTGCGCGGTCAGCATGCCCAGCACGACGACCGAAACCCAGGCGACCATCTCGGCCTGCCAGCGCCGGCGCTGCGCCAGGACGATCCACGAGGTCACGAGCATCGTGCCCAGCTTGAAGGCGACCACGATCGCGGGCGAGCCCAGCCCGATCACGTAGCGGGCGACCGGGTTGCCCTCGTACATGCCCACGGACGTGAGATACGTCATCGTGATCGCCAGGTCCGCCAGCCCCATGAGCCAGGCGGCGACGACGAGGTAGAAGATCCGGGCCGGGCGCGTCAGCAGCAGCGAAGGGCGGGCCACCGCCAGCCCCGGGTCGGAGAGCACGTCCCGCCGCGGGTCGCGGCGTGCGGGGCGGTTCTGAGTGGTGATCCGCCGGGCGGGCTGCGAAAGGGCAGGCGACCCGGCGCCGTCGAGCGCGGCAAGCATGATCGCCTCCCATCGGCCCCCCAGCTGACGGGGTTGAGGCAACCACACGTGCCGGGGGCCAATAGACTTAAACGGACGTCTGGGGGCGTGCTGCACGCATTCCTTTCCGGACCGACGACCGCCCCGGTTCGTGGGGGATCGCCGACGCGGCGCGGCGGGAGCAACGCGTCAGCCAGACAGGGAGCCCCTCGGATGCGACACACACGGGCAGCGGTTCTCGGCCTCACGCTCGCGCTCGCTCCCCCGGGAACCGGGCGCACCGACGCCCAGCCCTCGAACCCGGTCTACGTCGACGACTCGCCTCGAGCCGCCGAGGTGCTCGGGCAGTTGCCCGGGCTAGTGGAGCGAGGGAGCACCGCCGAGGCGGTCCGCGCGCTCCAGACCCTGCTCGAGACCGAGGCGGAACGCCTGACGCCCGACCCCGAGGACCCCCAGGTGTACCGCGGCGTGCGCGAGCGGGCGCACGAAGCGCTGCTCGCGAGCCCGGAGCTGCTGGAGCGCTACAGGCTTGCGGCGGGCCCGCTCGCGGCTCGCCTGCTCGCTGAAGGCGAGACCGAGCGCGTCGAGCGAGAGATGCTGCTGACCGAGGCTGGCTTCGACGCAGCGCTCGCGCTCGCGGAGGCTCGGTTCGTGCGCGCCGACTTCGATTCCGCACGCTTGATGCTGCTCCAGCTCGACGCCCATCCCGACCGCGTCGGAGCACGAGCGGCGCAGGCAGCGGGGCTGCTCGCCGAGATCGCCCGCTTCCGCGCGAGCGACGACGACCTGCGCCTCGCGCAGAGCTGGTCCGACACGGTCCCGGGCGAGCTCGAGCCCGTGACGCCGCCCGACGCCGCGATGGTGCGGGGCTACGCGGCGTTCGATCCGATGTCGGCGCTGAGCGACCGCGAGCCTCTGCAGCGCCCGCTGCGATCGACGCCCTACGGGGCGAACGAATCGGAACCCTCGCTGATGACCGACGCCGAGCGCCCCTGGATCCTGCCCACGGCGGCGGGACGCTGGCTGGTGGTCAACGACGGGGACCAGGCCGAGTGCTTCGACACCGCGACGCTCGAGCGTCGCTGGGTCTACGCGCCGGCAGGGGAACGCGACCCCCGCACCCGCGGGCGGCGCACGCGCGGCCGCAACCAGCCCGTCGAGGACACGATGACCGCGACCGTGGGCGGGGGCGTGGCGGTCTTTGCGCTGGGCGAGACCTTCAACAACCGGCGCTGGGGCGACGGGCGCCTGCACGCGGTCGAGCTCGACACGGGCCGTCGCCTCTGGTCGGTCGGCCCGTCGGCGAACGACGACGAACTCGCGGGCGCGATGTTCCACGGGCCCGCGGTCATCGCGGGCGACACCGTGGTCGTCAACCTCTTCACCTTCTCGCCCCTGCGCCGCGTGCACCTGGCCCACATCGTCGGGGTGGATCTCTACACGGGGCGGACCGAGTGGGTGCAACTCGTGGGGACAGCCGGGGTGATGCCGAGCCGGCGCGGGCTCGGGAGCTCTCCCGCGACGCGCTTGCATGAGGGGATCGCGTACGTCGTCTCACCCATGGGGGTCATGACCGCGGTGGAGGCCGCGACGGGGCGCGTCGCTTGGTCGCGCCTGGTGCGCAGCGCCAACGAGGCTCGCGGGGGTGACTTCCGCGCGTGGATGCAGCAAGCGCCCGTGGTCGACGACGGGCGTCTCATCGCGGTCGAGCCCGACCGAGAGCGCCTCGTCGTGCTCGACGCCGCGACCGGACACGAGCTGGGCGCGAGATCGGTGATGGACCTGGGCTGGCCCGAGTACATGGTGCGCGTGGGCGAACTTCTGGTCTTCGTCGGGCCCGGCAGCTTCCGGGTGACCAGCGTCAGAGGCGTGCTCGACGAGGACCCCGCCGAGATCCCGCGGGTCGAAGACCCGCGCGCGGGGCGGGGCGTCGTCTCGGGGGATCTGCTGATCGAGCCCACCCAGCGCGGCGTGCAGCTCGTCGACCCCGGCGCGGGCGTCGCGACGCACGCCAAGCTCGAGCACCCAGGCGCGCCCGCGGTGGCGGAAGGGCAGCTGCTCGCGGTCGGCCCCATGCAGGTGCACGGCTACCTCGACTGGGACAGCGCGCAGCACGTGCTCCGGGCGCGGATCGAATCGGATCCTGAGGATCCGACACCCGCGATCGCGCTCGCCGAGCTCGCCTTCCGCGCGGGGGACACCGCCGCGATCGCACCCGCGGGGATGAGCGCGCTCGACGCCTCCGAACGCTCGGGCGATCGCGCAGCGGGCGACCGGCTCTTCGACGCGCTGCTCGAGATGCTCGAGTCGGGGCAGCTGGCGCGCGACGACGAGCGGGGCGCCGTGGTGGACGTGCTCGAGCGGGCCGCGCGGTCGCCCAGCCAGCGTGTGGGCGTCTCGATGCAGCGCGGGCTTTGGCACCGTGACGCGGGGCGGGGCCGAGACGCGGCAGGGTCCTTCCAGTCGATCCTCGACGACCCCGGGCTCGCGTCCTCGCAGTACCAGACGCGCTGGCGGCTCGAGCGGGCCGACCGTGCCGCGACCGCGGCGCTCGCGACTCTGATCGAGGGCGAGGGCGCGGGGGTGTACCTGGCCTACGCGCAAGCGGCGGACGAGCAATTCGAGGCACTGAACGCCGACCCGGAGGCCAACGCGACGTCGTTCGAGGCCCTCGCACGGCGGTACCCGGTCGCGCCCGCGGCCCCGCTGGCCTGGCTCCGCGCCGCGGAGGGCTACACCGGCTCGGGCGATCGACGCCTCGCGCAGTCGGCGCTTCGCAACGGCTTCGATGCGGCATCACGCCTCGGCGCCGACGACGAACCGACCACGCACGAACTGGCGGGACGCCTCACCGACGCGCTGGTCGCGAACGACAAGCTCTACGCGGCGCTCCAGGTCCTCCGGCGCGCTCCGACACTCACACGGGATGGGGCCGCGATCGACGCGGCAGCGCTCGAACGCGAGCTGCTGGCCAGGCTCGGGGCGCGCAGCCGTCCGGCGCGCGTCGGCGCGACGCCCGGGCGCATGGCGCAGCTGCTGGGTGGGTGGGAGCCCGTCGAGCCGCTCAGCGGGCGCGGGCCCGACGCGGCATCGCACCTGATCCTGCGCAGCGAGCGTCGCGGCGTTCTGGCGCTGTGGACCGTGGGCGACGAGGCCGGGCCCGACGTGGGCATCGACTGGGAGTCGACGGTGCTGGCCGACCCGGACGCGCCGCTGGGGCTGGTGCCCGTGTGGACGCGCCCGCTCGGGCGGATCGCCGCCAACGAGCCGATCCTCGTCAGCCTCACGCCCACCACCGCGCTGCTGTACGACGGGGTGCACGACGCGGCGCGGCTGGAGTCGATCGACACCGTCACCGGGAGCACCACGTGGGAAACGCCGGTCTTCGGCTCGTTCTTCGACGAACGCCCCGAGCGCTACGACACGGGCGTGCTCGAGACCCCGCTCGACGGGCAGGTCTGGCTCCGCGATCACCTGATCGTCGTCGGCGGTCGGCACATCGGGGTCGTGGAGCGTTTCGGGCGCGCGGTCGTGTTCGAGCGTGAGACGGGCACGCCCGTCTTCGCGGCGCAGCTCGACGTGCCCATGATCTACGAGGCCGCGCTCGACGACGGGGTGCTCGCGGTCGTGGGCGAACGCCCGGGCGATCCGGGGCGCAACGAGGGTGACGGCGTCGTGCCCATGGCCGCGGCCTACGACATCGCAACGGGCGAGCCCGTCTTCGGGCCCGCCGAGTTCCGCGACCGGCGCAGCTTCGGACGCTGGGTCCGCCTCGCGGGCGACCGCACCATGCTGCTCGGGCTCGACCTCGGGGTCGTCGGCATCGACCTGACCCGGGGCGAGACGGTCTGGACCGTCGACGACCCCGCGGTGCGCCTCAGCGGCGACTGCATCGTCGGGCGCGACCGGGCCTACGTCGTGGGCCTCGATCGCCAGCTCTGGCAGATCAACCTGACCACGGGGCTGCTCCGCCCGCAGCCCCTGCAGGACCTGGGACGCGTCGCCAAAGC
Organism: Phycisphaerales bacterium; assembly: GCA_028284805.1. GTDB lineage: Bacteria > Planctomycetota > Phycisphaerae > Phycisphaerales > UBA1924 > JANQQZ01. Next base: position 32,747 of record JANQQZ010000170.1, read on the forward strand.
CGACACGATCACCACCGCGACCACGCCCGAGGGCGGGCTGGTCTTCGCGTCGGACGTCGGCCTGGCGATTTTCGACCGTGCGGGGCGGCTCGTCGGGGGCGACGCGTACGACGGCCTCGTGCCGTTCAGCACGCCCGCGCTCGCCGAGGGACTCGCGGTCGCGGTCGCGCGGCGCCCCGAGCCCACGTCCGACAAGGGCGACGAGACCCAGCGCTACCGCTTCGCGGCGATGCGCCTGCCCGACGGCACGATCCAGGCCGAGCGGTCGCTCGAGCTGCACGGCGCGCCTCGCTCGGTGCACGCGCTCGATGACTTCATCGTCGTCGGGCTCGATGGCTCTGCCGCGGTCTACCACGCCCCGGCCGAGGACGACGCGTCGGGCGAGGGCTCAGGAGGGATCGGCGTGCGGTGACACGCCCTGCTCGATCGCGCTGATGCGCTCCACGCGCCGCGCGTGCCGACCGCCCTCGTGCTCGGTCGACAGGAACCGATCGACGATCTGCTCGATGAGACGCAGGCCCAGCAGGTCTGCCGAGACGCAGACGATGTTGGCGTCGTTGTGGCTCCGCGCGAGCTGGCTGGTGAGCTCGTTGTTGACGACCGCGGCGCGCACGCCCGCGACCTTGTTGGCGGCGATCGACATACCGATGCCCGTGCCGCAGACCAGCACGCCCCGGTCGGCCCGCCCCTCGGCGACCTCCTGGCCTACCTCGAACGCCGCGATCGGGTAGTCGCAGGTCTCGCCGCCGGTCGAGCCGTGCAGGGTGACCTCGTGCCCCTGGCCGCGCAGGCGCTCGGCCAGGCGGTTGATAGCGTCCGAACCCCGGTGGTCCGCTCCCAGCGCGATGTTCATGGCGCGTCTCCCGGGCCGACTTCGCGCGGGGGCGCCGGATCCAGCGCCTCCAGACGACGCCGCACCAGCCCGCGGATCCGCCGGCATGTCGAATCGTACTCGCTCTGCGGCCCGCCGATCGGATCGGGCACGTCCTCGCCCTCGGGGTCGAGCAGCTGCGCCCGGGGCTCGCCCAACGCCGCGAGATGCCCCGCGGTCATCGCGAACACGTGATCCGCCCGCGTCAGGTCGCGCTCGCTGAGTGCGCTCGAGCGGTGCGATCCGGGCTCAACACCGATCGATCGCAGCGCTGCGCGGGCCTCGGGGGTCATGGGCGACCCGCTCCCTGCCGACAGCCCGGCCGAGAGCACCTCGGTGTAGGGGTCGTCCCCGAGGAGATCACGCGCGATCGCGGCGGCCATCGGGCTGCGGCACGTGTTGCCCGTGCACACGAACAGCACCACCCCACGCACCAGCTTGTCGAGGTACCGCGCCTCGATCGCCCCCTCGCGCACCAGCTCGTAGCCCGACGCGGTCAGGCGGATCACCGTCGAGGGCGCGCCGAGCTTCGTCGCCCCGTCGTCGATCGCGAGCGCGACGCCCGCGTCGGCCAGCCTCGCGCGGTCGCCCTCGTCGAGCCCCTCGACCGACCGAGCGTCGCCGATCGGCAGCCGCACGCCGAACACCCGGTCCACCCCCGCCTCGCCCGCGCGGCACAGCAGCCTTCGGCAGCCCTCGTGCTCGG